>NZ_JBVHHL010000003.1:0-334676 GCF_055561075.1 Streptomyces sp. NPDC022910
GGTTCACTACTGCTCATGGGTGTGCAATCTCCTGTCGTGCCCTCTCAGGTTAAACGTTCACAGAAGGGCGTCTCACCACAGGCTGACAGAGAGGGGGGCGATCCGCTCGACCCGCTCGTTCTCCGGGTCGACCGCCTCGCGCAACCGCACGGCGTCGTCCTCGTCCTGGGCCCCGGAGTGGTCGCCGGCGGGCACGGACAGCCACAGCGCGCACGCCGTGCCGTCCTCGGTCACGTCGATGCAGCCCTCGGCCAGCACGGTGTCGGTGAACGCGGCCATCAGCCTGTGGTGCGTCGTACGCCGGTACTGCTCGCCCGGAAAGACCCAGCTGCTGACCGGATCGTTCTGGAACGCCTCGTCCAGCAGCCGGACGACCAGTTCCCGGTCGCCCCCGCCCGCCTCCCGGATCGCCACGCCCATCTCCCGCCCCTTCGTCTCAACCGGCTTTGATTCCACGGTCGTTGAGCCTATCGAGTGCTGCCGGGCGAGTGATCCGAAGGGGCGCGCCGGAGGCGAACCGAGCCGCCGAAAGCACGTGCGCGGGCCCCACACGCCGTGGGGATGAGCGGGGCCCGCCCCGGCCGGAGCCGCCGGGTGCCGCGCGGGGTCAGGAGCCGCGCGGAACCCGGGTCTCCGGGGTCCGACGGTGGTGCCGGTCAGGTGCTGCGTCGGGTCACGAACTCGGCCAGGGCCAGCAGACCGCCCGCGGCCTCGGGATCGGGGACCGCGCAGGACAGCTCGTGCATCGCCCGGCTCATCCGGTCGGCCGCCTGCGACTGCGCCCAGTCACGGCCGCCCGCCTGCTCGACGGCGAGGACGGTGCGCTCCAGTTCCCCTTCTTCGTACGGCCCCCGGTACAGCTCGGCCAGGTCCGCCGCCGCCTGGGTGCGGGAGGCCAGCGCGGCGACCACGGGCAGCGATTTCTTCCGGGCCATGAGGTCCGCCCCGGCCGGCTTGCCGGTGCGGCCGGGGTCCCCCCAGATCCCGATGACGTCGTCGATGAGCTGGAAGGCGAGCCCGGCTTCGCGGCCGAAGGCGTCCAGCGCCTCGACGTCCTCGTCGTCGGCTCCGGCGTAGAGCGCGCCGAGCGCGCAGGCGCAGCCGAGCAGTGCGCCCGTCTTCGCCTCGGCCATGGCGAGCACCTCGTCGAGGGTGACCTCGTCGGGACCGCGCCGCTCCATGGCCGTGTCCGCGTGCTGACCGGCGCACAGTTCGACGACGCAGGCCGCGAGCCGGGCGGCCGCCGCCCCGGACGCCGGGTGCGGGTCCTCGGCGAGCAGCCGCTGGGCCAGCGCCTGCAGGGCGTCGCCGGCGAGGATGGCGTCGGCGTCGCCGAAGACGGTCCAGGCGGTGGGGCGGTGCCTGCGGGTGGTGTCCCGGTCCATCACGTCGTCGTGCAGCAGCGTGAAGTTGTGGATCAGTTCGACGGCCGCTGCCGCCCCCACGGCGGCGCTCTCGCGGCCGCCGAGCGCGCGGGCCGCGGCCAGGACCAGCGCTGGGCGTATGGCCTTTCCGGCGTTGCCGGACGCCGGGGTGCCGTCCGCGTGCTCCCAGCCGAAGTGGTAGCGCGCGATGCGGCGCATCGAGCCGGGCAGGGAGGCGACAGCCTTGCGCAGCTCCGGGTCGACCGAGGCGCGGGCACGCTCCAGGATCACCTCGGCTTCGTGCCCCTCGGGCGGCCCTGCCACGCCCGGCGGCGGATCGCGCCGGGCCGGGGAGCCGGCCGGGCCGCGCCGTTCGAGAGCCGGGCGCCGCTTCGGCTCCGTCATGAACTCACCCATGGAACCGCCTCGAAGAGTCTGCGGACGGTGACGCTTCCGCTGCCGCTGGGCCGGTACCCCGAGGGTGTACCCGCCCTGGCGGGCGGGAACACGGCGTGCCGTCTGTGGGAAGCCTCACCTCCAGCGGCCGATCTCGACGTTCTCCAGGACGCCCAGCGCGTCGGGTACCAGGACGGCGGCCGAGTAGTAGGCCGTCACCAGATAGCTGATGATCGCCTGCTCGTTGATGCCCATGAAACGGACCGACAGGCTCGGCTCGATCTCCTCGGGGATGCCGGACTGCATCAGGCCGACGACGCCCTGGTCCTCCTCTCCGGTACGCATGGCGATGATCGAGGTCGTGCGGGCGTCGCTGACCGGGATCTTGTTGCACGGGAAGATCGGCACTCCGCGCCAGGTGGGGATGCGGTTGCCGCCGATGTCGATGCTCTCCGGGACGAGCCCGCGCTTGTTGAGCTCACGGCCGAACGCGGCGACCGCGCGCGGATGCGCGAGGAACAGCTTGGTGCCGCGCCGCCGGCTGAGCAGCTCGTCCATGTCGTCGGGGCTCGGCACGCCGTCGTGCGGCTGCAGCCGTTGGTCGTATTCGCAGTTGTGGAGCAGACCGAAGTCGCGGTTGTTGATCAGCTCGTGCTCCTGGCGCTCCTTGAGCGCCTCGACGGTGAGCCGCAGCTGGTGCTCGGTCTGGTTCATCGGCTGGTTGTAGAGGTCGGCCACACGCGTGTGGATGCGCAGGACGGTCTGGGCGATGCTCAGTTCGTACTCGCGGGGCGCGGCCTCATAGTCGACGAAGGTGTGCGGAATGTCCGGCTCGCCGCTGTGGCCCGCGGCGAGGTCGATCTCCTTCTCTCCGTACTTGTTGGTGCGCTGCGCGGGGATCGAGCGCAGCCGCCGGAGGTGGTCACCCAGCGACTCGGCGCGCTCCGCGACCTGTTCGACGTCCCGGCGGGGAAGGGCGAGCACCGTGCAGGCCGTGACCGCGCGGGCCGTGTACTCCCAGATGGCGTCGGGGTCGACCAGCGCCTGTTCGCCGAAGTAGGCGCCGTCGGCGAGGACGCCGACCACCGCGTCGTCGCCGTAGGGGCCCGTGCCGACCTTCTCGACCTTGCCGTGCGCCAGCAGGTACACCTCGTCGGCGGGGCTGCCGAACTCCGCGAGCACGTTTCCGGGCGCGAACCTCCGCTGCTGGCAGCGCTGGGCGAGTTCGCCGAGCACATCCTGGTCGTCGTACGTGCGCAGGGCCGGCAGCTCCCCCAGCTCGGCGGGGATGACCGTGACCTGGTCGCCTGTCTTCACGAACGTCACTCGGCCGTCGCCCACGGAGTAGGTGAGGCGGCGGTTCACCCGGTACGTGCCGCCCTGCACGTTCACCCACGGCAGCATGCGCAGCAGCCACCGTGAGCTGATCTCCTGCATCTGGGGTGCGGACTTGGTGGTGGTGGCCAGGTTCCGTGCGGCCGCGGTGCCCAGACTCTGCTGCGGCCTGTTCTCCTCCGCGCGGACCTCTTCGCCTACCGACATCGATATTGCCCCTCCCGGTCATGCATTGATCTGCGGCGCAAGCGTCTCAGCACGGAGCGTGTCGGTGCCATTACCCAAAAGAGCGGGAATGGATCATCGGCGGCCTGGGCAGACGGGAGCGTTTTGTCGAGGCTTCGCCGTCCGCCCGGGACGGGCTCGGCGGGCGGGAACTCCCTGATCGGGTCGGCTGATCGTCGGACGGTCATCCGCTGACCGGATCGGCTCGCACGCCGTGCGAACGGCTGGTCCGTGTGAGGCGGTCGCCGGTACAAGCAGCGGTACGAGGCGGCCGCGACCGGTGGCCGTCGCGCAGCGCGAAGGAGGTGGCCATGACCCCACCCATGTCCGCGGGCACGTTCCTCGACCGGCTCAGGGCGGAGGGCGTCACCGTCGTCGAGGTCGGCGACTGGGAACATCACAACCGCAACCACAAGGGCCCCTGGGGCCCCGTCCACGGGGTGATGATCCACCACACGGCGACCTCGGGAGGCGAGCGGACCGTGGCCGTCTGCCGCGACGGCGACACGGAGCTGCCGGGACCTCTGTGCCACGGCGTGATCACCAAGGACGGCGTGGTGCACCTGGTGGGGTGCGGCCGTGCCAACCACGCGGGGCTGGGCGACGACGACGTGCTGCGCGCGGTCGTCGCCGAGAAGGCACTGCCTCCGGTGAACGAGGCGAACACCGACGGCAACCGTCACTTCTACGGCTTCGAGTGCGAGAACCTCGGCGACGGCGAGGACCCCTGGCCCACGGCGCAACTCGGCGCGATCGAGAAGGTGGGCGCGGCGATCTGCCGCCATCACGGCTGGACCGAACGCTCGGTGATCGGCCACCTGGAGTGGCAGCCCGGCAAGGTCGACCCGAAGGGCTTCTCGATGGCCTGGCTGCGGGAGCGGATCCGCGACCGCCTGAAGTGACCCGCTTGAAGTGAGCCACTTGAAGTGAGCCACTTGAAGTGACCCGCTTGAAGTGAGCCGCCTGAAGTGCCTGCGGCCGACGCCCGCCGCGCGGCCTGCTGCGAGTGTCGGACCATGACGCGGCCTGCTGCGGGTGTCCGACAATGACGGAGTGACCAGCCCCCAAGTGCCGCACCCCGAAGCGCGCGAGCCGGCCGTGCTTCACCCGCGCCTGCCGTCGCCGTTGCAGGAGGCCGTGGACGAGCGCTTCGCGCGGCACGGCGTCCGGCTGCTGCTCAAGCGCGACGACCTGATCCACCCGGACCTGGTCGGCAACAAATGGCGCAAGCTCGCCCCGAACCTGCCGGCCGCGGCCGGCCGTCCCCTGCTCACCTTCGGCGGCGCCTACTCCAACCATCTGCGGGCCACGGCCGCCGCGGGCCGGCTGCTGGGGCTGGACACGATCGGGGTGGTCCGCGGCCAGGAGCTGGCCGCCCGCCCGCTCAACCCCTCCCTTGCGCGGTGCGCGGCCGACGGCATGCGGCTGCACTTCGTCGACAGGTCGACCTACCGCCACAAGTCCGCGCCGGAGACCCTGGCCGCCATCCTGCGCACGGCAGGCGCCGAGGAGGCGTATGTGGTGCCGGAGGGCGGCAGCAACTCTCTCGCCGTCCGGGGCTGCCGGGCGCTGGGCGAGGAACTGCGCGACCGTGCGGACGTGGTCGCCGTCGCCTGCGGCACGGGCGGCACACTGGCGGGCCTGGCCGCGGGCCTGGCGCCCGGTCAGCGGGCCCTGGGGATACCTGTCCTGAAGGGCGACTTCCTGGCCGCCGACACGGCCGCCTTGCAGACCCGGGCCTTCGGCGCCCGGCGCGGCACCTGGTCCCTGGACACCCGCTTCCACTTCGGCGGTTACGCCCGCATACCCGACGACCTCGAGGCCTTCGCGGACGACTTCGAGTCCCGCCACGGCTTCCCGGTGGAACGTCTCTATGTCGCCAAGCTGCTGTACGGACTTGTCGCCCTGGCCGAGGAGGGTGCGTTCCCACGGGGGACGACTCTGGCCGCCGTGATCACCGGGAGGCCCCTTTCCCAGGAACCGGCCCCGGTCTCCTAGTGCGCTCCCGGGTCTTCGGGACCGTGGGGCGAACGGGACGGCTCACGTGGTCTCCCGGTAGGCCGCCGCCTCCTCCAGGTCCAGCCGGCGCAGCAACGTGCGGAGCATCTCGTCGTCGATCTAGCGGTGGTTGCGGAGCTTGACGAAGACCTCCCGTTCCGCGCCGATCATCTCGCGGGACAGGCGGCGGTAGGTGTCGTCGTGCGTTTCGCCGGTGACCGCGTTCACCGAGCCCAGCCGTTCCCAGACCGAGTTGCGGCGGCGCTCCAGGACCGTGCGCAGGCGGTCGGCCAGCGGCGGCGGCAGGGCGTTGCGCTCGTCGTCGAGGAGCTCGTCCAGGCGCCGCTCGGCGGCCCGGGAAGCCTGGGCCTGGGCGTTGGCCTCCGCGAGGGTCTCCGCCTGCGCGTCACGCCCCGGCAGCCTCAGCAACCGGATGAGCGGGGGCAGGGTCAGGCCCTGCACCACCAGCGTGCCGATCACCGTGGTGAAGGCCAGGAAGAGGATCAGGTTGCGGTAGGGGAACGGGGCACCGTTGTGCATGGTCTGCGGGATCGAGAAGGCGATCGCGAGCGAGACCACACCGCGCATCCCCGCCCAGCCGATGATGAACGGCCCCTTCCATGTCGGACTCTCCTCGCGCTCCCGGATGCGCTGGGAGATCACGCGGGGTAGGAAGGTCCCCGGATACACCCACACGAACCGCGCCACGACGATCACGAGGAACACAACCACGGCGTACCAGGTCGCGCGCGTGCCCTCGAACTGACCGAGCCCCTTCAGGACGACCGGCAGTTGCAGCCCGATGAGCGCGAACACCGCCGACTCCAGGACGAACGCGACCATTTTCCACACCGCCTCCTCCTGGAGCCGGGTCGCGAAGTCCACCTGCCAGTTGTGGTAGCCGAGGTAAAGGGCGACGACGACCACGGCGAGCACCCCGGACGCGTGGACCCACTCCGCGGCCCCGTAAGCGACGAACGGGATCAGCAGGGAGAGGGTGTTCTGCAGCAGCGCCTCCTTCAGGTGCGTGCGCAGCCAGTGGATCGGCATCATCAGCAGCAGACCGATCGCCACACCGCCGACCGCCGCCAGCAGGAACTCCCGCACCCCGTCCGCCCAGGTCGCGCCCTCGCCGACCGCGGCCGCGAGCGCCACCTTGTACGCGGTGATCGCGGTCGCGTCGTTCACCAGCGACTCGCCCTGCAGGATCGTGGTGATCCGCGACGGCAGGCCCACCCGCCGGGCGACCGCCGTCGCGGCGACCGCGTCCGGCGGTGCGACCACCGCGCCCAGCACCAGCGCGGCGGGGAGCGGCATACCCGGCACCATCATGTACACCGCCCAGCCCACGACGAGCGTCGCGAACAGCACGTACCCGACGGACAGCAGCGCCACGGGCCGCAGCTGGGCCCGCAGGTCCAGGTACGAACTGTCGGTGGCCGCGGTGTACAGCAGCGGGGGCAGCACCAGCGGCAGGACGATGTCGGGGTCGAGGGTGTACTCGGGCACCCCGGGCAGGTACGAGACCGCGAGCCCCGCCGCGACGAGCAGCAGTGGCGCGGGTATCGGGGTGCGGCGCGCCGCACCGGCGACGGCGGCACTGCCGGCTACCAGCATGAGCAATGGCAACACGTTCATCGTCTTCCGCCCGCCCTCGTTCTCCGCACGACTTCCCGCCCTCGATTTCCGCACGGCTTCGCGCGGGCCCGTCGTAACCTGGCAATCATGAAACAGTGCACGCACGCCGGCGCGCTGCCGCACCCCGAGCCCGAGCCCCAGAGCGAGACGTGCCTGGAGTGTCTCTCCGCCGGCACGCACCCGGTGCAGCTGCGGCTATGTCTGGAGTGCGGACACGTGGCCTGCTGCGACTCCTCGCCCCTGCGGCATGCGACGGCGCACCACAGCGACAGCGGCCACCCGGTGATGCGCACCTTCGAACCGGGTGAGAACTGGCGCTGGTGCTTCGTCGATCATGTACTTGTGTGACTTGGGATCCGTGCTCGTGTGACCCTGGATCCGGACGGTTCGGCGGTCTGACGCCTGGGTACGTCAAACCGGCGCACGCTCTTGCCATTCGGTCCCGCAGACCCCTAGCCACTGTGCGTATACATAGGTTTACTATGAGTGACAGCAAGGGGTCGGGGTCCCGAGGGACAGAAAGCTGAGAGCGCGATAGCGTCACCGCTGAACCACGTAGGGCGTTACCCCGGGGGGCGACCCTCGGCCCCGAAAGAGCTTGTACCACCTTGGAGGTGAGGGTGTCCCAGATCGCAGGCGAGCCCGCGACCCAGGACTTCGTGGAAGTCCGGCTGCCGGCCGCGGGTGCCTACCTGTCGGTGCTGCGCACGGCCACGGCCGGTCTCGCGGCTCGTTTGGACTTCACCCTCGACGAGATCGAGGACCTGCGTATCGCGGTCGACGAGGCCTGCGCGATCCTGCTGCAGCAGGCCGTGCCCGGCTCGGTGCTCAGCTGCGTCTTCCGGCTCATCGACGACTCGCTGGAGGTCACCGTCGCGGCCCCCACCACGGACGGTCACGCCCCCTCGCGCGACACCTTCGCCTGGACCGTGCTGTCGGCCCTGGCCGGCAAGGTCTCCTCCGCTGTCGCCGAGGACAAGACCGTGTCCATCAGCCTCTACAAACAGCGCGGCGCGGGACCCGGGCCGGCGTGACGAACGGGGACGGGCCGGTGCGGGACGAAGAGCGCGGCACACGGGATCTTTCCGCCGGGAACGCCGGCGGCCCGAGCGGGTCGCGGCGCATGACCGACGGCGTGGACGGCATCCCCGAACAGGCCCGTCCGCACCCGGAGGACGAGGCTTCGGCGGCCGTGGCACCCACGCAGACGGGACCGGCCGACGCGGGCGAGGTGCTCTCCGTCCGGGCCGACGGACGGCGGGATCCAGGCGGTGCCACGCAGAGCACGTCCTCCGGAGGGCGGCGGTTGACGGGCGGGACGATGAGCGAGCACGAGCGAAACGCTGAGCAGAGTGTGCCGGGCGGCGCACAGCACGACCCACAGGACCGCACCGGAGCGCGGGCCATGTTCGTCGAGCTGCGCAAGCTGACGGAGGGCAGCCCGGAGTACGCGGAGCTGCGCAATCAGCTGGTCCGTATGCACCTGCCGCTCGTCGAGCACCTCGCGCGCCGCTTCCGCAACCGCGGCGAGCCGCTGGACGACCTGACCCAGGTCGCCACGATCGGTCTGATCAAGTCGGTGGACCGCTTCGACCCGGACCGCGGCGTCGAGTTCTCGACGTACGCGACCCCCACGGTCGTCGGCGAGATCAAGCGCCACTTCCGTGACAAGGGCTGGGCGGTACGGGTGCCGCGGCGTCTGCAGGAGCTGCGCCTGGCCCTGACGACAGCCACGGCGGAGCTGTCCCAGCAGCACGGCCGCTCCCCGACCGTCCATGAGCTGGCCGAGAAGCTGGCCATCTCGGAGGAGGAGGTCCTGGAAGGCCTGGAGTCCGCCAACGCGTACTCGACGCTGTCCCTGGACGTCCCGGACACGGATGACGAGTCCCCCGCGGTCGCGGACACGCTCGGCGCGGAGGACGAGGCGCTGGAGGGCGTCGAGTACCGGGAGTCGCTCAAGCCGCTGCTGGAGGACCTCCCGCCGCGAGAGAAGCGGATCCTGCTCCTCCGCTTCTTCGGCAACATGACGCAGTCGCAGATCGCCCAGGAGGTCGGCATCTCCCAGATGCACGTCTCGCGCCTGCTGGCCCGAACGCTGGCCCAGCTGCGGGAGAAGTTGCTGGTCGAGGAGTGACGGAGGGCGACCGGGAGACCGGTCGCCCTCGAGTGCGTACGTCGGCGGCGGGTGCGCCGCCTACTTCTGGTCCTGTACGTCCCCGGGTCCGCGGATGCCCAGCGCCCGCGTCGTCGCCGGGTTCACCAGGAGCACCAGCGCCGCCACCGAGACGACCGCGAGCGCGATGCCGCCCGGGATCGCCATGCTGTCGGCTTGGAGCAGGCTGTAGGCCACGGGCAGAGCCATGATCTGTGTGATGACGGCAGGGCCCCTGCTCCAGCTGCGCCGCAGCAGCAGACCGCGCGCGGCCAGCAGGGGCAGCAGCGCGAGCACGATCAGGGTGAGGCCACCGGTGACGGCCTGGCCACGGTCGTCCGGCGAGCCGGTGAGGGCCAGGACGAGGATCCAGACGCCGCCCGCGACCAGGGCGAGCCCCTCCAGCCCGGCCAGCGCCGCCGTGGCGGTCAGCCGCACAGGACGAGGCTCGGCTTCAGGGGTCTCAGGGGTGGTGTTCTGCTCAGCGCTCACCCCTGAAGGGTAGCCGTCGGCCACACCCCGTCGCCGACCCCGGCGACCACCACTGTGCCCAAGACCACTCCCCTGTCTCTTACCGGATCCCTACCTCGGTCTGGGCCGAGTACCGCCCAGTAGGTACGCTGCAACTCATGCGTGCACTTCTCGTGGTCAATCCGGCAGCCACCACCACAAGCGCACGCACCCGTGACGTCCTGATCCACGCGCTGGCGAGCGAGATGAAGCTCGAGGCGGTCACCACCGAGTACCGGGGGCACGCCCGCGACCTCGGCCGCCAGGCCGCGGAGAGCGAGGACATCGAGCTGGTGGTGGCCCTCGGCGGCGACGGCACGGTCAACGAGGTCGTGAACGGCCTGCTGCACCACGGGCCCGACCCCGAGCGTCTGCCCCGCCTCGCCGTGGTCCCCGGCGGCTCGACCAACGTCTTCGCCCGCGCCCTCGGTCTGCCCAACGATCCCGTGGAGGCCACCGGCGCGATCCTCGACGCCCTGCGCGAGGGAAGCGAGCGCACGGTCGGCCTGGGACTGGCCGAGGGCACCCCGGGCACGGCGGACGAGGCGGTGCCTTGCCGCTGGTTCACGTTCAACGCCGGCCTCGGCTTCGACGCGGGTGTGGTCGGCCGGGTCGAACAGCAGCGGGAACAGGGCAAGCGCTCGACCCATGCGCTGTATCTCCGCCAGATGGTGCGTCAGTTTCTGGACGAACCGCACCGCAGGCACGGAACGATCACCCTGGAGCGGGCCGGCGAGGAGCCGGTCACCGATCTCGTGCTGTCCATAATCTGCAACACGGCACCCTGGACGTTTCTCGGTAATCGTCCGGTGTACGCGTCACCTAAGGCTTCGTTCGATACCGGGCTCGACGTACTCGCTCTCAGCCGTGCGTCCACGGCGTCGGTTGCCCAGTATGCGACCCAGTTGCTCACTTCGTCCCCCGAGCGCGGACCCCGCGGCAAGCACGTGGTGTCGCTGCACGACCTGAGCGGCTTCACCTTGCATTCGAAGGTGCCCCTGCCCCTGCAGATGGACGGTGACCACCTGGGACTGCGTACGAGCGTGACGTTCACAGGCGTACGCCGTGCACTGCGTGTGATTGTGTGAGCAGAAGGGGCCAAAGTCCTTTCACTCGAACGTTTAGGCCAGGATCCACCCCTTGGAAGTACGGCTGTGACCTAGTCGACACCAAGGAATCAAAAAAAACTTTCCGGAAGGGGTTGTATCCGCCGCTGAGGTTTGCGAGTCTCTACGTGGCGCTCGGGACGGCCCGCACCATCGGCCCCCACGGAGAGCCCGAACCCCTCCTCAATCCACAGGACCACGTCAGTGATTCTGACGATCGGCCCTTCACTTGTTGAGGGATTCGTGAAAGCGTTCACATTCACAAGCAATCTGCACGTAATACCACGGAGAGGTAGCAGCCATGGACTGGCGTCACAACGCCGTTTGCCGCGAGGAAGACCCCGAGCTCTTCTTCCCCATCGGCAACACCGGTCCTGCGCTGCTGCAGATCGAGGAAGCCAAGGCCGTCTGCCGTCGCTGCCCGGTTGTCGAGCAGTGCCTGCAGTGGGCGCTCGAGTCCGGTCAGGACTCCGGCGTCTGGGGTGGCCTCAGCGAGGACGAGCGCCGCGCCATGAAGCGCCGCGCCGCCCGCAACCGGGCCCGTCAGGCCTCCGCCTGACACACCCACCCCGTACGAGCCTGAGCTTGGCGGCGCGTACAGCGAGTACGCATCTCCCGCTCCCGAGCCGCAGCGCGCAGTACCCCGGTGCGCCTAGCACAACAGCTGGCAACGAGCTTTAGCCCCGGACCACTTGTGGTCCGGGGCTCATTGCTGCGTGGGGCCGCCCCCGTACGGCGGTGTCCGGTTTGTGCGGTGGTGTCACTTGTGCGCCCGCACCGGAATGTCCAGGATGACCCGCGTACCGCGCTCGGAGGCCGGGACCATGTCGAAGGTGCCGCCCAACTCGCCCTCCACCAGCGTCCGTACGATCTGCAGGCCGAGGTTGCCCCCCGTGTGCGGGTCGAAGCCTTCGGGCAGGCCGACCCCGTCGTCCTGGACGGTGACCAGCAGGCGGGCCTCTTTCGTCGTGCCGCCACGGACCGCCGAGACCTCGACCGTGCCGGTGTCGCCCTGCCGGAAACCGTGTTCGAGGGCGTTCTGCAGGATCTCGGTCAGCACCATGGAGAGCGGGGTCGCGACCTCGGCGTCCAGGATCCCGAAGCGGCCGCTGCGCCGGCCGGTGACCGCGCCGGGCGAGATCTCGGCGACCATCGCCAGCACCCGGTCGGCGATCTCGTCGAACTCCACGCACTCGTCCAGGTTTTGGGACAGCGTCTCATGCACGATCGCGATCGAGCCCACGCGCCGGACAGCCTCTTCGAGCGCCTCCCGTCCCCGCTCGGACTCGATGCGGCGGGCCTGGAGGCGGAGCAGGGCGGCGACCGTCTGGAGGTTGTTCTTCACCCGGTGGTGGATCTCCCGGATGGTCGCGTCCTTGGTGATCAACTCCCGCTCGCGGCGGCGCAGTTCGGTCACGTCCCGGAGCAGGACGAGCGAACCGACGCGCGTGCCCTTGGGCTTGAGGGGGATCGCTCGGAACTGGATCACCCCGTCGTTCGCCTCGATCTCGAACTCGCGCGGCGCCCAGCCGCTGGCGACCTTGACGAGCGCCTCGTCCACCGGGCCCCGGGTCGGGGCGAGTTCGGCGGTGGTCTTGCCGAGGTGATGGCCGACGAGATCGGACGCGAGCCCCAGCCGGTGGTACGCCGACAGCGCGTTCGGTGACGCGTACTGGACGACGCCGTCCGCGTCCAGCCTGATCAGCCCGTCGCCGACGCGCGGCGACGCGTCCATGTCGACCTGCTGGTCGGGGAACGGGAAGGCGCCCGCAGCGATCATCTGAGCCAGGTCGGAGGCGCTCTGGAGGTACGTCAGCTCGAGGCGGCTCGGCGTGCGCACCGTCAGCAGGTTGGTATTGCGCGCGATGACGCCGAGGACGCGGCCCTCGCGTCGTACGGGAATGGACTCGACCCTGACCGGGACCTCCTCGCGCCACTCGGGGTCGCCCTCCCGGACGATCCGGCCCTCGTCCAGGGCCGCGTCCAGCAGGGGGCGGCGGCCGCGCGGGACGAGATGGCCGATCATGTCGTCCTGGTAGGAGGTGGGGCCGGTGTTGGGACGCATCTGGGCCACCGAGACATACCGCGCGCCGTCGCGCGTGGGCACCCACAGGACCAGGTCCGCGAAGGAGAGGTCGGAGAGCAGCTGCCACTCCGACACCAGCAGGTGCAGCCACTCCAGGTCGGAGTCACTGAGGGCGGTGTGCTGGCGGACCAGTTCGTTCATGGAGGGCACGTCAGCGAGGGTACCTGGGGGCTGCGACATCGATCGAAATCGGCCAGGCGGGGACCGCTCCGGCAGGCCCGCAGACACCCGCGGGCCGCGGCGCCTGGGAGGGACCCTCAACCCTCCCGGCACCGCAGCCCGGAGCAGCAACGGCCGTGGGGTGTGCGGTCCCGGTCGGCCGAAGGTCGAGGAGCCGGAGCAGTCAGGGCAGAGAGCGCCGGATCCTCGATCCGCCTTCCTGTGCGGGGAAGACGGAGGCTGGAATTTACTTACTTTACCTATTGATGCTTGGCTCTGTGGACTAGACCACGTCCGTGACCCATGTTCCTGCGTCCGGGCGCCTGTGTCCATGCGTTGGGGGATGTTTGTTGTTGTCTCTTTATCGGACATCCCCGACGGCTCACCCGCAGCGTAGCCGTCTTCGGCTCCTGTGCGGGGCCGGATCGCCCACCCGGCCGCTTCCGTCTTCGTCAGTGCGTCTCCGTCACCTTGGCCAGCGCGCGGGGGGCGTCCGGGTCCTGACCGCGGGCGATGGTGACCTCGTACGCCAGGAGCTGGAGCGGGATGATCTCCAGGATCGGCTGGACCTCCTCGGCCACGCCCTCGGTGGGCAGGACGAAACCGGCCGAGGCCCGTTCGACCTGGTTCTTGGGTCCGATGACGACGAGGTCGGCGCCCCGACCGCGCAGCCGGTCGAGCACGGGCTGGAGCGCGGCACCGCCCTTGCCGTCCGTCACGACCGCGATGACCGGCGAGACGTTGTCGACCATGGCGAGCGGGCCGTGCAGAAGGTCGGCGCCGGAGTAGGACAGGGCGGGGATGTAGCTGGTCTCCATCAACTTCAGGGCGGCTTCCTTGGCGGTCGGATAGCCGTAACCGCGCGAGGTGATGACCATCCGCTCGGCGAAGCGGTAGCGGGAGGCGAGGGTGCGGACCTCGTCCTGGCGGGCGAGCAGCTGCTCGGCCAGGTCGGGCAGCACCTTCGCGGGGGCGCCGTCGCCGCCGCGCAGTCCCTCGACGAAGAGATAGAGGGCGAGAAGGGAGGCGGTGTAGGTCTTGGTCGCCGGGAGTGCCTTCTCCGGTCCGGCCATGATGTCGATGTGGTACTCGGAGACGGCGGCCAGCGGCGAGTCCGGGTTGTTGGTCACGGCGAGCGTGAGAGCGCCTGCCTCGCGGGCGGCCTGCGTGGAGGCGACCAGGTCCGGGGAGCCGCCGGACTGGCTGACGGTGATGACGAGGACGTCGGTGAGGTCGGGACGGGCTCCGTACGCCGTGGTCGTCGACATCGAGGTGAGACCGCAGGGCAGGCCGAGGCGGATCTCCAGCAGGTACTTGGCGTAGAGCGCGGCGTTGTCGGAGGTGCCGCGGGCGGTGAGCAGCACGAACCGGGGCTTGCGGGCGGCGACCTCCCGGGCCGCCTCCCGGATCCGCGGTGCTCCGGCGTCCAGGATCCGGCGCAGCACGGCGGGCTGCTCGGCCATTTCCCTGGCCATGATCCGTCCGGGCAGATCGTCGGTGTGGGGGTCCGAGGTGGGAGCGGTCATGAGGCCTCCTTGGATGGCTCACCGGTACGGCACGGCGCCGGCTGACTCCATTCCACTCCCCCGTCCCCGGATCCGCGCATCTGGGGGGCGACCTGGGCATGACGGGCACGGGAACCCCGACCTCGGGAGCCTTCCAGGGAGCCGTTTCTGCTAGATTGGTCTATACCACATCTGTTTTCCCCTTCGGTTCCCGGCGAGCCCTCTTCAGATCGGCAGGCCCAGCGTGGAAGTTGTCATCGTTCCGGACGCCAAGGCGGGTGGCGAACTCATCGCCGAGGCCATGGCGCAGTTGCTCGGGCGCAAGCCCGACGCCCTGCTCGGGGTGGCCACCGGGTCGACACCGCTGCCCGTTTACGAGGCACTGGCGGCCAGGGTGCGCTCCGGGGCCGTGGACCCCTCCCGGGCGCGAATCGCTCAGCTCGACGAATATGTGGGGCTGCCGGCCGAGCATCCGGAGTCGTACCGTTCGGTGCTCCGGCGTGAGGTGCTGGAGCCGCTCGGCATCGGCATGGACGCCTTCATGGGCCCGGACGGCACCGCCGAGGACGTGCAGGCGGCCTGCGAGGCGTACGACAGGGCGCTGGCGACGGCCGGCGGCGTGGACCTCCAGTTGCTCGGCATCGGGACCGACGGGCACATCGGGTTCAACGAGCCGTGCTCCTCGCTCGCCTCGCGCACCCGGATCAAGACGCTGACCGAGCAGACCCGGATCGACAACGCGCGCTTCTTCGACGGCGACATCGACCAGGTGCCCCATCACGTGATCACCCAGGGCATAGGCACCATCCTCGATGCACGGCACCTCGTGCTCCTCGCCACCGGCGAGGGCAAGGCGGACGCGGTCGCCGCGACCGTCGAGGGCCCGGTCGCCGCGGTCTGCCCGGCGTCCGCGCTCCAGCTGCACCCCCACGCGACGGTCGTCGTGGACGAGGCCGCCGCGTCCAAGCTGAAGCTGGCCGACTACTTCCGCCACACCTACGCCAACAAGCCCTCCTGGCAGGGCATCTAGGACCTACCCCCCTCACGCGAAGGCGCCGTCCGCCCCCGGGGGCGGACGGCGCCTTCGGTGTACCGGCTACCCGCCCGCGACGACCTCCGCCGCCGCCCGCCCGCACACCCGCGCCGCCCCGTGCGTGGCGATGTGCAGGGCACCGCGGGGAGTGGCCTGGGGGACGCCCATCTCGACCACGATCGTGTCGGGACGTTCCGCGAGGAGGGTGTCGAGGGCCCTGGCCATCCAGGGGTGGCGGTGCTCGTCACGGACCACCGCCACGATCCGTCGGGCCCCGGCGGCCTCCAGCGCCGCCCGTCCGGCCTCCTCCCCCGCGAAGCTTCCCGTCTCGGTGCCCGGAAGCAGGTGGAAGAGTTCCGCCGCCACACCCCAGGGGGTCTCGTCACCCACCGCGATATTGGCCACGGGGGTGAGGGCGGCGACGTAGGGCGGCTCGGTGAGCGCGGTGAAGCCCTCCGCGCCCGTGACCGTCAGGGCGCGCCGGGCCGCGAGCAGACCGATGTCGGCACCGGTGGCCTGCTGCTCGGCCGCAGCCCCCGCTCCCGCCGACGCCGTCCACCCCGCCAGCGCCCGCACGCGTTCCGCCGCCTCGGCGAGCCGCTCCTCGGCCAGTTCGCCCGAGCGGACGGCCGTGACCAGGGCGTCCCGCAGGCGTCGTACCGTCTCGTCGTCCGCGAGGCCGCCGCCCACGCAGATGGCGTCCGCCCCTGCCGCGATGGCGAGAACGCTGCCGCGCTCGATGCCGTACGTCCCGGCGATCGCCTGCATCTCCATGCCGTCGGTGACGATCAGCCCGTCGTAACCGAGTTCGCCGCGCAGCAGATCGGTCAGGATGCGTCGGGACAACGTTGCCGGACGGTCCGGGTCCAGGGCCGCCACCAGGATGTGTGCGCTCATCACCGCGCGGGTCCCGGCGGCGATCGCCGCGCGGAACGGCGCGAGTTCGCGCTCCTGGAGCACCGCCGCCTGCGCGTCGATACGGGGCAGCGCGTGGTGGGAGTCGACCGACGTGTCGCCGTGCCCGGGGAAGTGCTTGGTGCAGGCCGCGACGCCGGCCGACTGGAGGCCGGTGACGTACGCGGCGGTGTGCCGGGCCACCAGCTCGGTGTCGGACCCGAAGGACCGGACGCCGATCACCGGGTTCGCGGGGTTGGAGTTCACGTCGGCGGAGGGTGCCCAATTGAGGTTCACCCCGCACTGCGCGAGCCGGCGACCGAGTTCGTACGCCACCCGACGGGTCACGTCCACGTCGTCCACCGCGCCCAGGGCGTGATTGCCCGGGAAGGAGGAACCCGTGCGCACCTCAAGGCGCGTGACATCACCCCCCTCCTCGTCGATGGCGACCAGGACGTCGCCACGTTCGGCGCGCAACTGGGCCGTCAGGGCGGCGAGTTGCTCCGGTGAGGCGACGTTCCGGCCGAACAGGCCCACGGAGGCCAAGCCCTCGCCGAGGCGGCGCAGCAGCCATTCGGGGGCGGTGGTTCCGGTGAAGCCGGGCTGGAGGACCGTCAGCGCGTCTCGCGTCAGGGTGTCGGTACCGCTGGCGAATGTCGTCATCGGGTGGCGTTATCCCTTCACGGCGCCCGCGGTGAGGCCCGCGGCCATCTTGCGCTGGACGAGGAGGAAGAGAATGACGATCGGCACCGCCATCATCGTGGAACCGGCCATCATCGGGGCGTACTCGGTGCCGTGCTTGGTGGTGAAGTTGCCGAGCCAGACGGTCGCGGTCTGGTTCTCCTGGCTCATCAGCATCAGCGCGTACAGGTACTCGTTCCACGCCTGGATGAAGCCGTAGACCGAGGTGGCGACCAGGCCGGGGGCGAGCAGCGGGAAGACCACGCGCAGGAAGGCACCGGTGCGGGAGCAGCCGTCGACCATCGCCGCCTCCTCCAGCTCGCGCGGGATGTTGACGACGAAGCCGCGCAGCGTCCACACCGTGAACGGGAGGATGAAGGTCAGGTAGGTGATGATCAGGCCGGTCAGCTTGTCGTACTGACCGAGGTCGTTGAGGAGAAGGAAGACCGGGATGATCATGGAGACCAGCGGGACCATCTGGACCGCCAGGATGCCCACGATCACGATCTTCCGGCCGCGGAAGGCGAAGCGGGAGATGGCGAGCGCGGCCAGCAGCCCGACGCCGATGCCGATCGCGACCACCGACAGCGACACGATCAGGCTGCGGCCGACCGGTCCCCAGAAGTCGGCGATGTCCAGCGCCCGGCGGAAGTTGTCGAGCGTGATGCCGGTGGGCAGCAGGCTCGGGTCCGGGTCGATGGCGTCCTTGGCCGGCTTGAAGGCCGTGTCGACCATCCAGTAGACGGGGAAGCCGACGGTGAGGAAGACGAGGAGCCCGAGGAGGTTCCAGCCGAGCCGGGACTTTCTACGGCGCCGCCCCCCGGTGGCCATGGCACTCATGCCGGTCATTCCACGTCTCCGATCTTCAGCATCTGCCGCATGTACACGGCGACCACACCGAGCAGCAACACCACCGTCAGCAGGGCGATGGCCGAACCCTGCGCGTAGTCGTTGACGACGAACGCACGGTCGTAGGAATACGTCTGGAGCAGCTGGAACTCGGGCTCCGGATGACCGTTCCGCATCACGAAGACCTGCGGGAAGACACCCATGTCCCAGATCACCGAGAGGGTCGTGAGCATCACGATGATCGGCTTGAGGATCGGCAGGGTGACGTGGCGGAAGACCCCCCAGCCGCTCGCGCCGTCCAGTCGGGCCGCTTCCTCCAGTTCCTTCGGCACCTGGGTGAGGCCCGCGGCGAGTGTGATGACGACGAACGGCACCGCGCCCCACACCACGAGCAGCGTGATCACGGCGAGGCCCTGCGGCCCGCTCGCAAACCAGTTGTGGCCGATCAGCTCTACGCCGGGCAGCTTGCTGAGCAGCGCGTTGAGGACGCCGTAGTCCGAGTCGAAGAGCCACTTGAAGACGGTGGTGGCCACGATGACCGGCATGCCCCAGCTGGCCACGAGCACGATGTTGATCAGCGTCTTCATCCAGCCGGAGACCCGCTGCAGCAGCAGCGCGATCAGCATGCCGACGACCATGGTGAAGATCACGCAGGTGGCAGCGAAGACGATGGTGCGCAGCACGACGGTCCAGAACTCGCCGTCCGACAGCACCGTGCTGAAGTTGGCGAACCCGACCGACTCGGCCGGCCGGAAGCCCCACAGCTGGGACTGCCCGAACTTCTGGAAGGACAGGGTGACCAGGCGGACCAGCGGATAGCCCATCACCAGGGCGAGGATCAGCAGACAGGGCGCGAGCAGCAGCCACGGGACGGCGGCCCCGCCCGACGTCCGCTTTCTGCGTGACCGGTCCGGGACGGCCGGTGGCGGCGCCGGCCGCGGCGGCGGCACCTTGGCGGGGGTGGTTGTGTCTGCGGCACTCATCGCGCGCTCCTCAGGGGTCCCTCAGGTCGTACGAGAGGCAGGGCCCCGGCCCCGCATACCCCCCGGGGTCGACGGGGCCCTGCCCTCAGGTCACTTGGTGTTGATGACCTTGTCGATCGCGGCGTCCGCTTCCTTGGCCGCCGCCTCGACCGACTTCTTTCCGGTGCCGATGTTCTGCAGCATGGTCTGCAGGATCTGCGCCTTCTCGACCTGGCCCCAGCCCGGCGCCATCGGGACGAACCAGTTGGACTCGGCCGCAGTGGCCGGGACCGCCGTCGCCGGGTCGTTCTTGAGGGTGGCGAGGTCGGTCTTGTTGTTGGGCAGGTTGCCCTTGGCCATCAGGCCCTTCTGGCCCTCGGAGCCGGTGAACGCGTTGATCCACTCGGCGGCCAGCGCCTGCGCCTTGGACTTCACCGGGACGGCCAGGTCCGAACCGCCGAGGAACACCGGGATGTTCTTGCCGGACGGGCCGGGCATCACGAAGTTCTCGAGGTTGTTCTTCAGCTTGCCGGTCTTGTCGTTCTTCGGGTCGGCCGAGGTCGCGCCCTCCCAGGCGGCGCCGAAGATCATGGCGGACTTGCCCTGGCCGTAGACGATGTAACGGTCCGACTCGTCCTTGGTCTTGTCGCCGTGCATGTACTTGTCGACGACCGACTTGAACTCGGTCAGGCCCTTGAGGGACTCCGGCGAGGAGAGGTTGGCCTTCCACTGGCCGCCCTCCTCCTTGGCGATGGAGCCGCCCGCGTCGTACACGAAGGACATGGCCGCGTACCAGTCGCGCGTCGGCTGGTACCAGGCGCTGAACTTGCTGCCCTCCTTCTTCTGGATCTTGTCCAGGTCGGCGGTCAGCTCCTTGTATGTCTTCGGCGCTGCCTTGACGCCGACCGAAGCGGCGACGTCCTTGCGCCAGTTGGCGACGCGGCCGCCGGCGTAGTAGGGGACGCCGTACGTCTTGCCGTCGTAGGTCACCGAGGCCTTGAGGCCGTCCAGCCACTGGGCGGAGTTGTCGAAAGTGGAGGGGTCGACAGGGGCGAAGGCGCCCTTGACCATGTAGCCGAGCATCTCGGTGTTGCCCATCTCGACCACGTCGGGCGCCTTGTCGGTGGCGAGCACCGCGTCGAGCTTGGTGTTCTTGTCCGGCCAGCCGTAGTACTCGTGCTTGATCTTGACGCCGGGGTGCTTCTTCACCACCGCGTCGTCGGCGGCCTTCACCAGCGCGGGCCAGTTGTTCTGGGCGTCCACCGTCAGCCAGACGGTGAGCTCCTTGGCGTCGGCTCCCTTGTCCGATCCCCCCGACTTGCTGCCACCGTCCCCGCACGCCGCGATGGAGACCATCATGCCCGCGATACCGATCGCGGCTATCAGCTTGCGCTTCACGCCACCCTCCTCAGGGATGCCACAAACCCCCCTTGTCCCCGCGGCGACTGACGAGTACCGCTCGTGGGGCCGGGACCTGGACCAATGGTGTAGACCAGTGCGGGAAGCTTGGCCCAGACCAATAGGTGTGTCAAGGGTGTTCACGGCGCTCAGGGCCTCCGTTATGGGACCTACATATGAAAGGACCTTTAAGTAGGAACCCAGCGAAATCGGGTAGACCACTGCCGGCGCGCCCGACTGGACCACTTGAGCTCGGTGGACTAGACCAGCGGGGGTACCGACGGTATACAGAGGGGATCCCCGGCCGCGTAACCGGGGATCACGGAGCGTGCGGGGCACCCCACATGAAGCCGTGCCACGATGTGAGCCGTGACCGGCAGCCTGTCGGTCGCTTCGGCCTCCGGAGCCGGGAAGGCAGGACATGAGCACCGACGTCAGCAGTGCGGAGAACGAGGGCGGGCCGACCGTCCGCACCGCGCGCGTGCCCAAGTACTACCGTCTGAAGAAGCATCTTCTCGACATGACGGAGACGCTGCCGCCCGGTACTCCCGTGCCACCCGAGCGCACACTGGCCTCGGAGTTCGACACCTCGCGAACGACCGTGCGCCAGGCCCTCCAGGAACTGGTCGTCGAGGGGCGTCTCGAGCGCATCCAGGGCAAGGGCACGTTCGTCGCCAAACCGAAGGTCTCCCAGGCCCTGCAACTCACCTCCTACACCGAGGACATGCGCGCCCAGGGCCTCGAACCGACCTCTCAGCTGCTGGACATCGGCTACATCACCGCCGACGACACGCTCGCCGGACTGCTCGACATCGCGGCCGGCGGCCGGGTGCTGCGCATCGAGCGGCTGCGCCTGGCGAGCGGCGAGCCGATGGCGATCGAGACGACACATCTGTCCGCCAAACGCTTTCCGGCACTGCGCCGGTCGCTGGTCAAGTACACCTCCCTCTACACGGCGCTCGCCGAGGTCTACGACGTGCACCTGGCAGAGGCGGAGGAGACCATCGAGACGTCGCTGGCCACCCCGCGGGAGGCGGGCCTGCTCGGCACGGACGTGGGCCTGCCGATGCTGATGCTCTCCCGGCACTCACTGGACCGGGAGGGCAAGCCGGTGGAGTGGGTGCGGTCGGTGTACCGAGGAGACCGGTACAAGTTCGTGGCCCGGCTCAAGCGGCCGCAGGAATGAGCCACCTCTGGTAGCGCACGCGGTGTAGCGCGACCGCTGATCCTGCTCTACGTTCCTCCCGTCGCCGCATGGACGGGAGACCTCCCCGATGTGTACGGCGAGCACTCGAGCCCAGGTCACGGTTTCGCATGCGGTGGGGACCGATATGCGGACGAGGACTTCCGCTTTCCTGAGACCGTCACCTACATTGCCTGCGCGTTACATCGGTGATCAGTGAGGGGACGGAGCCGCAAGATGTCAGATCAGCCAGACGTGGGCAGAGCGGCGGTGGTGACGCCTGTGCGCGTCGTCATCGCCCTCTGCCTCGTAGCACCCTTCGTCGCGATGCTGTGGGTCGGCTCATACGCCAAGACGGACCCCGCGTTCATCGGCATCCCGTTCTTCTACTGGTACCAGATGCTCTGGGTGCTGATCTCCACGGTGCTGACGATGACCGCGTACCAACTGTGGCGGCGTGACCAGCGCACCCGGGCCGACCGGAAGGGAGGTGCGGCGGAATGAAGGACGGCGTGAACGGCGTCGCGCTCGGCGTCTTCATCTTCTTCTTCCTGGCCGTCACCGTCATGGGCTTCCTGGCGGCACGCTGGCGCAGGGCCGAGAACGAGCAGAGCCTCGACGAGTGGGGCCTCGGCGGACGGTCTTTCGGCACCTGGATCACCTGGTTCCTGCTCGGCGGCGATCTGTACACCGCGTACACCTTCGTCGCCGTGCCGGCGGCGATCTACGCGGCGGGTGCGGCGGGCTTCTTCGCAGTGCCGTACACGATCATCGTCTACCCGCTGATCTTCACCTTCCTGCCCCGCCTGTGGTCGGTGTCGCACCGGCACGGATATGTGACGACGTCGGACTTCGTGCGCGGCCGCTTCGGCTCCAAGGGCCTGTCGCTGGCGGTGGCGGTCACCGGCATCCTGGCGACGATGCCGTACATCGCGCTCCAGCTGGTCGGCATCCAGGCCGTGCTGGACGTGATGGGCGTGGGCGGCGGCGAGAACACGAACTGGTTCGTGAAGGATCTGCCGCTGCTGATCGCCTTCGGTGTGCTCGCGGCGTACACGTACTCGTCCGGTCTCAGGGCCCCCGCTCTGATCGCGTTCGTGAAGGACGCCCTGATCTACATCGTCATCGCGGTGGCGATCATCTACATCCCGATCAAGCTGGGCGGCTTCGACGACATCTTCGCGAAGGCGGGCCAGGCGTTCGCGCAGACGAATCCGGCGACGGGCAAGCCGCGCGGGGCCCTGGCACCGCCGGAGGCGGGTCAGTGGACGTACGCGACGCTCGCCCTGGGCTCGGCGCTCGCGCTGTTCATGTACCCGCACTCGATCACGGCGACGCTGTCCTCGCGCAGCCGTGAGGTCATCCGCCGCAACACCACGATCCTGCCGCTGTACTCGCTCATGCTGGGTCTGCTGGCGCTGCTGGGCTTCATGGCGATCGCGGCCGGCATCAAGGTGCAGAACGGGCAGCTGGCGATCCCACAGCTGTTCGAGAACATGTTCCCGGACTGGTTCGCAGGCGTGGCGTTCGCGGCGATCGGCATCGGTGCCCTCGTCCCGGCGGCCATCATGTCCATCGCGGCCGCGAACCTCTTCACACGCAACATCTACAAGGACTTCATCAAGCCGGACGCCACGGCCGAACAGGAGACCAAGGTCTCCAAGATCGTGTCGCTGCTGGTGAAGGTGGGCGCGCTGGTCTTCGTCCTGACCATGGACAAGACGGTGGCGATCAACTTCCAGCTGCTCGGCGGCATCTGGATCCTGCAGACCTTCCCGGCCCTGGTCGGCGGCCTGTTCACCCGCTGGTTCCACCGCTGGGCACTGCTGGCGGGCTGGGCGGTCGGCATGGTCTACGGCACGCTCGCGGCCTATGGGGTCGCCTCCCCGACCCAGAAGCACTTCGGTGGCTCGGCCAAGGAGATCCCCGGCATCGGCGAGATCGGCTACATCGGCCTGACGGCATTCGTACTGAACGTCGTCGTCACGGTGGTGCTGACCTTCGTCCTGAAGGCGGTCAAGGCTCCCGAGGGCGTCGACGAGACCAGGCCGGAGGACTACACGGTGGACGCGGGCGACCCCGGGGTGCAGGTGGAGCTGCCGCCGGCGACGGCGGGCACATCCCACTAGGAACCGGTGCTTCACGGGCCGTCGGAGGAAATCCGGCGGCCCGTTGTCGTACCCGTCCGGCACACTCGGCCGCATGGACATCGTGATCCGGCAGGCGACCCCCGACGAATACGACGCGCTCGGCCACATCACCGCCCAGGCCTACCTCCAGGACGGCCTCCTCGACTTCGGCGAGAGCGACGAGTACCTGGGCGAGCTGAGAGACGTCGCCAGGCGGGCGGCTGCCGCCGAGGTGCTGGTGGCCAGCGACGGCGACCGCGTCCTCGGCGGCGTGACCTTCGTGCCGGCCGGCGGCCCCATGGCCGACATCGCCGGCCCGGGGGAGGCCGAGATACGGATGCTCGCGGTCGACCGCACGGCTCGCGGCCGCGGTGCCGGAGGGGCCCTCGTCCGCGCCTGTGTCGACCGGGCACGGGCCACCGCCGGCTGCATGAGCGTCGTCCTGTCGACCCAGCGCACGATGCACGCCGCCCACCGCATCTACGAGCGGCTGGGCTTCCTCCGCACTCCCGAGCGCGACTGGAATCCCCTCCCCGAGCTCGACGACATCACTCTCCTCACCTACGAGTTGACGCTCTGACACCACCACGACACAACATCTGGGGGTGACATCGCAGCCCGGCACAAGATGTATGCTCATGCTCGCTGTCGCCGCAGGGGAATCCGGTGCGAATCCGGAACTGTCCCGCAACGGTGTACTTGTGCGTGTTCGCCCATGCGTGCACGTCCGAGCGTCAGTCCGAGGACCTGCCGACAGTGCGCCCGGCCGTCCGGCCCGGGCGCCTGACGTCCGGGCCTCGTGGAATGGGCCGGTGGACGCGACGCCGCGCGCGCTCGTGAGCTGCCTCTGCCCTCCGCCAGGCCCCGTGCCGAGCGAGGGAGAGTCCCACGTGACCATCGCGCCAGCCGACCCGGCTTCAGCCACCCCGGCGACGCAGACCGACGGCCCCGGTGCCGCGCTGCTGCGGACCCTGACCGAGCTGACCGCCGACCTCCCCGACGCCGATCCCGGCAGGGTCGCCGCCGCCGCGCTGCGCGGCCGGTCGGCTCGCGAGGACTGCGAAATCGCCGAGGAGCTGCGCGAGCTGGCCACGGAGGCAGCCGCCGGACTCATCTCGGAGGACCCCGCCTACTCGCGGCTGGCCGCCCGCCTGCTGGCGATCGGCATCCGCGCCGAGGCCGCCTCCCAGCGCGTCACCACCTTCACCGAGTCCGTCGCGGTCGGACACCGCGAGGGACTCATCGCCGACCGCACCGCCGAGTTCGTACGGCTGCACGCCGACCGTCTCGACGCCCTCGTCGACCCCGCAGCCGACGACCGTTTCGGCTACTTCGGCCTGCGCACGCTGCACAGCCGCTACCTGCTCCGGCACCCGATCACCCGCAAGGTGATCGAGACGCCCCAGCACTTCATGCTGCGGGTGGCGAGCGGCCTCGCCGAGGACGACACCACCCGCTCGGTCGACGAAGTCGCCGCGCTCTACGGGCTGATGAGCCGCCTCGACTACCTCCCCTCCTCCCCCACCCTCTTCAACTCCGGCACGCGGCACCCACAGATGTCGTCCTGCTACCTCCTCGACTCCCCCAAGGACGAGCTGGACTCCCTCTACGACCGCTACCACCAGGTCGCCCGTCTTTCGAAGCACGCAGGCGGCATCGGGCTGTCGTACTCCCGCATCCGGTCGCGCGGTTCGCTGATCCGCGGCACGAACGGGCACTCCAACGGCATCGTCCCTTTCCTGAAGACCCTCGACGCCTCGGTCGCCGCCGTGAACCAGGGCGGCCGGCGCAAGGGCGCGGCCGCGGTCTACCTGGAGACCTGGCACTCCGACATCGAGGAGTTCCTGGAGCTGCGGGACAACACCGGCGAGGACGCCCGCCGTACGCACAACCTCAACCTCGCGCACTGGATCCCGGACGAGTTCATGCGCAGGGTCGACGCGGACGAGCAGTGGTCCCTGTTCTCGCCGTCCGACGTGCCCGAGCTGGTCGACCTGTGGGGCCCGGAGTTCGACGCCGCGTACCGCAGGGCGGAGGCGGCCGGGCTGGCGAAGAAGACGATCCCGGCCCGCGATCTGTACGGCCGCATGATGCGCACCCTCGCGCAGACCGGCAACGGCTGGATGACCTTCAAGGACGCCGCCAACCGCACCGCCAACCAGACCGCGGAGCCGGGCCACGTCATCCACTCCTCCAACCTCTGCACCGAGATCCTGGAGGTCACGGACGACGGGGAGACGGCTGTCTGCAATCTGGGGTCGGTCAACCTGGGTGCCTTTGTCGACACGGCGGCCGGCGACCTCGACTGGGAGCGGCTGGACGCCACGGTCCGCACCGCCGTCACCTTCCTCGACCGCGTGGTCGACATCAACTTCTACCCGACCGAGCAGGCGGGCCGTTCCAACGCCAAGTGGCGCCCGGTCGGCCTCGGCGCGATGGGCTTGCAGGACGTCTTCTTCAAGCTGCGCCTGCCCTTCGACTCCGCCGACGCGAAGGCGCTCTCGACCCGTATCGCCGAGCGCATCATGCTCGCCGCCTACGAGGCCTCCGCCGACCTCGCCGAGCGCAACGGCCCGCTCCCCGCCTGGGGGAAGACGCGTACGGCCAAGGGGGTCCTGCATCCCGACCACTACCCTGTCGAGCCGACCTGGCCGGAGCGCTGGGCGACCCTGCGGGAACGGATCGCCGCCGTGGGCATGCGCAACTCGCTGCTCCTCGCGATCGCCCCCACCGCGACCATCGCCTCCATCGCAGGCGTGTACGAGTGCATCGAGCCGCAGGTCTCCAACCTGTTCAAGCGCGAGACGCTGTCCGGCGAGTTCCTCCAGGTCAACTCCTACCTGGTGCAGGACCTCAAGGACCTCGGCGTCTGGGACGCCCGCACGCGTGAGGCGCTGCGCGACTCGGGCGGCTCGGTGCAGGGCTTCGCCTGGATCCCCGCCGAGGTACGGACCCTGTACCGCACGGCGTGGGAGATCCCGCAACGCGGCCTGATCGACATGGCCGCGGCCCGTACTCCGTACCTGGACCAGGCCCAGTCACTCAACCTCTTCATGGAGACGCCGACCATCGGGAAGCTCTCCTCGATGTACGCGTACGCCTGGAAGCAGGGTCTGAAGACGACGTACTACCTGCGCTCCCGCCCGGCGACCCGGATCGCCCGCGCGGCCCAGGCGCAGCCGGCCACCATCCCCGTCCAGCAGGTCGCCGACCCCGACGCCGTCGCCTGCTCCCTGGAGAACCCCGAGTCCTGCGAGGCCTGCCAGTAATGACCACCAGTTCCACCCGTGCCCAGAACCTCCTCGACCCGGGCTTCGAGCTGACTCTGCGCCCCATGCGCTATCCCGACTTCTACGAGCGCTACCGAGACGCCATCAAGAACACCTGGACCGTGGAGGAGGTCGACCTCCACTCGGACGTGGCGGACCTCGCCAAGCTCACCCCGGGCGAGCAGCACCTGATCGGCCGCCTGGTCGCCTTCTTCGCGACGGGCGACTCCATCGTGGCGAACAACCTGGTGCTCACCCTCTACAAGCACATCAACTCCCCCGAGGCGCGGCTGTACCTGAGCCGCCAGCTCTTCGAGGAGGCCGTGCACGTCCAGTTCTACCTGACGCTGCTGGACACCTACCTGCCCGACCCGGACGACCGCGCCGCGGCCTTCGCGGCCGTCGAGAACATCCCGTCCATCCGCGAGAAGGCCGAGTTCTGCTTCAAGTGGATCAACGAGGTCGAGAAGCTGGACCGCCTCGAGAGCAGGGCCGACCGCCGCCGCTTCCTGCTCAACCTCATCTGCTTCGCCGCGTGCATCGAGGGCCTGTTCTTCTACGGCGCCTTCGCGTACGTCTACTGGTTCCGCGGCCGGGGCCTGCTGCACGGCCTGGCGACCGGCACCAACTGGGTGTTCCGCGACGAGACGATGCACATGAGCTTCGCCTTCGACGTGGTCGACACCGTGCGCAAGGAGGAGCCCGACCTCTTCGACGACGCGCTGCGGCAGCAGGTCACCGACATGCTCAAGGAGGCCGTCGAGGCCGAGTTGCAGTTCGCGCGCGACCTGTGCGGTGACGGCCTCCCGGGCATGAACACCGACTCGATGCGGCAGTACCTCGAGTGCGTCGCCGACCAGCGCCTCACGCGCCTCGGCTTCGCCCCGGTGTACGGCTCGGAGAACCCCTTCTCCTTCATGGAGCTCCAGGGCGTTCAGGAGCTCACCAACTTCTTCGAGCGGCGTCCGTCGGCGTACCAGGTGGCGGTGGAGGGCACCGTCGACCTGGACGAGGACTTCTGAGTCCTCTCTCCGCCCCGCTCTTCCCGAGCCTCCTGGGCCTCCCTGATCTGTCGGTCGACGCGCCGGTCGTGCGCGATGCCGGTCAGCGAGGGGAGGACCAGGAGCGCGAGGATCCCGAGGACGGTCAGCATTCCGGTCAGGGCTTCCATGTGTGTCGTATCCATGGACACCACTGTCGCGCCGAATACTCCTTACCATCAGTGGCAGGACTGCCGCACAGCCTCGAATTACTGCCACTTGCCAGGCACACTGGCACCATGTTGAAGAACGTGGCCGCCGTCCTGCTCGACGGCGTGCATCCCTTCGAACTCGGCGTCGTTTGCGAGGTGTTCGGCATCGATCGCAGCGACGAGGGGCTGCCGGTGTACGACTTCGCCGTGGTCTCGGCCGAGGGCCCCTCGCTCGGCACCCATGTCGGCGGGCTCACCGTCTCGACGCCGTACGGACTGGACCGGCTGGACGAGGCCGATCTGATCGCGGTGCCGGCCGGAAGCGAGTACGTCACGCGCGACTATCCTCCCGAGCTGCTCGACGCTCTGGTCCGGGCGGTGGAGCGCGGCGCGCGGGTGCTGAGCGTGTGTTCCGGGGTCTTCGTGCTCGGCGCCGCGGGGCTGCTGGACGGACGGCGGTGCAGCGTGCACTGGCGGCACGCGAAGGAGCTGGCCCTGCGCAACCCGCGGTCGATCATCGAACCGGACGTGCTCTACGTCGACGAGGACCCGGTGATCACCTCCGCGGGCACCGCCGCCGGCATCGACGCCTGCCTGCATACCGTGCGCAAGGAGCAGGGCCCGGAGGTCGCCAACAAGATCGCCCGCCGCATGGTGGTGCCGCCGCACCGCGACGGCGGCCAGGCTCAGTACATCGAAAGGCCCCTGCCACGGTCGCAGTGCGACACGGTCGCCGAGGTGCTGACGTGGATGGAGCGGCACCTCGACCAGGAGGTGACCGTGGAGCAGCTCGCCGCCCGCGCCCATATGTCCCCGCGCACCTTCGCCCGTCGTTTCCAGCAGGAGACCGGCACCACCCCCTACCGCTGGATCCTGCGCCAACGGGTACTGCTGGCACAGGAGTTGCTGGAGCGCACCGACGAGACGATGGACGCGATCGCCGACCGCGCCGGCTTCGGCACGGCGGCGGCCCTGCGCCATCAGTTCGTGCGCGCCCTCGGCACCACGCCGAACGCCTACCGGCGCACGTTCAGGGGACCGCAGGCCCGCCTGAACGTGCGCCGGGACGGTCACCGTGGCAGGGCCCTCAGCAGCAGTCGGCGGGGACGGAGCGTGATGCCGATGCGGGGCCTGTCGTCGGACCCGGGCGCCTGCTCGAAACGGTAGGCGGACGCCACCACCGCCGCGATGAGCGTGAGTTCGGCCATCGAGAAGTGGTCGCTCGGGCACTTCCGGTTGCCCACACTGAACGGGCTCATCGCGTACTTGGGCACCTCCTTGGCCCGTTCCGGAAGCCAGCGGTCGGGGTCGAACTCCAGGTGGCGCTCGTACGACCGCGCGTCGCGCTGGATCGCGTACGGGCTGTATACGACGTCGGCGCCGGCCGGTATGCGGTACCCACCGAGCTCGGTGTCGGTCACCGCCCGCCGCGTCAATATCCATACGGCGGGATGCAAACGCATTGTCTCGACGACGACATTCGCGGTGTACGTCAGCTTCCGGACGTCCTCGAATGCGACCGGTCGGTCACCCACGACGGTTTTCACCTCGTCGCGGATCTTGTCCACCTGTTCCGGGTGCTCCGTGAGGACCAGGAGGAGGGACATGAGCATGGAGCCGATGGTTTCGCTGCCGGGGGTGAGTATCGCGATGACCTGGTCGTGGATCTCCTGCTCTCCGATGGGCTCGCCATTCTCGTCCTTCGCCTCCAGCAGAGCCGTCAGCAAATCGTCCGGCTTTTGGCCGGAAGCCCGCCGGTCGGCGACGATCTCGTCGACCAGGAGATGCAAATCGGCCAACGCCCGGTTGAATTCGACGTTGGCCGGAATCGGTATCCGATAAAGCGGTCCGAGCGGTATGACCATGCGTTGGTACATACCGCTGAACAGTGTGGCGAGCGCTGCACAGATCCGGTCCGCCCGGGCGTCCATGTAGCTGCCGCGCATCAGACAGCGGGCGGCCACGCGGACCGCCACGCGGAACGACTCCGCCGTGACGTCGATGGTCTCACCGGACCGCCAGCGCTCCACGAGCGCGTGCGCCTCCTCCACCATGATCGGCCCGTAGGCGGGGATGGCCTCGAGCCGGAAGGCGGGCTGGATCGCCCGCCTTTGGCGTTTGTGCAACGGCCCGTTGGTGGTCGCCACCCCCTGCTTGCCGAGCAGGCCCTCGAGGGACTCCCACAGCGGCCCGCCGATCTCGTAGTCGGTACTGAGGGCGAGTGCGCCGGTGAGTGCCGGGGTGGTGACGGCGTACACCGTCTTGGGCCCGAGCTTCAGCCGTACGACGTCGCCGTCGTCGCGCAGCCGGGACAGAAAGCCCAGCGGGTCGCGGGCCAGCTTCCAGCCATGGCCGAGGCCGAGGACGCCGCCCGTCGCGAGCGGTGGAACGCGGAGTTCCGCCGTCGTTTCGGGCTTGACCGATTCCAGGGTCATTTCTCACCTGCCGCTTCGTTGTTGACGTACGGGGGTGTCGAGCGGTCGTCCCAGCTGTCGACCATGTACCGGCCGGACTCGTGGTGGAACCAGTACACGGTGCTGAACCAGTTCCGCATATTCGCGACGATCGCCTTCACGGCAACGCTCAATTCCCTGCCGCGCACGGTGCCGTCCGCGAGGGTGTCGGCGAACCGCAGTGCCTCTTGTTCGGCGACGAGGAAATCGGATACGCATTCCTCGACCCGGCGCCTCACTTCCTTGACGGCCTCTTCGAGCGTCAACCCCTCATGGTGGATGAGACTGATTCCGAGATTGTGGACCTCGTCGCCCGCTATTTCCTTGGGGAGCGAACAGAGGTCGTTGTACCAGGCTGCGAATTCCTGGCTCAGCAGTGCCGCCCGCCGGTACGCGGGATGTTTCCGTACGGAGTCCGGCAGTTCACGCCGCGCGCCGGGCTCCAGCAGATCGGTCCAGATCCAGTGCGCGAAGGTGAGCCGGCGGAGTTCGAGGTACGCCTCGACCGTCGGGACCGTTCCGGAGGTCCGGTTGCAGAACTCCCGGTCGTACGCCTCGATCACCGCGTGGAAGTGCCGTGCGAAGCGTGCGTTCCACTTCTTGCTCAGGAACGAGTACAGCCGCATCACACTGTCCGCGAACCCCGCGACCAGGGGATCCGGGTGGTGCAGATGGTCCCTGGGGGAGTCGAGGGCCGCATGGAGCTGGAACCTCAGCTTCCGCCAGGCGGTGGGCCGCCGGTGGACGATGTCACGGTCGTGACGGTCGTCCCAGACGAAGAACCACGCGCTGTAGTCCGCGATCGCCTGCAGGACCTCGTCGGGGGCACCGATGTAGTAGCCCGCCATGAGGTCGGTGTAGCACAGTCCGTCGGCATATTCTTCGACCTTGTCCGCCGGCATGAGCCGCTTTTCCAGTAGCCAGGAACGCGTCTTCTCCTGCAGGCGGGGCCAATACGGGTGCAGTCGACGGGGAAACGCGGCCTCGATCATCGGCATGGAGAGCGCCGGTGGAACCGCGACCACGGTCGCCGTCGATGAAGTGCTGTGTGGGAAAGCTGGCACGAACGAACCCCTCTCAGCAGCCGGTTGGCGCTACACCCCTCCCGCCGTGCCGGGCGCGCGCCGTTGCGTATCCCCGCGCTTTCCATTCAGCACTACAACTGACCGGTCTGGGAACGGATTTGCTTCACCCGCTAGCCCACAGTGCCGAGAATCTCCCATACATGACTAAATGTGAGTCAGTTCGTGCGTACAAGGGATCGAATGTACGACGCACACATGAACGACGCCTGGTCGGGAGGCGCACCCGGCCAGGCGTCGCCGTCAGGGCTCTCAGTCGTTGGCCACCACGGGGTAGCGGGGCTCGTTCTCGGCCATCTGCCGCAGGGCCTCCTTGCGCTCGCGCTTGGAGAGCCGGTCGATGTAGAGGTACCCGTACAGATGATCCGTCTCGTGCTGCAAACACCGAGCGAAGTACCCGGTGCCGCGCACCTTGATCAAGTTGCCCTTCTCGTCCTGCCCGGTCACCTCGGCGTAGTCAGGGCGGGCGAGCGGCGCGTACGCGGTCGGAACGGACAGGCAGCCCTCGTTGCTGTCGTCCAGGCGGCGCTTGTCGGCGGGCAGGTCGACGAGCTTGGGGTTGCAGACCACGCCGACGTGCCGTACGCCCTCGTCGTCCTGACAGTCGTAGACGAAGACCTTCAGGTCGACGCCGATCTGGTTGGCGGCAAGGCCCACGCCCTCGGCGGTGCGCTGGCTGGCGAACATGTCCGCGACCAGCTGCTGCAGCTCCTCGCCGAAGTCGGTGACGTCCTTGCACTCCTTGTGCAGCACCGGGTTCCCGACGACAGTGATCGGCCGCGAGGCGCCGCGCTCACGCCAGGCGCTCTCGCGTCCCTCCGTGTCCCCGGTGTCGATGACGAAGCCCTCGTCGTCCACGGGGAGCACGCCCGTGTGCTGCTGATCGGTGTCCTGCTGCGCCATGACCGACGTATGCCTTCCTGCAACCTGTGAGAAAACCTGCGGGTACAGCCTACGGGGCACGGTCGGATGCCCTCCCCGTGATCTGTGCGACCGAAATCCGGCTCAGCAGACCTCTTCGAGGTCCCGCCAGTCCCGGGAGTCCGGGCTGTCCGCAATCCAGCTGTCGAGCAGCCCGCGCACCAGTGAGGCGGGCGCCGCGATGCCGCACTCGCGCTCGGGCACCCACAGCTGCCCGTCCGTGCGGTGCCCCAGCGGCCCCGGGTGCCCCGGCTCGCTGTGGTCGTGCGGGTCGAGGTGCTCGCCGTCGCCCTCGTCGGACGGCATCCGGGACTCGGAGCACATACGGCACAGCAGCCGCACGGACGAGGACCAGTCCTCGGCGGCGAAGCCGGCGTCGGCGGCCAGCTGCTCCAGTGCGTCCCGGTCCTCCTCGCTCGCGGCCTCCAGCAGAACGACCCAGGTGGGCACCGGCGAGGGGGCCCACAGCTCGATCTCGTCGAAGACGGGGTACGCGTGCCCGGCGGCCGTCGTGCGCTCGCCGTGCGGTACGCCGTCGTGCAGCACGACCTCGCCCCAGCGGCGTCCGGAGGACGGCAGCGGAATGGAGAGCACCTCTATGCGGGCGGGGTCCAGCCTGCGCCCCCACACGACTTCGGCCTCGCCCTCCGGAGACAGCCGCACGGCCGCACTGCCCAGCTCCATCCCTGCGGGCTCGTCGGAGACGGCGGCGCCCCCCGGCACCCTCAGGCCGTACGCCTGCCAGGCGCGGCGGGCGAGCGGCCAGTCCTGCAGGGCGGTCGCGGCGATGCCCACGTTCCACCAATCGGGCGCCCCGGTCTCCCTGTCGAGCAGGGCCACGGCGCGCAGCCCCGCGGTGCGGGCCTGCTCCCAGTCGTGGCGGAACTTGTGCAGCAGGGCGAGGTTGAACCAGGACTCCGACAGCCAGGGCTCCAGGTCCGCGGCACGGGTCAGCAGGGCCCCCGCGTCTTCGTAGCGGCCGTCGCCGATCAGCGTGAACGCGCGGTCGGTGGCCTGCCGCCAGGAGGCGGAGGGCCGGTGCCGTCCCTTCCCGAAGATCCTCACGTTTCCCGCCTGCCAGTCCCTTGCTTTTCCCGCCTGCCGGTTCCTTGACGTCCGCGGGGGCCAGGCCGAGCTGTGCCCCCGAACACCCTCTTCTCGCATCCAACCACGTACCGCCGGACGGGCGCTCATTACCCATGGGTTACCCCGCCGCCGGCAAGGTCAGACCGTCTCTCTGCAACACCCTGGCGAGTGACTCCACGACGTCCGGCTGGTAGTCACGGGCACAGCCGAGCCGCAGCCGCTCCAGCGCACTGAGCGGTCCCCCCGGTCCCGCTTCTTCCCGCGCCATCTCCTCGTACGCGTTCACCGCCCGGACGATTCTGGCGCTGACCGGTTGCTCCCGGTAGGGGTCGGCCTGCCGCTCCACGACGATCGCGACCTCGGCGTCCACCCCGGTCTGGCGTACGACGGCCCCGCCCAGTAGCGCGATGCGCCGCTGTTCCTCGGCGGGCAGCGCGGCGGTGGCACCGGCGGGCACGGGATCCACCAGGCTGAGCTGTCCGATGTCGTGCATGAGGGCCGCGTACTCCAGAACGGTCAGCTCGGGCTCGGTGAGGCCCAGCTCCCTGCCGACGGCCCGGCTGAGCGCCGCCACGCGGCGGGCGTGCCCGGCGGGCGTGTACCCAGCGATCTCGGTGGCGCGTGCCAGGGAGGCGATGGTCTGCCGGTAGGTGGTGCGCACGGCCGCGTACCGGCGGTAGGAGAGCTGGGTGAGCAGCAGCGGCAGCGAGAACACGGGTAGCGCCCACAGGCCGACGACCGCGACCGCGAGCGACATCACGGCGCCGGTCGCGCACACGGCCGAGCCGATGCCGAGCCGGGCGCGCAGTTCGTCGCGCAGCAACGGGCCGAAGGGCCAGCGGGTCCGGGAGTGCGCGAGCGCGGCGGAGAGCACTGCGTCGCACAGCGTGGTGAGTACGAGCAGCGCGACGACGAGCAGCGCGTACGCGGGTCCTCCCCAGCCGTGCAACCTGCCGTGGCTGTAGAGGGGTTGGAAGCAGACGGCGGCGAAGCCGACGGTGAGCAGGCGGCGGGTGAGGTGGTCGGCGGTCGATCCGCGGCCGCGGGCCACGTGCGGGACGCAGCCGGCGAGGGCGGCCGCGAGAACCACGGTGACCACCTGCTGCACCCCGTGGTGGGTGAGCTGTCCGGCGTTCTGTCCGAGCAAGGCGTAGGAGAGTGCCCCGGCCGCCCCGAGGGGCGCGGGCTCCCGCTCGTCGCTGTCGCTCCACCGGGTCAGCTCCCCCACAGCGACGAGGGCACCGAAGGCGAGGGCGACGGCGGGTTCGTCGAGGCCGTGCCAGAGGGTGAGCGCGAGGGAGCCTGCGGCCAGGAGCGCGGCCGCCGCATGGGCGAGGACGAGGGTGCGGCGGCCCGCCGTCATGCGCCGCCCCCGCCGCGGCGCTGCCCGGCGGGTTCACCGGCCATGGGCAGGACCGGCGGCCGTACGTTCCGGCGACGCACCTCGTCCGCGGTCACCACTGGATGCCAGCCGTGCCGGTCCAGCGCGCGGATCAGCGCCCGCACCATCGCCGGGTCGAACTGCGCTCCTGCGCACCGCTTCAGCTCCTCCAGCGCCGCCTCGACAGGACGGGCGCGCCGGTACGAACGGGTCGAGGTCATCGCGTCGAAGGCGTCGGCGACCGCCACCACCCGGGCGAACTCCGGGATCTGGGGGCCCACGAGACCGTACGGGTATCCGCTGCCGTCCAGTCGCTCGTGGTGGTGGAGGATCGCGGACCGTGCCTCGCCGAGGAACCCGATCCCGCGGACCATCTCGTGGCCGTACTCGGGGTGCAGCTCGATGATCCGCCGTTCTTCGGAGGTGAGCGGCCCGTCCTTGCGCAACAGCCGGGTGGGAACGCCGAGTTTGCCGACATCGTGCAGGATCCCGGCGAACCGCAGCACCTCGATGCGCTCGTCGTCCATCCCGAGTTCGCGCGCGATCATCATCGAGGCCTGCCCGACCCGCTCGCTGTGCCCGCGGGTGTATCCGTCCTTGATGTCGACGGCCTGCACCAGCGCGCGGATCGTCGCCTGGTGGGCCGCACGCTCCCGGTGGTACTGGGCGAAGACCCAGCAGGACACGTACATGGGAAGCAGTACGAGCAGGGCGGCGACCGGCCCGAACGGGCTGCGCCACAGCACCGCCATCATCAGCCCGGCGAGCCCGTGCACGGCGACGGGCGCCAGGGAGCGCAGGAACAGCCCGCGCCAGGCGCTGCCGACCGGTACCCCCTCCGCCAGTACCAGGATGCCGCCGTCGAGCACGGTCAGAGTCAGGCAGAACGCCAGCACGGCCGCCCCGGCGGTCAGGAGCGCGTACGGGAAGTGGGGGCCGACGACCGCATCCTGGCCGCCGAACGCCCAGTGCACGCGCGAGGCGGCCCACACGGCGAGGGCGAGCCGGGCGGCCCGCCAGACGCGGCGCAGCCATGAGGGCCGCTCGGCGACGCGGGCCAGCAGGGCCCCCGGCAGCGGCACGAGCGCGGCGGCCGCAGGCGGCAGCAGAAAGGCCGCGGCGAGCAGCACGGGGAAGAAGGTGCCCATGCCCTCGGGGGCCCGGGTGCCGACGTGGCGCGTACCGGTCCCCCCTGCTCGAGCGCAGCCGAGACCTCGGGGAAGCGAGATCTGCTCGCAGCCGGCGTAGAGCGCGGCGGGCAGGGCGACCGCCCACCAGGGAGCCGGAACGTCCGGCACGGGGGCCACGCACACCAGGGCGGCGAGGACGGCACAGCCGACGTACACGCGTGCCCACGGCCGGACCGGCCCCATCACGTACCTCCCCCGCAACCCGCGCCCGTCCCGGAACCGGGCGGGCCCGGTCATGCCCCTTTCAGGCTCCGGAGCCTAAGGGGGAGGGCAGCGCACAGGGACGCCATTGGCCGGATCCGCGGGCCCACGGCCCGCGGATTAGCACGTTCGGGTGACGATCCACCCAGGCTTGACGGAGGTTGACCGAACTGGAGTTCAGGACTCCTGCGGCGTCGCGGTCACGTCGTGTTCGGGCACCGCCTGGCCCGAACGGATCAGCTCGATGCGGCCGATGACCTTCGCCCGGAGATCGCTCGGCACGTCGTCATGGCCGCAGCACCGCTTGACCAGCTTCTTGACGGCCTCTTCGAGCCCGTACTTCTCCAGGCACGGCGAGCACTCCTGGAAGTGCTGCTTGAACTTGGTGCGGTCGACGTCCGGCATCTCACTGTCGAGGAACTCGTAGAGATGGTCGAGGACCTCACTGCAGTCCGTCTCGTGCGGCTCTCCGCAGCTCATGAGCCCGAGCCTTTCGCTTCGTTCGACTCTCCGGCGCCGGCCGGGACCAGCCCGCGCTCACGGGCGTAGTCCTCGAGCATGCCGCGCAGTTGACGGCGACCTCGGTGCAGCCGGGACATCACCGTACCGATGGGTGTCCCCATGATGTCCGCGATCTCCTTGTACGCAAAGCCCTCTACGTCCGCGAGATAGACGGCGATACGGAATTCCTCGGGGATCGTCTGCAGCGCCGCCTTGACGTCCGAGTCGGGCAGGTGGTCGAGCGCCTGCGACTCGGCGGAGCGCAGACCGGTCGACATGTGCGACTCGGCGCGGGCCAGCTGCCAGTCCTCGATCTCCTCGGCCGCGCTGCGCTGGGGTTCGCGCTGCTTCTTGCGGTACGAGTTGATGAAGGTGTTGGTGAGGATCCGGTACAGCCAGGCCTTGAGGTTGGTGCCCTCGCGGAACTGGTGGAAGGACGCGTACGCCTTCGCGTACGTCTCCTGGACCAGGTCCTCGGCGTCGGCAGGATTGCGCGTCATGCGCAGTGCGGCCGAATACATCTGGTCGAGGAATTCGAGCGCGTCCCGCTCGAAGCGCGCACTGCGCTCGGCGGACGACTCCGCGCCCGTCCCCCGGCCCTCGGGCTGCTCCGCCTGGCCGTTGTCGGTCCCTGCGTCGGTACCGGTGACCGGACCCACCTCCTCCAGTGACGTGGCAGGACCGAAACCGATCCCACTGGAATCGGAGGATAGACGAACATCCTCACCCGCCGCCGCCCGAACAGGCGCGGTCTTGGCCGCGTGCAGCACCGTCCAGTCCAGGTCAGCACTGCTGCGGCGGCTCGGGCAGATGGTCGAACCCATGCGGCGGACTTCCTCTCTACGTGCGGTGCAGCACGACAGGTGCTGTCTGATCCGCACAACAGTGGTCCGCCCCGCGGCATTCCCGGGCGTCACCCGAGTGACGCGGCCCACTTCACCACGGCGTCGGTGATGATCTCCAAAGCCTCCTCCTGGGTGAGGTCCTCGCGCTTGGGGACGGCGAAGCCGTGATCGCCGTAGGGAACCTCGACGAGCTGGTACGAGCCCTCCGGGAACTCCACAGGCTTCCCGAACGGGTCTCTCCCGCCCTGGACGACAAGGGTGGGCACGCCCGCGCCGAGCAGTTCGCCGGCGCGGGACTTCTCGGGCCTGCCCGGCGGGTGCAGCGGAAAGCTCAGCGCGAGGACGCCTGCGGCGCCGAGCTCGGTCGCCGTACGGCAGGCGACCCGGGCCCCGGCGCTGCGCCCGCCGGCGATCACGGGCAGCCCGGGCTTCTTCAGCGCGGGCCACACCCCGCGCCAGCCCACGTCCAGCGTCTTCGGGGCGGGCGCCACCTTCTTTCCGGCGACACGCCAGGGCTGCTCCACGAGGGCGACGCTCACTCCGTGCGCGGGCAGCACCCGGGCCAGCGCCTGCAGATCGCGTGCCTCGACGCCGCCGCCGGCTCCATGGCTCACGGCCAGGACGCACGTCGCCTTCTTCGCCCTGTGCCAGGTGATGCGGGCCGTACCCGCGTCGGTTCCGACGCTCTCTGTCACATCCGTCACGTCAGAAGAGTGTGCCCTCTTCGGGGGCTGCCAGTTCCTTCAGCAGCTCCGGGCCGTTGTTGCGGACGTTGCTGACCGCCGTGGAGACCGGGTAGGCGCGCATCAGGCCGGGCGGCGGTGCGTCCAGCAGGGAGCGCAAGGCGTCGGGGTCCGTGTGGGACGGGTCGAGCCAGGCGTCCCAGCGGTCCGGGGTGAGCATGAGAGGCATGCGCGGGTGGATGTCGGACAGGGAGCGCGGGCCCTCGGCAGGGGCCACGGCCAGCGGTGTCGTCTCCGCCTCCGTCGTGATCACCGAACACGTCGCCCACCAGGCCTGCGGATGGTCGTCGGGCAGGGTCCTGTCCCGCCAGAACTCGTACAGGCCGGCCATCGCGAACACCGAGCCGTCGGCGGGCAGCACGAAGTACGGCTGCTTGCGCGGCCGCTTCTTCCTGCCCTCGGCCTCCAGGTCGCGCTCCTCCTTGCCGGTGACCCACTCGTAGTAGCCGTCGGCGGGGATGACGCAGCGCCGGGCGGCGAAGGCACGGCGGTACGCCGGCTTCTCGTGCACCGTCTCGGCGCGCGCGTTGATCATCCGGGCGCCGCCCTCGGGCGACTTCGCCCAGGACGGCACGAGGCCCCACTTGAGCCTGCGCAGCTGACGAACCGGCCGTTGGTCGTCGGCGTCCTTCAGAGGACGGTCCAGGACCGCGTAGACCTCCTTGGTCGGAGCCACGTTGTAGTCGGGCGCCAGGGTCTCCTCCGGCTCCCTCCCCGAAGCTCTCGACTCCGCTCGAGCAGAGGGGACCCCCATCTCGATCCCAAAGATTCCTGCGAGATCCTCGGGCCTGCGACTCGCTGAATACCGTCCGCACATACGTGCCACACTGCCAGATCCGACGAGAGCCCAGGAGCCACTACCCCCGATGGACACCCTCGCCTCGACCTCGCTGAGTGCGCTGCCCGACCTCTGGGACCGGATCTTCGGGAGCCAGCCCGACCCCGACCTGTGGGTGGTGATCGCCACCCTGTTCGCCGCGCTCGCCGTGGTCGTCCCGCAGGGCGTGTGGCGGATATCGCGCAACACCATCACCATCGCGCACGAGGGCGGCCACGGCCTGGTCGCGCTGCTCACCGGGCGCGCGCTCACCGGTATCCGGCTCCACTCCGACACCAGCGGTCTCACCGTCAGCCGCGGCAAGCCGCACGGCCTCGGCATGATCCTCACGGCCGCCGCCGGCTACACCGCTCCCCCGCTGCTCGGCCTCGGCGGCGCGGCGCTGCTCGCCGCCGGGCACATCACCCTGCTGCTGTGGCTGGCCACGGCGCTGCTCGTGGCGATGCTGGTGATGATCCGCAACGCGTACGGTGCGCTGACCGTGGTCCTCACCGGGGGGACGTTCCTGCTGGTGTCGTGGCTGGCCGGCCCGCAGGTGCAGGCGGCCTTCGCGTACGCGGTGGTGTGGTTCCTGCTCGTCGGCGGAGTACGGCCTGCCTTCGAGCTGCAGGCAAAGCGGTCGCGTGGAGGCGCCCAGGACTCGGACGCGGACCAGCTCTCGCGGCTCACCCATGTACCGGCGGCGCTGTGGCTCTTCCTGTTCCACGTGGTGTCGCTGTGCTCGCTGATGGGGGGCGGACAGTGGCTGCTGCGGCTCTGACAGCACACCGGCGTGACGCGCCGTGAACACGCATGTCCGCACGGCATGTTCCGCCCGGATATCAGAGAACGATTTCGCTCAGGTTTCGCCGCATTTGATCAAGATCTCCGGAGTGGACCAGCCACTACAGTGGGGCGCATGACCGTTAACCCCGCACACACCGCCCTCTGGCCCGCCCCGCACGCGAGCGGAGCCGTCGACGCGACGGTCCACGTGCCCGGGTCCAAGTCGGTCACCAACCGTGCCCTCGTCCTCGCCGCCCTCGCCTCCGAGCCCGGCTGGCTGCGCCGCCCCCTGCGCTCCCGCGACACCCTGCTGATGGCGGCCGCCCTGCGTGCGATGGGCGTCGGCATCGAGGAAGGGGTCGGCCCGGACGGCTCCGGCGAGACCTGGCGGGTGATCCCCGCCGCGCTGCACGGCCCGGCCACGGTCGACGTCGGCAACGCGGGCACCGTGATGCGCTTCCTGCCCCCGGTGGCCGCGCTGGCCGACGGCCCCATCCGCTTCGACGGCGACCCCCGTTCGTACGAGCGTCCCCTGAACGGCGTGATCGACGCCCTGCGCGTCCTCGGCGCCCGAATCGACGACGACGGCCGCGGCGCGCTGCCCCTGACCGTGCACGGCGGCGGCGCGCTGGACGGCGGCCCGGTGGGGGTCGACGCGTCCTCGTCCTCCCAGTTCGTCAGCGCCCTGCTGCTGTCCGCACCGCGCTACAACCAGGGCGTGGAGGTCCGGCACACCGGCTCGACGCTGCCCTCCATGCCGCACATCCGCATGACCGTCGACATGCTGCGCGCGGTCGGCGCCCAGGTGGACACCCCCGAGTCGGGCGGGGAGCCCGACGTCTGGCGGGTCACGCCGGGCGCTCTGCTCGGCCGCGACCTGACCGTGGAACCGGACCTGTCCAACGCCCAGCCGTTCCTCGCGGCCGCCCTGGTGACCGGCGGCACGGTCGTCATCCCCGACTGGCCCGTCCGCACGACCCAGCCCGGCGACCGGCTGCGGGAGATCTTCAGCGAGATGGGGGGTTCCTGCGAGCTGACCGAGCGCGGCCTCGAGTTCACCGGTTCGGGCGCCCTCCACGGCATCGACGTGGACCTGGGCGAGGTCGGCGAGCTGACGCCCGGCATCGCGGCGGTCGCCGCGCTTGCGGACTCGCCGTCCACCCTGCGCGGAGTGGCCCATCTGCGGCTGCACGAGACGGACCGCCTGGCCGCGCTCACCAAGGAGATCAACGAGCTGGGCGGTGACGTCACCGAGACCGCCGACGGGCTGCACATCCGCCCGCGCCGCCTGCACGGCGGGGTCTTCCACACCTACGACGACCACCGCATGGCCACCGCGGGCGCGATCATCGGCCTCGCGGTCGACGGCGTGCAGATCGAGAACGTGGCGACGACAGCCAAGACGCTGCCCGACTTCCCCGACCTGTGGACCGGGATGCTCGGGAACTGACGGGCGGACCGGGATCATGCGCCGCTACGGCAAGCACACCGACGAGGACGACATTCGCACTCGCCCGAACCGCAGGGGCAACCGGCCGCGTTCGAACATCCGGCCCAAGCACGAGGACGCGGCCGAGGGCATGGTGCTCACCGTCGACCGCGGTCGGCTGACCTGCCTCGTCGACGGCCGTACGGTCGTGGCGATGAAGGCCCGCGAACTGGGCCGCAAGGCCGCCGTGGTCGGCGACCGGGTCGCCCTGGTCGGCGACCTGTCCGGCATGAAGGACACGCTCGCCCGCATCGTCCGCATCGAGGAGCGCACCTCTGTCCTGCGCCGCACCGCCGACGACGACGATCCGTTCGAGCGTGTGGTCGTCGCCAACGCCGACCAGCTGGCCATCGTCACCGCGCTCGCCGACCCGGAGCCGCGCCCGCGCCTTATCGACCGCTGTCTGGTGGCGGCGTACGACGGCGGCCTCGAGCCCCTCCTCGTGATGACGAAGTCGGACCTCGCGCCGTCCGACAAGCTGCTGGAGCTGTACGGGGCGCTGGACATCCCGTACATCGTCACCAGCCGCGAGGAGTTGGAGACCGGCGACGCGGCCGACCGAGTGCGCGACCATCTGGACGGCAAGGTCACGGCGTTCGTCGGCCACTCCGGTGTGGGCAAGACGACGCTGGTCAACGCGCTGGTGCCGGATGACCGGCGGCGTACGACGGGCCAGGTCAACGCGGTGACCGGCCGCGGGCGGCACACCACGACCTCGGCACTCGCGCTGCCGTTGGGGGAGGCGGAGGGCTGGGTGATCGACACCCCGGGCGTACGGTCCTTCGGGCTCGCGCACATCGACCCGTCCCGCGTGATCCACGCCTTCCCGGACCTGGAGCCCGGCACCGAGGGCTGTCCGCGGGCGTGCAGCCACGACGAACCGGACTGCGCGCTGGACGCATGGGTGGCCGAGGGGCACGCGGATCCGGCGCGGCTCTACTCCCTGCGCAGGCTGCTCGCCACGCGCGAGCGGAAGGAAGGGGACTGACCTCCACGTTGTTTGGGTCCGTTGCGAGCAGGTAAATGCTTACCTCGCACCGGGCCTGATCCGACCGGACGAAGCAGTCGACGTGGGGACGCGGGAGGACGAGACATGGCGTGGCTGCTGGTCATCGTGGCCGGGCTTCTCGAGACGGGCTTCGCCGTCTGCCTCAAGCTCTCCCACGGCTTCACCAGGCTCTGGCCGACGGTCGCCTTCTGCATCTTCGCGCTCGGCAGCTTCGGTCTCCTCACCCTCTCGCTGAGAAAGCTGGACGTCGGTCCGGCGTACGCGGTGTGGACCGGCATCGGCGCGGCCGGGACGGCGATCTACGGCATGATCTTCCTGGGCGACCTGGTCTCCACCCTGAAGATCGTCTCGATCACGCTGGTGATCGTGGGCGTGATCGGCCTTCAGCTGTCGGGCTCGGCCCACTGAGGGACGCCCCGTAGGGGCACGGGGCGACGACTTCTGGGCGCCCCGGTGGGCGCACCCTCACCGAACGGTCGCGGCAGAGCGAACCGCACCAACTCCGCCACCCCGCCCTCTCCCGGCGGAGCCGACACACAGGACAGGGACAGCCGAACGACCAGCTCACAGGCGCGAGCCACTTCCGCGACATCCCCCTGGCTCATGCCGGGGCCGGCAACCGCCGCGACGGCCCGGTCACGGACCAGCGCCACGAAGTCCGCAGGAGACGGCAGCGGCCCGTCGGCCCGCCGCTGCGCCGGCACCGTGGAGCTGGACGGCACCGCCGACAGCGTCGGCGAGGGCAGCCGCTCGCTCCAGCAGCCGGTGAGCATGGCGCGCACGAGCGCGTTGTCGCGGGCGGCCGACGCGGTCCACTCGGCGGCCGCGGTCAGCCGTTCGCGGGGCTCCGAGGGGGCGGCGAGCGCGCGCTCGACACCGGCGAGGTAGCTGTCGGCCTCCCGGCGCACCAGGGCCCGGGCGAGCCCCTCCTTGCTGCCGAACTCGTTGTACAACGTCTGGCGGGAGACACCGGCCACGGCGGCCACGTCCACCATGCGTACGGCGGACCAGGGGCGCCGCAGGAGCGCCGTATAGGCGGCGTCCAGTAGGGATTCCCGCGCTGCAGGCATCATCGCCTCCCTCGGGGCCGGCGGCTCTGACGCACAGGTTTGACGCGCACACCTGCACTGTCAAGGGTTCGCGGAGGCGCCAGGGGGCGTGCGCCCACCGTCGCACGCTGTGATCACACCACGGCACCCGCTCGCTGCGGAGGCGAGGTGCCCGGGCAACCGAAGATCCGCCGGTCCGTGTGGCCGTCCCCGGGACCGGGCAGATACCGTTCGGTCATGCCCGACTATCTCGATGACCTGCGGCTCGCCCATGTGCTCGCGGACGCCGCCGATGCCGCGACCATGGACCGGTTCAAGGCCCTCGACCTGAAGGTGGAGACCAAACCGGACATGACGCCGGTGAGCGAGGCCGACAAGGCCGCCGAGGAGCTGATCCGCAGCCAGCTGCAGCGCGCCCGGCCGCGCGACGCGGTCCTCGGCGAGGAGTACGGCATCGAGGGCACGGGCCCGCGCCGCTGGGTCGTCGACCCGATCGACGGCACCAAGAACTATGTGCGCGGTGTGCCGGTGTGGGCGACACTGATCTCCCTCATGGAGGCGGGTGAGGGCGGCTACCAGCCCGTCGTCGGTGTGGTCTCCGCCCCCGCGCTGGGCCGCCGCTGGTGGGCCGCGAAGGGGCACGGCGCGTTCACCGGCCGCAGCCTGTCCTCGGCGTCCCGGCTGCACGTCTCGCGCGTCTCCAAGCTGTCCGACGCGTCCTTCGCGTACTCCTCGCTCTCGGGCTGGGAGGAGCAGGGCAGGCTGGGCGGCTTCCTCGACCTGACACGCGCGGTGTGGCGCACCCGCGGCTACGGCGACTTCTGGCCGTACATGATGGTCGCCGACGGCTCGGTCGACATCTGTGCCGAGCCCGAACTGTCGCTGTGGGACATGGCGGCGAACGCGATCGTCGTCACGGAGGCCGGCGGCACCTTCACCGGCCTCGACGGCCGCCCCGGCCCGCACAGTGGCAACGCGGCCGCGTCCAACGGCCTCCTCCACGACACACTGCTCGACTACCTGAACGACCGGTACTAGACACCAAGGGTGCTCCTGCGCATCGCGAGCGCCCCTGAACTCGCGTCGCGCGCCCTCTTGTTGACCCGCCCTTTGCCTGCGACTCTGAAGGTCCCGCACTTGTGAATTTGTGAAGCATTGCACAGGCGCGTCCGGCGGGCGGCAACCCACGGACCCGGAGCCCTGAGCCAGTGCGTTCCCGTGCATTCCTAGGAGGTGGCTCCGCCCCATGCTCGTCCGCGACGCCATGAGCACGGTGGTCCTCACCATCGGCCCCACACACACCCTCCGCCAGGCAGCAGCCCTCATGTCGGCCCGCCGTGTCGGCGCTGCCGTGGTCCTCGACCCGGACGCCGACGGTCTCGGGATCCTCACCGAGCGTGACATCCTCAACTCCGTCGGCCTGGGTCAGAGCCCGGACATCGAGCGGGCACACGCCCACACCACCACGGATGTCGTGTTCGCCGCGCCCACCTGGACCCTCGAAGAGGCCGCACGTGCCATGGCGCACGGGGGCTTCCGGCATCTGATCGTCCTCGACCGCGACGAACCCGTCGGTGTCGTCTCGGTCCGCGACATCATCCGCTGCTGGGCACCGGCCCGGGAGCGCGTCCCGGCCACGGCCCCCTAGCCGCCCACCGGCCGCGGGCAAGCGAACGGGCCGGAAACCCCCTGGGATTCCGGCCCGTCCCCTACGACAAGCGGTCCAACCCGGTCAGCCGCGCAGGGCCTGGACAGCGGCCTCCAGGCGCTTGCCGAAGTCTCCGTCGGCCTGACGGAAGTTGTTGATCGCGCGCTCGGCGATGTCGTCGCGCGAGACCTTGGCGATGAAGCCCGCCAGGTTGCCGATCAGGCGCTCCTTCTCGTCCTCGGACATCAGGCGATAGAGGTTGCCCGCCTGGACGAAGTCGTTGTCCTCGGCGTGCACCGGCGCCCCGTGGTTGCCGGTGCCGGCCGGGAAGCCATTGAACGACTGCCACAGCGGACGGTCCGTCTGGAACGGGCCGCCGAAGCTGTTCGGCTCGTAGTTCTTCGCGCCCTTGTGGCGGCCGTCGTACAGGAAGCCGTCACGGGAGTTGGTGCGCGCCTCGGTGGCGTGCGGGCGGTTCACCGGCAGGTGGTCGGCGTTGATGCCGACCCGGTAGCGGTGGGCGTCGCCGTACGCGAAGAGGCGGCCCTGGAGCATCTTGTCGGGGGAGGGACCGATGCCCGGCACGAAGTGCGCGGGGCTGAAGATCGACTGCTCGACCTCGGCGAAGATGTTCTCCGGGTTGCGGTTGAGCTCCAGCTTGCCGATCTCGATCGGCGGGTAGTCCTCGTGCGGCCACACCTTGGTGAGGTCGAACGGGTTGAAGCGGTAGGTCGCCGCCTCGGCCGCCGGCATGATCTGCACCTGCACGGTCCACGTCGGGTACTCGCCCCGCTCGATGGCCTCGCGCAGATCGCGCTGGTGGGAGTCGGGGTCCTCACCGGCGAGCTTGTTGGCCTCTTCCTGGGTGAGGTTCTTGATCCCCTGGTCCGTCTTGAAGTGGTACTTGACCCAGAAGACCTCGCCGGCCTCGTTGTTCCACTGGTAGGTGTGGGAGCCGTAACCGTTCATGTGGCGGTACGAGGCCGGGATGCCGCGGTCGCCGAACAGCCAGGTCACCTGGTGCGTGGACTCGGGCGACAGGCCCCAGAAGTCCCAGACGTTGTCCGCCTCCTGCGAGCCCGTGTACGGGTCGCGCTTCTGGGTGTGGATGAAGTCGGGGAACTTGATGGCGTCCTTGATGAAGAACACCGGGGTGTTGTTGCCGACGAGGTCGTAGTTGCCCTCTTCGGTGTAGAACTTCAGCGCCCAGCCGCGCGGGTCACGGACGGCGTCCGCGGCACCCAGGTTGCCGGCCACGGTCGAGAAGCGCAGGAAGGTCTCGGTCTGCTTGCCGACCTCGGAGAGGAACCTGGCGCGCGTGTACCGGGTGACATCGGCGGTGACCGTGAAGGTGCCGTAGGCACCGGCACCACGGGCGTGCACGACACGCTCCGGGATGCGCTCACGGTTGAAGTGGGCCAGCTTCTCCAGAAGGAGCTGGTCCTGGACGAGAACCGGACCACCGACGCCCGCGGTCTCGCTGTTCTGGTTGTCGGCTACCGGAGCACCGGCCTCCGTCGTAAGCGGTCCCTGCATCACGTGCGCCTCCTGCGTCATTTCCGACCAGCCCCATGTGCGACCAGTCCTATCCCTTGGCCAAAGCCGATATCGATCCTACAATAGACAATGTCTAAGTCAAGTAACACTCCAAAGTCACACCCGTTCGGGACCTGGTCCCCCTGCTGTTAGGCTGGTCTCTATGAGTGACCTGTTGGAACGGCTGCGCGGACGCGGATGGCGGATGACCGCGCAGCGGCGCGTCGTGGCCGAGGTCCTGGATGGCGAGCACGTGCACCTGACGGCCGACGAGGTGCATGCCCGGGCCGTAGCCAAGCTGCCCGAGATCTCACGGGCGACCGTCTACAACACGCTGGGCGAGCTGGTCTCCCTCGGCGAGGTGCTCGAGGTCACCACGGACAAGCGCGCCAAGCGGTACGACCCGAACGCGCACCGGCCGCACCACCACCTGGTGTGCGCCCGCTGCGGCGCGATCCGCGACGTCCACCCGAACGGCAACCCGCTGGCCGACCTTCCCGACACGGAGCGCTTCGGCTTCACGGTCTCGGACGTCGAGGTCACGTACCGCGGCCTGTGCCCGAACTGCGCGGCGGCGTAACCAGTCGCTCCCCGAGGCCCCGGCACCCCCGAGGTGCCGGGGCCTTTGTCTGCCACCGAGGGCCTTCTCTGCTCCTGAGCCGTGAACGCGCCAGAGCCGGAACCCTTGTGGGTTCCGGCCCTGGACTTTCAGTAGCGGGGACAGGATTTGAACCTGCGACCTCTGGGTTATGAGCCCAGCGAGCTACCGAGCTGCTCCACCCCGCGTCGGTGAACGCAACATTACGTCAATGACGCTGACAGAGGCAAATCGCTTACGGAAGGGCGCGAATCCCGGCGTCCGTCACGCCGACAACTCCTCCCTCAGCGCATCCCGCAACCGTGCCGCACGTTCGGACACCTCGGCGGGTCCGAGCGACACCGCCCGGTCGGCCCACTGCTGCCCCTCCGCCAGCTCTCCCCGCCGCGCATAGACGAGGGCCAGGCGCAGTGCGGCCCGGCCGTGCCCCGCGTCCGCCGCCCGTGTCCACCACAGCGCGGCCTCCGGCTCGCTCCCCTCGCGCGCCAACAGCAGCCCCAGGTTGAACGCTCCGTTGCGCGAGCCGCCCTCCGCCGCCTCGCGGTACCACCGGGCCGCCTCCACGACGTCACCGCGCGCGGCGGCCAGCATCCCGACCCGGACCTGTGCCCGGCGGTGCCCCTGCATGGCCGCCCGCTCGTACCACTCCTCGCACTCGCTCTTCTCGTGCGACGGCTCGCCCAGCTCATGGGCGGGCGCCGGCGGGCGGCGGGCGTCCAGCAGGGTGGCCAGCCGGTACGCGCCCTCCGGGCTGCCGCCCCCGGCGGCGCACCGCAGATGCCGCTCGGCCGTCCGCTCGTCCCCCTCCCGCAGCCGGGCGATCCCGACCTGGAGCGCCGCCTCGGTGTGCCCGGCGGCCGCCGCCCGCTCGTACCATCCGAGGGCCGCCTCGTCGTCGCCCCGGCCCACGTACAGGATGCCGAGGTTGAACGCGGCGTCCACGCTCCCCGCCTCCGCGGCCTTGGAGAACCACGGTTCGGCGCCCGTCGTGTCCCCGCCCTGGAGCAGCAGGATGGCAAGCGCGTTCGCGGCCTCACGGTGCCCGGCGTACGCCGCCCGCCGGTACCACTGCTCGGCCTGCGCGGTCCTGCCCTGCTCGGCGCAGAGCAACCCGAGGTTGTAGGCGCCGTTGACGTCGCCGGCGTCCATCGCCGCCCGGTACCACCGCTCGGCGGTCTGCGTCTCGCCGCGCTCGGCGTGCAGCGCGCCCAGCGCGTTCGCCGCGTTGCCGTCGCCCTCCTGCGCCGCGCGCAGCCACCAGACGGCGGCGCTCTCGGTGTCCCCCGCGTCCCGCAGCAGGAAGCCGAGCGCACAGGCCGCCCTCGGCTCCCCGTCCTTGGCGCTCGTCAGATACCAGCGCCCGGCCTCCTTGAGGTCGCCGCGTTTCTCCAGGATCACCCCGAGGTGCAGCGCGGCCCTCCGGTGCCCGCGCGCCGCGGCCTGCCGGTACCACTGCTCGGCCTCGTCGAGCGCGGACGGCTCGACACCGTTGTCACCGCCGGTCTCCTGCCCGTCCAGGCCCTTGCGGTCGAGTGCGCGCGCCAGCCGGTAGCAGGCCTCGCGGTGCCCGCGCTCGGCGGCAGCGCGCATCCAGCGCCCGGCGCCCTCGTCACCGCGGTGCTCCAGCAGGTCGGCGAGCGCGTACGCGCCGAGGGCGTGTCCCTGTTCGGCGGACTGGCGCAGCCAGTACTCGGCTGCCGGCTCGTCGCCGCGCTCACGGTGGTGCCGCCCGAGCGCGTGTGCGGCCGCGGCGGACCCGGCGACGGCGGCGATCCGCCACCACCCGGCGGCCTCGTCGGCGTATCCGCGCTGATGCAGAAGGACACCCAGGTTATTGGCGGCGGCACGGTCACCCGCGGCGGTGGCAGCACGCAACTGGGGCTCGGCTCCGTCGAGATCACCGCGGCGCAGCAGCATGGCCCCGAGGACGCTCATCGCCTCGATGTCCCCGGCCTCGGCGGCGAGCCGCTGGCGCGCTTCATCGACCGCCTCGCCGGTCTCGTCCCGACCGCCAGGCTGCGCAATTCGCCCCGTCTCGAACAGAGTTGCCTTCTCCCCCATAACGTCCATCGTCGCACCACCTGCAACCTGGGTACACCTGGTATACCGCAGCCAGTGAGGTCACTTCAGCGTTTTGTCGACATGCCCACAGAGAGACAAGTCAAACACAGAACGGCCAACTCCCCCCGCAAGCGGTCGCACTTCGCAAGAGTCGCCAGGTCACGCTGTACGCCTCGTCGTGTCGCGGACACACGCGAAGGGCCCGGATCCTTGATCAGGATCCGGGCCCTCGACTTCAGTAGCGGGGACAGGATTTGAACCTGCGACCTCTGGGTTATGAGCCCAGCGAGCTACCGAGCTGCTCCACCCCGCGCCGTTGTCAGGCAACCGTATCACGGCGCGGAGGGGCGTTCGGTTCAGCCGCCGCCGGAGCTGCTCGGGCTGCTGCTCGGTGAACTGCTGGGCGAACCGCTGGGACTGGCGGACGGATTGCTGCCGCCGCCGCCACTGGTCTTGTTGGCCTTGGCCTGCGCCTCCTCGGCCCGCTTCAGAGCGGCCTCGAGGTCCTTCTGCGCCTTGGCGTACGCCTCCCAGTCGGGCTTCTTGAGAGCCTCCTGGCCGGCGTCGAAGGCCTTCTGGGCGTCTTCAAGCGCCTGTTGGACCGTCGGATTACCGGACGGAGGCGGGTTGGTGGTGCCGGTGTCCGGCGGCGTGGTGGTCGAACCCTGCACCCCGAACACCTTGTTGAGCGCCTGGTCGAGTGTGTCCTCGAACGCGGTGTTGCCGCCGTAGGTCACCAACACCTTGCGCAGCAGCGGGTACTTCAGCCCGCCGCCGCGTACATAGACCGGCTCCACATACAGCAGTCCACCGTCGAGCGGGACGGTGAGCAGGTTGCCGTACTCGACCTCCGAGTCGCCGCCCTTCAGCAGCCTGATGGACTCGGCGATGTCCTGCTCGGAGTTGAACTGGCTCTGTACCTGTTTGGGTCCGTCGACGGTTGTGCTCGTCGGCAGTTTCAGGACACGGATCTTGCCGTAGTCACTGGTGCCCGCCTCGGAGTCGACCGTCATGAACGCGCTGAGGTTGTCCCGGCCGTTCGGCGTGAACGTGGTCGTCAGCGAGAACGCCTGCGACGTCTGGTCGGGCATCTTCATGCTCAGGTAGTACGGCGGCACCGCGTCACCCGACTTGTTCGTCGGATCGTCCGGCACCTGCCACACCTCGCTGCCGCTGAGGAAGGTCTGCGCGTCCTTGACGTGGTAGCGGGTGAGCAGCTCGCGCTGGACCTTGAACAGGTCCTGCGGGTAGCGCAGATGGGCCATCAGCGAGGCCGAGATGTCGGTCTTCGGCTTCACCGTACCCGGGAAGGCCTTCATCCAGGTCTTCAGGACCGGGTCCTGGGTGTCCCACTGGTAGAGCTTGACCTCGCCGGTGTACGCGTCGACGGTCGCCTTCACCGAGTTGCGGATGTAGTTGACCTGGTTCTGCTGGGCCATCACGGCGCGTTGGGTGTTGCCCGCGGTCAGCGAGTCCGCCGTGGTGTCACCGAGGGTCGTACGGGAGGCGTACGGATAGCCGTTCGTCGTCGTGTATGCGTCGACGATCCACTGGATGCGGCCGTCGACCACCGCCGGATAGGCGTCGCCGTCGATGGTCAGCCAGGGCGCGACCGCCTCGACACGGTCCTTGGGCGTGCGGTTGTACAGGATCCGCGAGCCCTCGCCTATGGCGCCCGAGTACAGGATCTGCGGCTCGCTGAACGCCACCGCGTACGCGGCCCGGTTGATCGGGTTGGAGAGGTTGACCCCGCTCTTGCCCTGGTAGCTGGTGGTCTTCTCACCGCTGTCGTCGGAGTAGTCGATCTCCTTCTGGGGACCACCGACGATCGAGTAGGTGCTGGTCTTCTCGCCGTAGTAGATCCGCTGCTCGTACGTGCCGAGGTCTCCGGTCGAGGGCAGGTCGGACTCGGTGAAGACGGGCTGGCCGTTGGTACCGGCGGTGGTGCCCTTGGCGGCGACCACACCGAAACCGTGGGTGTAGCGGAAGTGGTCGTTGATCCAGTTCTGCTTCGGGATGCCCGCCAGGTTCAGCTCACGCAGACCGATGACCGTGTCCTGGTCCTTGCCGTCCTTGTTGTACCGGTCGACGTCCAGGTTGGTCGGGAACGCGTAGTAGTTCTTCATCTGCTGGAGCTGCTGGAACGTCGGCGAGACGATGTTCGGGTCCAGCAGGCGGATGCTCACCGTGGCGTCGGCGTCGTCGCGCAGCTTGGTCTTGTCCTTGGTGCCGCTCGTCCCGGCGTACTCGGTGACCTGGGCGTCGTCGATGCCGTAGGCCTCGCGGGTCGCCTTGAGGTTCTTCTCGACGTACGGTGCTTCCTTGGCCTGCTCGTTCGGCTGGACCTGGAACTTCTGCACGATCGCCGGGTAGAGCCCGCCGATGAGGATCGCCGAGAGCACCATCAGGCCGAAGCCGATGACGGGCAGCTGCCAGGTGCGCCGCCACAGGGTGGCGAAGAAGAGCAGCGCGCAGATGACGGCGATGCAGAACAGGATCGTCTTGGCCGGCAGGTAGGCGTTCGCGTCGACGTACCTCAGGCCCGTCCAGTTGCCGGTCGCCTTGAAGTCGCTGGACTTCACCGCGAGACCGTACCGGTCGAGCCAGTAGGCGACCGCCTTCAGGGCGACGAAAATGCCGAGCAGCACCGACAGGTGTCCGGTGGCGGCGGTCGTGGCGCGCGCTCCCGGGGAGGTGATCCGCAGACCGCCGTACAGGTAGTGCGTGAGAGCGGCGGCGATCAGCGACAGCACGGTGGCGGCGAAGCCGAAGCCGAGCAGGAAGCGGTACCAGGGCAGGTCGAAGGCGTAGAAGGCGACGTCCAGGTGGAACTGGGGGTCCTTCTGGTGGAAGGGCACGCCGTTGACCCACATCAGCCAGGTCCGCCACTGGCTGGACGCCGACGCGCCCGCGATCAGGCCCACCAGGGCGGTGATCCCGAGCAGCAGCCACCTCTTGTAGGGCGCGATCCCCATCCGGTAGCGGTCGAGGCTCTGCTGCTCCATGGACATGGCGCTCAGCGGCGGACGCAGCCGGTGGGCGAGCCAGATGTTGAAGCCGACCGCGGCCGCCATCAGCAGACCGAAGACGAAGAAGAGCCCGATCTTGGTCCACAGCGTGGTGGTGAAGACGGACGAGTACTTCACCGACCGGTACCAGAGCCAGTCCGTCCAGAAGCCGGCGAACATGACGAACGCCATGCCGAGGACGGCGAGGACCCCCAGTGTCATGAGCAGGGTCCGGGCACGCCGGGACGGGCGGCCCACTCTGATCCGTGGCCCCGTCGGGCCTCCGCCGCGGTCCGGCATCTGGAAAGCCAAGGTGCGCACCTCGAAGTTCGCTGTTGATCCGTGTTGATCCGTCAGGCCCCCGTGAACGCGGACCATGGATGAGGCTCCACGATCACGGAGCCCCACCTATGCAACTTACTGGCGCTTTACTCGGTTCCCGCTTCCGGGTGGGAACGAGGCAGGATTGTGACCATGTCCAACACTCCCATGGCAGCGAACCCGCTCACCCGGGCCGTGCTCGAGATCGACGAGTACGCCTCCGGCCTCGGCTGGGACCAGCCCGCTCGCCTCTTCGCCCTCGTAGACACCGCGCGACTGCGGGTCGAGGAGCCCTCGCTCGCGGTCCAGCTCGGCCTGGAGGACGAGCCCGAGACGGCCGGTCTCACCCCCATCGAGCAGGACGAGATCCCTGCCGACAGGCCGCTGGACGAGTTCCTCGGCACCATCGCCTGGCCCGACGCGGTGGCCGGCTGCGCGCTCACGGTGGAGCGACTGATGCTGCCGCCGTCCGCGGAGGCAAAGGTCCCGGAGGGCCTGAGCGAAAAGAGGCTGGCGAAGTGGGTCGCCGAGCACCCGGAACGCCAGGAGGTGCGGATGACGGTGGCGGTCCTGCGGGACGGAGCGCGCGAGTCCGCTCTGCGGCTGCGCGAGAAGGACTCGCCGACCGAGGTGCTGACGGGTCCGGAGCTGGTGCCGGGCCTCGCCGAGGCGCTGTCGGCGACGTTCGAGGACTGAGCGGACCGAGCGCCGCGCGTGCGTGACGGGGGGCGCCCGGGGTTACCCGGTGCCCCCTCATCACGTCGGGGTGCTGCCGGTCAGCCCTTGGTCGTGCACTTCGGCAGGTCGGCGGTCTTGCCCGTGCGGATGTCCTTGAGGGCGTCGAGGGCGTCCTCAATGGTGTTGACCTTGACGAGCGTGAGCCCCTCGGGGGTGTCCTCGGTGGCGGCCGCGCAGTTGTCCTTGGGTGTCAGGAAGTACTGGGCGCCCTTGCTGCGCGCACCGACCGTCTTCATCTCGATGCCGCCGATCGGACCGACCTGACCGGCGTCGTCGATGGTGCCGGTGCCGGCCACGAACTTGCCGCCGGTGAGACTGCCCGGAGTGAGCCTGTCGTAAATGCCGAGGGCGAACATCAGGCCGGCACTCGGTCCTCCGACGTCGGCGAGCTTGATGTCGATGGTGAACGGGAACGTGTGATCGGTCCCGGCGGAGATCCCGACGATGGCCCGCTGCTGACCGCTGTCGTGCGACTTCATCGTGGTGATCGTCACATTTTGTGTCTTGGTGGCCGTCTTGTGCGCCTTCTCGGCGGCGGCCTGTTCCTTGGCGGGCACGATCGTGAACACGACGTCCTGGCCGGGCTTGTGCTTGGTCACCAGCTTGGCCACGTCGTCGGGCGCCTTGACGGCCGACCCGTCGACGGCCTTGATGACGTCGCCCGCGTGCAGCTTGCCCTCGGCGGGCGATCCCTTGAGGACAGTCGAGACGATCACCCAGGACTTCACGGGGACACCGAGCTGCTTCAGGGCGGCGACCTTGGCGCTCTCCTGGGACTGGCTGAACTCCTCGGCGTTCTCCTGGGTGGACTGCTGCTCGGTCTTGCCGTCCGGGTAGAGCGTGTCGTGCGGGACGACCTTGCTGTCATGGGCAAGCCATCCGTAGACGGCCTCGACCAGGTTCATGTTGTAGTCGGCGCTGGTGACGCGGACCGTGGTCATGTTCAGGTTGCCGGTCGTCGGATAGGTCTTGCGCCCGGAGATCTGCAGCACCGGCTCGCCGTCGTGCTCGGCGAGGGTGTTCACCGTCGGACCCGGGGACATCTCCGAGTACGGCACTTTGATGAACACTCCCGCGCACAAAAGCGCGATCAGCATCAGGGTGGAGGCGAGCATCGTCGCGGTGCGGCGTGGCATGGAACGACAGTACGGGACGGTCCTGTCAGTGCACCGTCGGGGCCGTCCGTACGAGCGGGCGGCCGCCGGATCACGGAGCGCTCAGCCGCCCGAGTGGGACCTCTCCATGGCCTCGCGGAAACGGGCGTATCCGGCGAGCTCGGAGCCGTCGCCCGCCGCCTTGCGGTTGCGGCTGGCCCAACTGCCCCACAGTCCGGCACCGATCGCAGCCAAAAGCGGAATCAGCAACCAGGCGAGCGCCGCCATGCCGACCTCCCAACCCCATGAGCGACCGCAACTGACTGATCAGCAGATTAATCATCCGCCATGTCAACGCTCACGCCAGGGGTACGGTTACGCAACCGGAGTCCGGGTGAGAGGTTGGTTAACCCTATGAGCGTTACTCCGAAGCCGGCAGGCGCCGCGTAAGTCGCGCGACCGCCGCCCTCGACGACGGCTCTACGCGCCGACCCAGTCTTCCGTCCCGTCGGAGAACTTCTGGTGCTTCCAGATCGGCACTTCGTGCTTGAGGTCGTCGATCAGCTTGCGGCAGGCGTCGAAGGCCTCGCCCCGGTGTGGACACGCCACGGCCACGACCACGGCGAGGTCGCCGACGCGCAGGTCCCCCACGCGGTGCACGGCCGCCAGCGCGCGCACGGGATACTCGGCGACCACCTTCTCGGCGATCCGCCGCATCTCCGCCTCGGCGCTGGGGTGGCACGAGTACCCCAGCGAGTCGACGTCGGCCCCGCCGTCGTGGTTCCGCACGGTCCCGACGAACAGAGCGATCCCTCCGGCGGCGTCGTCACCGACGGCCCGGAAGACCTCGTCGACGGAGAGTGGGGTGTCGCGGATCGCGAGCAGCTTGATGGGCTCGTCCGCCGCCTGCTCACCGGGGTGATCGCTGTGGGATGCCATGTCCCCATCGTGCCGCACACCACGGACAACGAGGAACAGACGACTCACCTCCACGCGCGCGTCGAGGTTCGGAGCGCCCTACAGGACAGGGGCGGATCCGCCACGGCCCGGCTACGAGGCGCCCGCACCGCACGCCACGCCTCTCAGATCCGCCGCCGGGCCTTCCGCGCCCGCCGCACCACCGCGGCCGCGCCCAGCAGCGCCACCGTCGCCCCCGCGGCCCCCGCCGCCGTCGCGTCCTTGCGTCCGAGCCGCCGTCCCGCCACGGTGTGCCGCCCGGACACCTCCTCCAGCAGCTCCTCGAGGACCTCCTCGTTCGTCCACTGCGGCCGCCACCCGGCGTCGTGCAACCGGCTCCCGCTCACCACCCAGGGGTACATCGTGTACGCGAGGTCCCCGGCGGGAGACGGCGTGAGGCCGATCCGGTGCAGCCGGGCCGCCGCCCCCAGGGCGACCGCCGACGGCAGTTCCATCCGCCGGATCCCGCTGAGCTCCTCGACCTCCTCCTGCTCCAGCCACCCGTCGCACCCGACGGCCAGTTCCCCGTCCACCTTCTCCAGGACGGCGTACTCCAGGGCGCTGCACAGGTCCTCGACGTGGCAGAACTGCCAGGCCGGCCGCGACCCCGCCACCACCAGCAGCCGAGGCGACTCGAAGTACCTGGTCAGCGCCGTATCGGTGCCCCCGACGAGCACGGCCGGCCGGACGACGGTGACATTGAGCCCGGGATGGGCCCGCGGCGCCCGCCGCGCGAGCCGCTCGATCTCCAGCAGGTCCCCGACCCCGGTCGCCTCCGCCGTCGCCCGCAGCTCGGCGTCCTCGGAGAGCGGCAGCTCGTTGTCCGGAAGCGCCCCGTACACCATCGCCGACGTGCACAGCACCACCCGGTGCACCCCGGCCGCCGCGGCGGCGGTCAGCACGGTCTGGGTCCCCCGCACGTTGTATGCCGTGCGCGCCGCGGTATCCGTCTCCAGGTCGAGGTCGAGGGCCAGGTGCACCACGACGTCGGCGCCCCGCAGCTTGTCCGCGATCGCCGGGTCCCGCACGTCCAGGATGTGCCACTGCGCCGCCGCGCACTCCCCGCGCCGCTCGTCGATGGCGACGACCTGCTTGACCTCGTCGGACGCGGCGAGCCGCTCGGTGAGCAGCGCCCCGACGCCGGACGCGGCGCCGGTGACCGCGACGACGGGCCCGCGGACGCCGGCGGACTCGCCGGCGCGTCCCGCCTCCGCCCGGGGGCGTTGGTCGGCCGACGGGCGGGTTGAATGGTTTCGCGCTGCGCGAACCTGCGGATCTGGGGAACTCACCGGGCGTCTCCAGCGGTTGTCTTCAGTACGAACGCGGAGCACACGCGCGTACGAGGTGGCATCCATCCTGCCGCAGGCAAGGTGTCGGCGAAGCACCCAGGCTCGATCGGGCCGGGGTGTCTACGCTGGGTGGTGTTGTCGGGCAGCCAGCCGCCGGAAGGAACCGGTGGCCTTACCAGCCGAGGAATCCCGTGAGTGACACCCCATTCGGATTCGGCCTTCCGCCGGAGGAGCCGGAGAACGGCGACGAGGGCAACAAGAAGGACCAGGAGAGCGGTGGTGGTCAGGGACCGGCCAACCCGTTCGGTTGCGGGCTGCCCGGAGCCGGCGGTGCCGGCGCCGACAACCCGCTCGCCGCGATGTTCGGTTCCCTGAGCCCCACCGACCTGGGCGCCGCCTTCCAGCAGCTTGGCCAGATGCTCTCGTACGAGGGCGGGCCGGTGAACTGGGACATGGCCAAGCAGATCGCCCGCCAGACGGTTTCGCAGGGCACCCCGGACGGCACGAAGGACGTGAGCGTGAGCCCCGGCGAGCGCTCCGCGGTCGAGGAGGCCGTCCGCCTGGCCGACCTGTGGCTCGACGATGCGACGTCCCTGCCCTCCGGTGCCGGGTCCGCCGTGGCCTGGAGCCGTGCGGAGTGGGTCGAGGCGACCCTGCCGGTGTGGAAGGAGCTCGTCGACCCGGTCGCCGAGCGCGTCGGGGCGGCGATGGGCGACGTCCTGCCGGAGGAGATGCAGGCCATGGCGGGCCCGCTGATCGGCATGATGCGCTCGATGGGCGGCGCCATGTTCGGTACGCAGATCGGGCAGGCCGTCGGCGTGCTTGCGGGCGAGGTCGTCGGCTCGACCGACATCGGCCTGCCGCTCGGCCCGGCCGGAAAGGCCGCGCTGCTGCCGCTGAACGTCGAGGCGTTCGGCAAGGACCTGGGCATCCCCAAGGAGGAGGTGCGGCTGTATCTCGCCCTGCGTGAGGCCGCCCACCAGCGTCTGTTCGCACACGTGCCGTGGCTGCGCTCGCACCTGTTCGGGGCCGTCGAGGGCTATGCGCGCGGCATCAAGGTCGACACGGCGAAGCTGGAGGACGTGGTCGGCCAGTTCGACCCGCAGAACCCGGAGGAGCTGCAGCAGGCGCTCCAGCAGGGCATGTTCCAGCCGGAGGACACGCCGGAGCAGAAGGCGGCCCTGGCCCGTCTGGAGACGGCCCTGGCGCTCGTCGAGGGCTGGGTGGACGCGGTGGTGCACGCGTCCGCGAAGCCGCGCCTGGCGTCCGCGGACGCGCTGCGCGAGACCCTGCGCCGCCGTCGCGCCACGGGCGGTCCGGCCGAGCAGACGTTCGCCACATTGATCGGTCTGGAGCTGCGCCCGCGCCGCCTGCGGGACGCCTCGCGCCTGTGGGCGTCGCTCACGGACGCGCGCGGTGTGGACGGCCGGGACGGCCTGTGGGCCCACCCGGACATGCTGCCGACGGCCTCCGACCTGGACGACCCGGACGGCTTCGTACACAGCGAGCACCTGGACTTCTCCGAGCTGGACAAGATGCTCGGCGAGGCGGCGGGCGGCTCCGCCGGGCAGCCGGATCTGAAGAAGAAGGACGAGGACGGCAAGGACGACGACGCCGAGTGAGCCTCCACGACGACGCGGTCCTCGTGCTGAAGGACTACGAGGAGCAGGAGGAACTGCGTCAGGTCTACCTGGATCACTTGGCTGCGCACCCGGACGGCATGTGGAAGGCCTGCGGGGCCGGGCACCTCACGGCGAGCGCCCTCGTCGTCGACGCCGAGCGCGGCCGGGTGCTGCTGACCCTCCACAAGAAGCTGCGGATGTGGCTGCAGATGGGCGGCCACTGCGAGCCGGGCGACGCGACCCTTCGGGCCGCGGCCCTGCGCGAGGCGACCGAGGAGTCGGGCATCGACGGGCTGGCCCTGCTGCCTGGCGGGCCGGTGCGCCTGGACCGCCACCACACGCCGTGCGCCTGGCACCTCGACGTCCAGTACGCGGCGCTCACGCCGTCCGGGGCCGTCGAGGCGATCAGCGACGAGTCCCTGGACCTGCGCTGGTTCGCCTACGACGAGGTGGCGGAGGTGGCGGACGACTCGGTCGTACGCCTGCTGGAGGCGACCCGCGCCAGGCTCTGACGGTGTAAGGGGCGACCGCAAAGGCGGTCACCCCTCACCTGCGTTCAGCTCCAGACGTTGCCCTGGTTCTGGCCCCGCGCCCCGTGCTGGCCCATGCCGTACTGGGCGCGCAGTCCCTGCCCGATCACCGCGTTCTGCGGGGGCAGCAGCTCGCTGGGCTGGACGAGCGCGAAGCCGCTGCCCATGAAGCTGAGCTCCCAGCCCTCACCGGTGTTGCCGCGGCGGCGCCACACCCCCGACGAGTGCGTCTGCGCCTGCATCTGGACCCGCAGACCGGTGGACCAGGCAACGATCGCGTCCGCGTCGCAGTTGACGTACTTGTCCGGCGTGACCTGCATCAGCAGGGGCGCGCCCGACGTCATCAACGCGACCTTGCCGCGGCCTGTGATGTTGAGCTGGTACTTGCCGGAGCCGGAGATGCCGTACTGGCTGTCCACGGCGATGACCTCGTGATGCAGCGAGGAGTCCATCGCCAGGACGTAACTGCTGTCGACGGTGAGTCCGTCCTGTTCGACGTCCATGATGTGCACGTGCTGGGCGAGGTTCGCGAGGTAGACGGTGCCCTGCCCGTGACAGCGCATCAGGTCGAGGCCTTCACCGGTGTACGCACGCGCGCGCCGCTGGCCGTTGTTCTGGTATTCGGCGTCGAACTCGACGAGCCCCTGGTAGGCGACCATGGTGCCCTTGCGGGCGAGGATGTCGTCGTGCCCCTCCAGGACGACGCGCAGCATCTGCGGGTTCTGCAGGCTGTAGCGCTCCTGGGTCTGCTGCTCGTTGTAGCCGAAAAGCGTGCTCTGCATGGTGTGCGGTTCCCCCTCAGCCCCGGATCCGGAGGCGATCAGTGCTGTCCTCGCTGGGCTGGACGACGACGATGCCCTGCCCGGAGAACGCCATCTGGTACGCCTCGCCGCTGCCGCGCCCGATGAGCGACTGCGCCTTGAAGCTGCGCTTGCCCTTCACCTTGAGGTTCGGGGACCAGGCGACGAGGGCGTCCGGATCGACGTACGTCTCGTCCTCGCCGCCGCCGCAGTCGACGACGATCGGCTTGCCCCGGGAGGTCAGCGCCACCCAGCCCTGTCCGGAGATCTTCGTGTTCCACAGGCCCTGCCCGGCGAACTTGGCGAGGCCCTTGACGCGTTCGACCCCCCACTGCAGGTGCGCGTCGAAGGCAAGCAGGTTGGTGGCGTTGACGGAGATCGCGTCTCCGTTGAGGTTGATGACGACGACGTTCGCCCCGTAGTCGGCGAGGTAGAGCAGACCGTCGCCGGAGCACTTCATGAGGGGCGCGCCCTCACCGGTGACCCAGTCCCGCGCGATCTGGCGTACGGCGGGCGGGTTGGGCTCGTACTGGACGAAGCCTTCGTAGGCGACCATCGACCCCACGCGCGCGAGGAGGTCGTTTCCGGTCTGCAAGGCGACCTTCAGCATGTGGCTGCCGTGGTTCTCCATGCGGGCGGTGACGGGGGCGGGGGCGAAGCCCGCGAGCGGCTGGTTCATATCGGGCTCCCTCAGACCTCGTACGGCTGGACGACGACGAAATTGCCGGGCGCCGCCCGGAACTGGAGGTTGACGCTCTCCCCGGTGTCCCCGGGGTAGGCGTTGCGGCGCATCCGCACCTGGCTGGAGACGATCACCTGCGCGGCGGCCGACCAGGCGACGACGGCGTTGCAGTCGGCGAATGTCGTCGGGGTGACGGGCAGCACCACGGGAGCGCCGTGCGTCTTCACTACGATCGTGCCGGTCCCCTGGAACTGCATCGTGAACAGCGCGCCACCGGGGATGCCGTGCCCCTCGATGCGCCGGACCTCGTACTGCAGGGACTCGTCGAAAGCGAGGACGTTCTCCGCGGAGACACAGATCGCGTCCCCCTGGAGTTCGATCGGGTGCAGATGGGTCGCGTTCTCGGCGAGGAACAACTGGCCCTGCCCGGTACAGCGCATCAGCTGCATCTCCTGGCCGGTCGCGTTGCCCACGATCCGCCCGGCGAAACCGGCGCCCTTGTAGCTGAAGTCGACCTTGCCCTGATAGAGCACCATACTGCCCTGCCGGGCCAGCACGGGCTGGCCGCCGATGCCGAGGTCGACGCGGACGAGCTTCTTGTTCTGCTGCGTCCACCGCTGCCCGGTCGGCGTCTCCTTGAAGGGCTGCAGTGCGGCGGCCACACCGGCACCGGCCTGGGGGACGCCCTGGGGGGCACCGTACGGAGAAGCAGCCGCGGGCTGACCGGTGTACTGTCCCGGAACCTGCCCCTGCGGCGGCTGCTGACCATAACCGGGAGGCGCGGCCGGCGGCTGCTGGCCATAGCCGGGCGGCATCGGGGCGGACGGCTGCTGGCCGTAACCGGGCGGCGGCCCCGGCTGGCCCGGCGGCTGCGCGTAGGGGGCGGGACCCGGCGGGGGCACGGTTCCGCCGGGAGGCGTGTTCAGGGGCGCGACGATGGTGGGCGCGGCGTGCACGGAAGGCGCCGGAGCCGGGGCGGGCGGCGCGGGTGCCGGTGGCGGCGTGAAGCCCTGCGGGGCGGGCTGCTGCGGCGCCGGAGCGGGAGCAGGCGCCGGGGCGGCGAAGGCGGGGGGCGCGGTGGCCTGGGCGGGCGGCGCGAAGCCCGGCGCGGCACCGGGCTGCGGTTGCTGCGGGGCGGGCGCCTCCTCCTCGAGGACCTCGCCGCCGAAGTTCTTCAGCAGTGCCTCGAGCCCACCGTCGAAGCCCTGGCCGACCGCGGCGAACCGCCAGACGTCCTTCAGGTAGAAGTCGCCCAGCATGACGGCGCGTTCGGTGGTGAACTCCGAACCGGTGAAGGAGTACCGTGCCACCTCCTCGCCGCCCGCGACGATGCGGATGTATCCGGGATTGATCTGCGACATCTGCCCGGCACCGTCGACCGTCGCCGTGAAGGACAGCTTCTGGATCTGCGGCGGGATCCTGTCGAGCGTGACCCGGAAAGATTCCGTGTCGCCCGCCTGCGGACCGAGGAGCTGAAGGGACTCCTCCGGCGTCTTCCGCTGGTTGAAGAAGAGGAAGTACCGGTCGTCCGAGAGTCGTTCGTCGGCGTCCAGACCGAAGCAGCTGATGTCGAAGGTCAGTCCGGGCCCGGAGATCTGCACACCTACGTACAGATCCGTGCCCGCGGTGAGGTCACTGATCCTGGCCTTGTGGCCGCGTTGGAATTCCCTGGCCATGCGTAACGACCGTCCCCCATCCCGAATATGAGTGCGTCGCGCCAGGCTAACGGCAAACGCCGCGAGCGGAAGAAGCCGGTACAGACCCGGTACACAAAGACTTCTCGGCGGCACGGTATGACATCCGCCCGGCGGCTGGGGGCCGACGGCGCGGCGTGCGTGCGCGGTCTCCCGCTACTCCTCGGCCGGCGCGGGCTGATGCGGCAGCCGGTCCGCCGCGACCACACCCTCGAGGTAGCCGCGGGCTCGCTCCGTGCGTGGATACGCATCAAGCAGCCGCCAGAAACGCGGCCCGTGTCCCGGGACCAGCAGATGCGCGAGCTCATGCAGGAGGACGTAGTCGACGACGTACTCCGGCATGCCCTGCAAGCGGTGCGACAGACGGATGCTGCCCTCGGAGGGGGTGCACGAGCCCCAGCGCGTGTTCTGGTTGGTGACCCAGCGCACCGAGGTGGGCCGCGCCCGGCCGTCGAAGTACTGCACCGACAGCCGCCCGGCGCGCTCGGCCAGCTCGGCGTCGCCGATCACCCGCTTGCTCTCCTGGGCGGCCAGCTTGTCGAGCATGACGGTCACCCAGCGCTGCTCCTCCGCCTCGGACATCCGGGCGGGGATCAGCACGACGGTGCGATCGCCCTCGCGGTACGCGGAGACCGTTCTGCGGCGTCGCGCGCTCCTGCGTACTTCGATCGCGCTCGCCCCCGAGCCGCTCGGCGGCTGGCTCGTCGTGCTGCGCTGTGGCGTTCCGACGCGGTGCAGTGGATCGGCGGGCACGCCCCGACGTTACCCGCTGCGCACGGAGGAAGTCCCGCCTCCGGGAGGGTTCCCTGCCGATCCACACCCCGTGCCCTTGATTTGTACGACCAATACCCCCGCCTGTGGACAACTTTCCGCACGCCCCCGCCCGGTCCCGGCATGCTGGCCTGCGTCGGCAGACCAGGACATCAGCCGGCAAACAGGAACGAACACACACAAGTACACGAAGAACGGGGGCCGGTCATGCATCCGATGGTGAAGCCCGCGCTGCGGCGCGGCTGGCGCGACCTGAACACCGTGCAGTTCGGGATCGCACCCGCGCACGCGATGGTGCTGGGTCCCGTCGACACCGCGACGGGCAGCCTCCTCACCCTGCTCGACGGCACCCGCGGGCTGTCGCTCCTGCGCGAGGATGCCCGCCGCATGGGCCTGCCCGAAGGGCACGTCGACGCACTCGTGGACAACCTCTCCGGCGCGGGCCTGCTCGACGACGCGACGGGCGGCGGCCCGCAGGCCGACACCCTCCGCGCCAAAGCCGGCGTCCTGGACCGCCTCCGTCCTGACCTGGCGTCACTGTCGCTGGTCGCCCGCACACCGGGCGAGCCCGCCATGCGTCTGGCCGCGCGCCGCTCGCTCCGGGTCCAGGTCCGAGGCGCGGGCCGCGTGGGTGCCGTCCTCGCCTCCCTGCTGGCGGGGGCGGGCGTCGGCGAGGTGGACGTCCGGGACACCGGCTGCGTCGAGCCGTGGGACGTTGCACCCGGCGGACTGCCGGCAGATTCCATCGGCGAGCGCAGAGATGAAGCGGCCCGCCGCGCGGTTCGCGCGGCAGCCCCGGACCGGCCACCGCGCCGGCAACGCGCCTCCCGGCGCTCTCCCCACGACGACCCGGACCCCGGCTTCTCGCTGGTGATCCTCGCCCCGCGCGACGGCGTCGACATCCACGCGCCCGACCCGTTCACCGCCCAGCCGCTGATCGCCTCCGGCACGCCCCACTTGTACGCCGGTGTCGTGGAGGGCACGGGCATCGTCGGCCCGTTCGTCCTCCCTGGTGACACGAGCTGCGCGGGCTGCCTCGACCGGGGGCGCACCGACCGGGACGAGACCTGGCCGCGTATGGTCGCCCAGTGGCGCTCCGGGCGCCCGCCGCAGGTCCAGGCGTGCGACCTCACCCTGGCGACCGCCGTCGCCGCAGTGGCCGCCGGGCATGCGCTCGCCTTCCTGGACGGCGAGGCGCCCTCCAGCGCGGGCGCGCGCTGGGAGGCCTCCGTGCCCCGGCTCGACTGGCACGCGCGACCGGTGTGGGCCCATCCCGCATGCGGGTGCGGTGCAGCGGAGAAAGGTAAGGAGGAACACACCTCAAAGGACGGGGAGCCGCACGAGACAATGGCGGAGCAACAGCCGTCGAGGAACCTGTCTCGCAAGGCACACGCGGCACGGCTGTCTGGGACTTGGAGGGCGCATGTCTGATCTTCCCCGGAAGGCGGTCACCCGGACCGCCAAGCTCGCCGCGCTCCCGCTCGGCTTCGCCGGGCGGGCGACCTGGGGACTCGGTAAACGCATCGTCGGTGAATCCGCGGAGATCGTCGGCCGCGAACTCCAACAGCGCACGGCCGAGCAACTGTTCAAGGTGCTGGGCGAGCTGAAGGGCGGCGCGATGAAGTTCGGGCAGGCCCTGTCCGTCTTCGAGTCGGCGCTCCCCGAGGAGGTCGCCGGACCCTACCGGGCCGCTCTGACGAAGCTTCAGGAGGCGGCCCCTCCGATGCCGACGCGCACGGTGCACGCGGTACTGGAGGAACGCCTCGGCGAGGACTGGCACGAGCTGTTCCTGGAATTCGAGGACAAACCGGCCGCGGCGGCCTCGATCGGCCAGGTACACCGCGGGGTGTGGCACGACGGACGCGAGGTCGCGGTCAAGGTGCAGTACCCGGGCGCCGGCGATGCGCTGCTCTCGGACCTCAACCAACTCAGTCGATTCGCCCGCCTGCTGGGTCCCCTCGTCCCGGGCATGGACATCAAGCCGCTGATCGCGGAGCTGCGCGACCGGGTCTCCGAGGAACTGGACTACGGCCTGGAGGCACAGGCGCAGCAGACACACGCGGAGGAGTTCGAGGGGGACCCGGACTTCACGGTGCCGGCGGTGGTGCATCAGTGCGATCAGGTCCTGGTGACCGAGTGGGTCGACGGCATACCGCTGTCGGAGGTGATCTCCGGCGGTACCCAGGAGCAGCGGGACCGCGCCGGCCAGCTGCTGGCCCGCTTCCTCTTCTCGGGGCCGGCCCGCACGGGTCTGCTGCACGCCGACCCGCACCCGGGCAACTTCCGTCTTCTGCCCGGCTCAGGCTTCGGCACCCGGAAGGAGGACTGGCGCCTTGGCGTCCTGGACTTCGGCACGGTCGACCGTCTGCCAGGCGGCCTGCCGACCCCCATCGGCCACTCGCTGCGCCTGACCCTGGAGGGCGACGCCCAGTCGGTCTACGAACTCCTCTGCGAGGAGGGCTTTGTGAAGGAGACCATCGAACTCGACCCCGACGCGGTCCTCGACTATCTCCTTCCGATCATCGAACCCGCCCAGGTCGACCAGTTCACGTTCACCCGCGGCTGGATGCGCAGCCAGGCGGCGCGCGTCGCCGACCCACGCTCGCCCGCGTACCAGCTGGGCAAACGACTGAACCTGCCCCCGTCGTACCTCCTCATACACCGGGTGACGTTGAGCACGATCGGCGTGCTGTGCCAACTGGGCGCGACGGTCCGCCTGCGTGATGAGTTGGAGGAGTGGCTACCGGGCTTCCTGCCGGAGGAGGAGGAGGAACCCGGAGCGGAGGCGTGACCTGGGCTGTCCGAACAGTGCCGGGCCAGGGATGCCTTGGTGCGGTTCACCAAGGGTCGAGTGAGTGGGCATGGGAGTACTCGGAAGGTGGCGTCGCTGGGCCATTGCCTTGTGCGGCTGAGATGCCGGCGCGTCCGGCCGACGCCAAGACGGCCGCTTTGCGGGTCCCGCCCCTCCCGGACGAATGATGACTGCGGCGGGCGACTACGGGAACCCGGTACTCGGGTTCGCCCCGGCGGCCGGCCGTGTGGTGCTGCTGGCGGATCCGCACTCAGTTGGCGTACAGACGGCGAGCAGCTTCGCTGAGTGAAGCGGACGCGAGAGCTACCACCACGCCGAGTCCAACCGCCCCTCGATCGCCCTGATATGGGTGCGGGCGCAGTTGTCGCAGAAGTAGTGGCGCAGGCCGTTCTCCACGGAGCAGGTCCAGGTGGGTCGGGGGCCATCGGCCCGGGTGCCGCAACAAGCGCACATGAGGTTCTGGGCCTGTACGGTGTCCGGCAGGCGCACGGAGCCGCTGTTGTCGCTGTCTCCGGGAAGACTCGTCACCCCTGTGACGATATCGCCGTCCCACTGCTTCGTCGCACACAACGCACCGCGGGGGCCGGTCCCTTCGGACCGGCCCCCGCGAGGCTTTCCGGGTGCCGAGTGTGAATGTCGGCCTGCCTACTGCATGACAGCCATGGCGAGCGCACGGCGGGCGCGCATCGAGGCGCGTTCCGCCCGGCGCTGCATCCGGCGGGCTCTCGCCAGGCGCACGGCCCTGCGTTCCCGCTCGGCCTCGTGCAGTCGCTCGTGCATATGCGCACGAGCCAGGGCTTCTGGGATGAGTTGCATCTCTCGGGTCCTGTTCTGGCGCGAGGCGTTCGCACCGGTGGAGGTGAAGTCTGAAATCGCGGAGCCTGCGGGCTCGCTGGTGGACGGCTTCATCGGGGCCTGCTTCTTGGGGTCGTGCGTGAGGGGGCGGTCGATCGTTCCTGCGGTGTTCATGCCGTGACCGGGTTCTTGCGCGGGCGGCCACGCGGCCGCTTCCGGGCGACGACGACACCCTGGACGAAGAGCTCGCCACCCCAGACGCCCCAGGGCTCACGCCGCTCCTTGGCACCGGCGAGGCAGGCCTCGATCAGCGGGCAGGTGCGGCAGAGGGACTTGGCGTACTCGACGTCGGCCGGCGACTCGGCGAAGAAGACCTCCGGGTCGTAGGAGCGGCAGGGGACGGGTACGCCGAGGTTCTCGATGGCGTCGTCGAGCGCGGTGAGCGCGGTGAGCGGGGTCAAGGTGGAGTCCTCCGTGAGGCCGGGCGGGGGGATCGTTTCGGAAGGCGGTACGGACGGGGCGTGCGCTTCGAGTTGCACGGTTCGTCTTCCTCGTCTGGTCGTTCCGGCCCTGTTGGACCGGGTGTCGGCTTGGTACCGGGTTCTTTTCTTGTCCCGAGGCCCCTTCGTTCTGCCGTCCCCGTTCGGGGAAAACAGAAGGGCCGCGGATCCCGGATGGGGTTCCGCGGCCCTGAAGGCGCCGGCCTGATCGCCGATCAGGCTGGATCACTCCAGGGTTCTGGCCCACGGAAGGCCCACATCAGGTGGTGCTGCGTCGTCTGCTTCCGGAATCGGGCACCGGCCGCTGCAAAGGCATAGGCCTGTGCCTGTGCCACTACTGCTTCCAGTGCCTTGGCCGGTCGCTCATTGCGCTCACGGATGGGAAGACCCGCGAGAGACAGGGAGGACGCCGGACGGACGGCACGAATGCCGGACAGACCGGTGCCCAGGTTGGAGACGCCGAGCATGCACGTGGAGACGACCGAGCGATCGGTCATTTTGGCGGTGCGGGTGGAGCTGGTCTTGATGCTGATCACTTCAATCGCCTCCTCTCGGCGTCTTAGGGGACCAGGGGTGAACCCAGTCCGGCGGTGATGTAAGTACAACACGGAATCAGGGCCTCCGAGAAGGCCGCCGTTCCCGTGGCTTAGAACCTATGGGGATTGCTGGGGCTTGCGCAAACTATTTTTGCGACGAGTTCGTATCAGTCGTCGTTGTCCTCTTCAACCGGGTCCCGGCCTGCGCAGATGGCCAGAACATCTGTCCCGTAGCGGTTGAGTTTGCGCACTCCGACCCCCGGGATACGCGCCAGTTCACGCTCGTCGCCGGGTACGGCTTCGGCGATCGCGATCAGGGTCCGGTCGGTGAAGACGCAGAACGCCGGCTGGCCGCTGCGGTGCGCCTGCGTCGCCCGCCACGCGCGCAGCCGCTCGTAGATGCCTTCGTCCATGTCGGAGGGGCAGTCGTCACAGCGCATCAGTTTCATCTCGCCGGCCTCGGACAGCGTGCGCCCGCAGACCCGGCAGCGGGCCGGGGTTCTGCTGGTGCGGCGCGGTGCGGCGGTCGTACCGGTGGTGCTGAAGCCGCGTTCGATGCCTCCATGGCCGGCGGCTGCGGAGCGGCCCGCGGCGGCGGAGGAGCCGGGGCGCAGTCCGTCGAGGAAGCGGCTGGGCCGTCGGTTGGGGCGGCCGCCGGGTGACCTGGACAGAGCCCAGGAGACGTGGAGGTGTTCCCTGGCGCGGGTGACACCTACATAGAGGAGGCGGCGTTCCTCTTCGATCTGCTCGTCGGTTCTGGCGTAGGTGATGGGCATCATGCCTTCGGCGACGCCTACCAGGAAGACCGCGTCCCATTCCAGGCCCTTGGCGGAGTGCAGGGAGGCGAGGGTGACGCCCTGCACGGTCGGGGCATGCTGGGCGTTCGCCCGCTCGTCGAGTTCGGCCACGAGGTCGGCGAGGGTGGCGGCGGGTTTGGCTGCTGCGAAGTCCTGGGCGAGGTTCACGAGCGCGGCCAGGGACTCCCATCGCTCCCTGACGGCTCCGGAGCCCGCGGGGGGCGTGGGCGTCCAGCCTTCGCCCGAGAGGACGGCACGCACCTGGGAGGGCAGGTCCACGGCGTCGTCGAGGAGGGAGTCGTTGGCGCCGAAGCGGGCGGCGCCACGCAGGGCGATGCCTGCCTTGCGGACCTCGGGGCGGTCGAAGAAACGCTCGGCGCCACGCAGTTGGTAGGGGATTCCGGCGTCCGCGAGGGCTTGTTCGTAGATTTCGGACTGGGAATTGGTGCGGAACAGGATTGCGATCTCGGCGGAGGGTACACCGTCGGCGAGGAGGTCGCGGATGCGGCGGGCGGCGCCTTCGGCCTCGGTGGGCTCGTCGGCGTATTCGGTGTAGACGGGTTCGGGGCCCGGGGCGCGCTGGGAGACGAGTTCGAGGCGGTGGTCGGCGGCGCGGCCCCGGGCCTGGCCGAGGAGACCGTTGGCGAGATGGACGACCTGGGGTGAGGAGCGGTAGTCGCGAACGAGTTTGACGACGGTGGCCGCGGGGTGGCGGATGCGGAAGTCGAGGAGATGGTCGGGGGTGGCGCCCGTGAAGGAGTAGATGGTCTGGCTGGCGTCGCCGACGACGCACAGGCTGTCGCGGTCGCCGAGCCACAGCTCCAGCAGGCGCTGCTGGAGCGGGCTGACGTCCTGGTACTCGTCGACGACGAAGTGCTGGTACTGGGCGCGGACCTCGTCGGCGATGTCGTGGCGGTCCTGGAGGATGCCGACGGTGAGAAGGAGGACGTCCTCGAAGTCGATGAGGGCGCGGTCACGCTTGAGATCTTCGTAGGTGGCGTAGAGCTGCGCGATCTCAGCGGGGTCGCGGGGGGTTTCGCGGCCTGTCTTGGCGGCCGCGGCAACGTAGTCGGCGGGGACGGTCTGGGTGACCTTCGACCATTCGATTTCGGCGGTGACGTCCCGCAGTTCGTTGCGGTCGAGGCGGATGCGGCAGGCGGCGGCCGCGTCCGCGACGATCTGGATCTTGCGGTCGATGATCTTCGAGAGGCCGCCGCCGACGGCCTTCGGCCAGAAGTACTGGAGCTGGCGCAGCGCCGCGGAGTGGAAGGTGCGGGCCTGGACGCCGGCGGCGCCGAGCTGGCGGAGGCGGCCGCGCATCTCGCCGGCGGCGCGGTTGGTGAAGGTGACAGCGAGCACGCTGGAGGGCTGGAGGATGCCGGCGCGGACTCCGTAGGCGATGCGGTGGGTGATGGCCCGCGTTTTGCCGGTGCCGGCGCCTGCCAGCACGCATACCGGGCCGTGCAGGGCGGTCGCCACTTCGCGCTGCTCGGGGTCGAGCCCTACGAGCACCGCGTCGGCCGAGTCCGGGACCTGCGGGAAGAGCGTGGAATGCGTTGCTGCTGTCACCCCGCCATGCTGCCAGGTCGGCGGAGACGGGTGCGTCGGTTGTCCACAGGGAGGCACCTGCAGTCGTACTGATGCGGCAGGCGTCACCGGTGAGGGGCCGGAGCACCGGGGCGGTGGCGGGAATGGTGGAACATTCACATACGTTGCTCCCTCAGCTACTACGCACACCGAGCCGTAAAGGAGCGCGAGCGACATGCCGGGCACTGTGACGATGTACAGCACCTCGTGGTGTGGCTACTGCCGCCGACTGAAGAGTCAGCTGGACCGTGAGGGCATCGCGTACGACGAGATCAACATCGAGCAGGACCCGGAGTCCGCAGCGTTCGTGGAGAAGGCGAATGGCGGAAACCAGACAGTCCCGACTGTTCGGGTACTTCCCGTCACTGGTGGCAACGAAGTCGTCATGACGAATCCCAGCCTTGCCCAGGTGAAGCAGGCACTCGGCGCCTGACCCGAATCTCCGCAAGCAGCCCCCGCTCCTCCATGGGCGGGGGCTGAACCATGTGGTGCAGGGGTACCTGATCACCGATCCTGAACGGCCGACACGGCTCGGCCCGCCCGACGGGGAGACGGCTGCCATGGTCCCGGCCGCCGTACTGGTATGCCTTCCCGGACGCTCCGGTGCTGGGCTCAGTGCACGGAGAACCCGCCGTCAACGAAGATCGCCTGCCCGGTGACGTAGGCGGAGGCGCGGCTCGCCAGGAACACCGCTGCACCCGCGAAGTCCTCGGCCAGACCGTTGCGCCCGACCATCGTGCGTGCAGCGAGCGCCGCCACCTTCCCGGGGTCGGACGACAGACGTGCGTTCAGCGGCGTCATGACGAACCCCGGCACGAGCGTGTTGCAGGTGACGCCGTACGACGACCATGCCTCGGACTGCGAACGGGCCAGCGACTCCAATGCCCCCTTGGAAACCCCGTAGGCGCCGCTCTGGAAGAACGCCCGATGCGCCTGCTGGGAGGTGATGTGGATGATCCGCCCGAAGCCCCGTTCGGCCATGCCGGGCCCGAACCGCTGTCCCAGCAGGTAGGGCGCCTCCAAGTTCACCGCCATCGTGGTGTCCCACACGTCCTCGCCCAGCTCGCCCATCGGGGGGCGCAGGTTGATCCCGGCGGAATTGACGAGGATGTCGGGCTCCCCGAATGCCTCGGCTGCCTCCTCGGCCGCTGCGCGCATGCCGTCGCGAGTGCCCAGGTCGGCGCTCACCCACGCCGCCCGGCAACCGTGGGCCGCCAGCTCGCCGACTGTCGCCGCGAGTTCCGCCTCCTTGCGTGCCACGACCACGACGCTCGCTCCTGCGCGCGCGAGGGCACCGACGACGGCTCGGCCGATGCCGGAACTGCCGCCGGTCACCACGGCGACCCGGCCGTCGAGCGAGAACAGTTCGGAGAGGTATGCCTGCGAGGTCATGCCCGCACCCTAGGCGGGCGCGCCCAGAGCCGTAGCGCTCGGGGGTGGTGTCATCGTCCAGTGGCCATTCCCCGGACCGGGCCTTCTCGGCCATGTGCCTGCGCCTTCTCTCCCGATTACCTGCGACTTCTCCTTGGGGAGCCCAGATGCCGCTGACCGCCCGCCGGTGTCAGACGCTCCTCGTCGGCAGGGGCTTGCCGTACCAGAGTTCGATCAGGCGGGCGGCGATGGAGATGCCGTACGGAGGCAGGACCTCCCCGGACTCGAAGGCGGCGTGCAGTTCCTCGCGGGAGAACCAGCGGGCCTCGTGGATCTCGTCGCCGTCGACGGTGATGTCGGTGGAGGTGGCGCGGGCGAGGAAGCCGAGCATCAGGCTGGACGGGAAGGGCCAGGGCTGACTGGCGATGTACTCGACCTCGCCGACGGTGATGCCCGCTTCTTCGAACACCTCTCGACGCACCGACTGCTCGATGGACTCGCCCGGTTCGACGAAGCCGGCGAGGGTCGAGAAGCGGCCCTCGGGCCAGTGCACCTGGCGGCCGAGGAGGAGGCGGTCCTCGTCGTCGGTGACGGCCATGATCACCGCTGGGTCGGTGCGCGGGTAGTGCTCGGCGCCGCAGGCCGGGCAGCGGCGGATGTGGCCGGCGGCCGCGATGACCGTGCGTTCGCCACAGCGTGAGCAGAAGCGATGCATGCGCTGCCAGTTCTCCAGGGCGACCGCATGCACCATCAGGCCGGCGTCGCGCGGGGACAGCAGCAGGCCCGCCTCGCGCAGTCCGGCCGGGCGCGCCGACTGGTCCATGCGGCCCGGGAGGGCGTCCTTCTGGAGTGCGAAGTAGCTGACGCCGTCCTCGTCGGTGCCCAGGAAGTAACGGTGGGCCTCCGTAAGGGGTGCTTCGAAGGAGGGGGTCATCACGAGCTCGGTCCGGCCGTCGGGCGTCTCGTCGATGAGGACCTGGCCGTCGGAGACCACGAAGCAGCGGGTTGTGGGGTGGCTCCACGCCGCGGCGAGCCAGGCCTCGTCGAGCCGATGGTGGGCGGCGCGGTCGATGCCGCTCGGGGCGGTGAGCGAGATGGGTCGATCGGCGGTGTGGTCGGTCCAGGTGGTCACGGGTGCTTCCAACTCCCCCGGTGCAGCGGTGGTTTCGGCGGGCGGTTCAGCGGGACGTACGGCTGGAGGTGACCGGGTCCGGTGGACCTTGGCCGTGCGGGGCGGTCCTTCCAGTGTGCCGCGCCTCGCGGCCCACCCGGTCGGCGGTCCGGCCCGCGAGACGGTCAGTCCGCATCGCGCCGGTTCTCCCCCAGGTCGCCCCACAGGTATGCGGTGGTCTCGACGCCCTTGAGGAGCAGATCGAGTTCGACCTTCTCGTTCGGGGCGTGCCAGCCGTCGGACGGGATGGAGATGCCCAGGAACAGGACGGGCACGCCGAGGACTTCCTGGAGGTCGGCGGCCGGTCCGGAGCCGCCCTCACGGGTGAAGCGGACGGGCTGCTGGAAGGCGCGGCCCATGGCGCGTGCGACAGACTGCAGGGCGGGGTGATCGAGGGGCGTCAGACAGGGGCGGGTGGAGGCGCCGAACATGATCTCGTGCCGGATCCCGGCGGGCAGTCGGTCGGCGGCCCAGGCTCTGACGGCCTTCTCGACGTGGTCGGGGTCCTGGCCGGCGACGAGGCGGAAGGAGAGTTTGACCATGGTGGATGACGGGATGATCGTCTTGCTGCCGGGGCCCTGGTAGCCGCCGCCGATGCCGTTGACCTCGGCGGTGGGGCGAGCCCAGATGCGCTCCAGGGTGCTGTGACCGGCTTCGCCGTGGGTGGCCCTCGACCTGGCGGTCCGCAGCCACTGCTCCTCGTCGAAGGGGAGCTCGGCGAAGAGCTCGCGTTCGCGGTCGGTGAGCTCGGTGACGCCGTCGTAGAAGCCTGGTATCGCCACACGCGCGTGCTCGTCGTGCAGGGCCGCCACCAGGCGGGCGGCCGCGGTGGCCGGATTCGGCACGGCGCCGCCGAAGGAGCCGGAGTGGATGTCCTGCTCGGGTCCGTGCAGGGTGATCTCGCATTCGGCGAGGCCGCGCATGCCGGTGCAGACGGTGGGGGTGTCCGCGGACCACATGCCGGTGTCGGAGACGATCACTGCGTCGGCGGCGAGCCGGTCCGCGTGCTGCTCGACGAGGGTGCGGAAGTTCGGGGAGCCGGACTCCTCCTCGCCCTCGATGAGCAGCTTCAGGTGGACGGCCGGGGCGGTGCGGCCGGTGGCGGCGAGGTGGGCGCGGAGGCCGAGTGTGTGGAAGAACACCTGACCCTTGTCGTCGGCGGCCCCGCGCGCGTAGAGGCGGCCGTCGCGGATCACCGGCTCGAAGGGCTCGCTGTCCCAGCCGTCCTCGCGGGCGGCGGGCTGAACGTCGTGGTGGCCGTAGACGAGGACGGTGGGCGCCTGCGGATCGTCGGCGGGCCACTCGGCAAAGACGGCAGGGGCGCCGTCGGTCGGCCACACCTCGGCGGTGGGGAAACCGGTCTCCTCGAGCTTGGCGGCGAGCCACTCGGCGCTGCGTCGCACGTCCGCCGCATGCTCGGGCTGAGCGGACACCGACGGGATGCGCAGCCACTCCACGAGGTCGTCGAGGAAGGCGGCACGGTGGCGGTCGATGTACGTGCGGACGGCACTGTCCGGGGTCTCGCTCATGGTCACGAGCCTATCGGCCCGCGCCGACATCCTAGTCCGCCGGTTCCTCCGGGGACGGCTCGGCCAGCAGCAGCCGCTCCAGTGCGGCCCGGTCCGGGAGGTCCTCGGGGCGTTCGACCTCCCCCGTGCGGACGTACAGGAACACGGCCTCGACTGCTTCCAGAGGCACGCCCTGCTGCTCGGCCCAGGCGAGCCGGTACAGGGCGAGCTGGAGCGGGTCCCCGGTGCCGGTGCGGCCGGTCTTCCAGTCGACGATCTCGTATGCCGCTCCGTCGCCGTCGTCCGTGCGGTAGACGGCGTCGATGCGGCCCCGTACCACGCGTCCGGCGATGGCGAGCTGGAAGGGGGCTTCGACGCGGTACGGGGTGCGGTGTGCGTAGGAGGTGCGTTCGAAGGCGTCCTTGAGTGCCTCCAGGTCGCGCTCGTCGGCGATCTCGGCGTCGCTGCCGAGCAGCTCCTCGGGCTCCAGCATGGGCAGCCGCAGTTCCTCGAAGCGCGCCTCGACCCAGGCATGGAATCGGGTGCCACGGCGCGCGGCGGGTTGTGGGGGGCGCGGCATGGGGCGCGCGAGTTCTTGAGCAAGCCCGTCGGGGTCGGCGGCCAGGCGCAGCACCTGGGAGGCGGTCAGCGACGGCGGCAGGGGTACGTCGGCGACGGTTGCGCGCGCACGCAGCAGCTCTCCGGTGAGGGCGTCCAGGTCGCGGTCCCAGGAGGCGACCGTTCGGGCCTCCTCCGGCGTGAGCGCGTGGCCGTCATCGGCCGGGTGCCGACGGGCGTGCGGGACGGTCGGGGTGTCGTCGACGAGACGCACGCGCGCGTGGGCGGCTTCGGGCCCGTCCGCGGGGCGGTCGTTCGTCCAGGACTCCCAGTCGGTGGCCTCCTCGGGAAAGCCGTCGGGAATCTCGTCGTAGGGGCCGGCGTCGGGAAAGTCGTCGTACGGGTCCTGCTCCTCGTGGAGGTCTTCGCCGTCCGGCGGGGCCGGCCAATCCGGGTTGTCGTGCGCGGAGGGGTCGTGGGTGACCGCGGGGCGGGCGCCTTCATGCGAGGCGACCTCGTCGAGGTGGGCCAGCACGGTCTCGGCTGCGGCGCGGCGGCGGGCGAGTGCCGCCTCGTCCAGCGGGAGCGGCCAGGCGTGCTCGGCGGTGGCCCGGTGGAGCGCCGGGTTCTCCTCGTCCTCGGCCGGCTCCTCGGCCCAGACCTCGATCTCGCCGTACCCGGCGGCGCAGTGGTCGTAGAGGGCCTGGAGGAAGTCCGAGGGCCCCCGGGGGCGCTTCTGGGCGGGCCCCCACCAGTGGCCGGAGCCGAGCAGCAGAGAGCGGGGGCGGGTGAAGGTGACGTATCCGAGGCGCAGCTCCTCGGTGTGCTGATGCTCCTTCATGGCCTCGTGGAAGGCCTTCAGTCCCCGGGAGTCCCAGCTCTCGACGTCGGGCAGGGTGTCACCGTCGCCGCGCAGTGCGTGGGGCAGCACTTTGCCCTGGGCGGTCCACTTCTCGCGACCCTGGGTGCTCGGGAAGGTACCGGTGACCAGGCCGGGGACGGCGACGACGTCCCACTCCAGCCCCTTGGACTTGTGCGCGGTGAGCACCTTGACGGTGTTCTCGCCGCCGGGCAGGGCGTTGTCGAGGCCCTTCTCGTACTGGGCGGCGGTGCGCAGGAAGCCGAGGAAGGCCAGGAGGGTGGCGTCCGGGTCGTTGACGGCGAACGAGGCGGCGATGTCCAGGAAGTTCGACAGGGTCTCGCGGCGGCGGGCGGCCAGCGCGTGCGGGGAGGCGGACAGTTCCACTTCCAGGCCGGTGACGGTGAGGACCCGGTGCAGGACATCCATCAGGGGGTCGGCGAGGGAGCGGCGCAGCTCCCTCAGCTCGGTGGCGAGGCGCGCGAACCGCACGCGGGCGTCGGGCGAGAAGGGCAGCCCGTCGTCCGCCCCTCCGGCCTCGATGGGCAGCTCCAGGAAGGTGTCGAGGGCATCCGCGAGCGATATCACCTCGGACGGATCGACGCCCTCGACGGCCGCGGCGAGTCGGCGATCCGGGTCGTCGTCGGCGTCCACGCGCGCGTGCGAGACGAGCAGCCGGGCGCGTCGGCCCAGGAGGGCGAGGTCGCGGGCACCGATGCGCCAGCGCGGGCCGGTGAGTAGACGGACCAGGGAGGCGTTGGCGCCGGGGTCCTGCAGGACCTCGCAGACGGCGACGAGGTCGGCCACCTCGGGCAGGTGCAGCAGCCCGGACAGGCCCACGACCTCCACCGGAATGTCGCGGGCCACGAGGGCGCCCTGGATCTCGGCGAAGTCGGTCGCCGTGCGGCACAGGACCGCGATCTCGCCGGGCGGCGTGCCGGTGTGCACCAGATGGGCGATGGAGTCCGCGACCCAGTCGATCTCCTCGGCGTGGGTGGGCAGCAGTGCGCAGCGGACCTGTCCGTCGCGCTCGGCGCCGGGGGCCGGGCGGAGCGCTTCCACGCCCGCGTGCATCGCACGCAGCGGCTCGGCGAGGCCGTTGGCGAGGTCGAGGAGGCGGCCGCCGCTGCGGCGGTTCTCGCTGAGCGCCCGGCGGGTCGCGGGTCGGCCGTCGGCGTGCGGGAAGTGCTCGGGGAAGTCGTCGAGGTTGGCGACGGACGCGCCGCGCCAGCCGTAGATCGCCTGGCAGGGGTCGCCCACGGCGGTCACGGGGTGCCCGGTGCCGCCGCCGAACAGTCCGGCGAGCAGGACGCGCTGGGCCACTGACGTGTCCTGGTACTCGTCGAGCAGGACCACACGGAACTCGTCGCGCAGGATGCGGCCCACCTCGGGGATACGGGCGAGGGTCGCCGAGAGGGCGATCTGGTCGCCGAAGTCGAGGAGGTCGCGCTCCCGTTTGGCTGCGCGGTAGCGGCCGACCAGCTCGGCCAGTTCCCGGCGGGCTGCTGCCGTCTCGGGAACCTTGCGCAGGTCGGCGTTGGTGAGCCGGACGCTCTCCAGCGTGCGCAGCAGCTCGGCGTCGTACGCGCGCGCCTCCTCCGGTCGTACGAGGTGCTCGGCCAGCTCGGAGTCGAGGGAGAGAAGGTCGCTGACGAGGTCCGGAAAGGAGCGGGTCAGCGCCGGGTAGGGGCCGGGCGCCTCGCGCAGGACGCGCGCGGCGAGCTGGTAGCGGGTGGCGTCGGCGAGCAGGCGCGACGCCGGTTCGAGTCCGATGCGCAGGCCGTGGTCGGTCAGCAGACGGCCCGCGAAGGCGTGGTACGTGGAGATCACCGGCTCGCCGGGCGGGTTGTCCGGGTCGATCACGTCCGGGTCGGTGACGCCTGCCTTGACGAGCGCCTTGCGGACGCGCTCGGCCAGTTCACCGGCCGCCTTGTTGGTGAACGTCAGTCCGAGGACCTGTTCCGGGGCGACCTGTCCGGTGCCCACGAGCCACACCACGCGGGCCGCCATCACCGTGGTCTTGCCGGACCCGGCACCGGCCACGATCACCTGCGGGGCGGGCGGCGCGGTGATGCAGGCCGTCTGCTCCGGGGTGAACGGGATGCCGAGGAGCTCCTTGAGCTGCTCGGGGTCGGTGATACGGGCGGGCACGTCGCAGAGGCTAGCGGCGGCCACTGACAGCGGATGCCACATCGCCCGCCGTGCTCGAAGAAACGCTGGTCAGCACCTGTGGTGCGGTGCATCACACAGCCATTGTCACTCCACTACATGACGGCCCTCCGGACGGGCGCTGCACGAGGCCCGGAACGCGCAGTGCGTGCAGTGCTGTCCGGTGGTCGGTGCGAAGCGCTCGTCGAGGACCTTGCCCGCGGCGCTGGCCAGCAGCTCTCCGATCCATTCGCCCGCGAGGGGCTCCTGGGCCTGCACCTTGGGCAGGGTGTCGCCGCCGTCCTTCTTGGCGGCGGCCTGCCGCAACTGGACGAGTTCGGCGCCGCCGGGCTCGGGGCGCAGCCCGCCGAAGGCCTCGTCGACGGCGCCCTCGCGCACGGCGAGCTGGTACACGGCGAGCTGCGGATGGCGGTCCACCTCCGCGGCGCTGGGCGCCTGCTTGCCGGTCTTGAAGTCGACCACGTAGGCGCGGCCCTCGCCGTCCCTCTCGACGCGGTCCATGGAGCCGCGGATGCGCACCTGGTAGTCGCCTGCTTCGAGGGTGACGTCGAAGTCGTGCTCGCTCGCCACCGGCGTGCGCCCGGTGCGGTCCATGACGTGCCACTTCAGGAAGCGTTCGAGCGCCACGCGCGCGTTGTCCTTCTCCTGCGTGGACTTCCAGGGCGCGTCGAAGGCGAGCGCGTTCCACACCGAGTCGAGCCGCTCCATGAGGACGGCGAGGTCGGCGGGGGTGCGCCCGGAGGCCACCTCGTCGGCGAGGACGTGCACCACGTTGCCGAAGCCCTGGGCGAGGGTCGCGGGGGCGTCGGCCTTCACCTCGCGGCCCAGGAACCACTGCAGGGCGCAGGTGTTAGCCAGCTGGTCGAGGGCGCTTCCGGAGAGTGCGACGGGCTGGTCGCGGTTGCGCAGGGGCACCTTGCTCTCGGTCGGGTCCCACATGCCCCACCAGCGGTAGGGATGCGCGGAGGGCACCAGGGGACGGCCGTCCTCGTCGGCGAGCGCGGCGAGCCGGGCCAGTCGGCGGGCGGCGGCATCCCTGAGGGCGTCGGAGACGCGCGGGTCGACGGTCGTGGCGCGCAGCTCGGCCACGAGCGCGGCGACGGACAGAGGGCGGCGTGGGCGGCCGGTGACGTCCTTGGGCTCGACACCGAGTTCGGCGAGGAAGCGGGAGGGCTGGTCGCCGTCGTCTGCGGGTGCCTTCACGGCCGTCACGATCAGGCGTTCACGCGCGCGCGTGCAGGCGACGTAGAACAGTCGCCGTTCCTCGGCCAGAAGCGCGCCGGGGGTGAGGGGTTCGGCAAGCCCGTCGTGGCCGATGCGGTCCGCCTCCAGCAGGGAGCCGCGGCGGCGCAGGTCCGGCCACAGGCCCTCCTGCACACCTGCGACGACGACCAGGCGCCACTGCAGGCCCTTGGAGCGGTGCGCGGTCATCAGGCGCACGGCGTCGGGGCGCACGGCCCGGCGGGTGAGCGTGTCGGCGGCGATGTCCTGGGCCTCTGTCTCCTCCAGGAAGTTGAGGGCACCGCGGCCACCGGTGCGCTCCTCCGCGCGCGCGGCGGTCGCGAACAGGGCGCACACGGCGTCGAGGTCACGGTCGGCGTTGCGCCCGGCCGCGCCGCCGCGCCGCGAGGCACTCTCCAGGCGCTTGGGCCACGGTGTGCCGTCCCACAGCTCCCACAGGGCGTCCTCGGCCGTGCCGCCCCCCGCGAGCCGCTCACGTGCCTTCCTGAGCAGCGCGCCGAGCCGCTGGGCTCCGCGCGCGTAGGCCGGGTCGTGCGCGACCAGCCGCTCCGGCTCGGCCAGTGCCCGCGCGAGCAGTTCGTCGGAGGGCGGAGGTACGGGGTTGCCGGCGGCCCGCTCTTCCTCGCGCAGGGCGCGGCCCAGGCGGCGCAGGTCGGCGGCGTCCATGCCGGCCAGTGGGGAGGCGAGGAGGGTGAGCGCAGTCTCGGTGTCGAGCCAGGCCTCCGACTCCGCCTCTGCCTGTTCGTCCCGTCCGGCCTCCTCCTCTTCACCCCCCTCGCGGTTCGTGTTCGCGGCCTCCGCCCGCGCCACCGCGCGCAGTGCCGTCAGCAGGGGAGTCACCGCCGGTTCGTGGCGCAGCGGCAGGTCGTCGCCGTCGATGTCCAGGGGGACTCCGGCCGCCGTCAGGGTGCGGCGAACCGTGGGGATCGTGCGGGTTCCGGCGCGCACCAGGACGGCCATCTCGCCCCACGGCACGCCGTCCTCCAAGTGGGCACGGCGGAGGATGTCGGCGATGTTGTCGAGTTCCGTGCCGGGCGTGGGGTATGTGAAGACCTCGACGCGGCCCCCGTCGCGTACCGCGGCGAGCTCCCGGTGGGCACGCACCCTCTCCGCCGGAAGCCGGGTCAGGGGCATGCGCCGGGTCAGCAGCCGGGTGGCGGCCAGGAGGCCGGCTCCGGAGCGGCGGGAGGTCCTGAGGACCTCCACGGGCGCCGGAGCGCCGTCCGCGCGCGGGAAGGCGTGCGGGAAATCCAGGATGCCGCCCACGTCGGCGCCCCGGAACGCGTAGATCGACTGGTCAGGGTCGCCGAAGGCCACCAGGGTCCGGCCGCCGCCGACAAGCGCCCTCAGGAGGCGCACCTGCGCGGCATCGGTGTCCTGGTACTCGTCCACGTAGACCGCGTCGTACTGAGCGGCCAACTGCTCGGCGACCCGGGGGCGGCGGGCCAGGAGTACCGCACGGTGGACCAGCTCCGCGTAGTCGATGACTCTTTGGAGATCGAGGACGTCCAGGTACTCGGCGAGGAAGGCGGAGGCGGCCTTCCAGTCGGGGCGGCCGATGCGCTCGGCGAAGCGGCGCAGGGCGTCGGGGCCGAGGCCGAGTTCGCGGGTGCGGGCCAGCACGGCGCGGACCTCGTCGGCGAAGCCGCGCGTGGTCAGGCAGGCGCGCAGCTCGTCGGGCCAGCGCACGTGCGCGAGCCCGAGTCGCTCCAGGCTTGGCTGACCCGCGAGCAGCTCGCGCACGGCCACGTCCTGTTCGGGGCCGGACAGCAGCCGCAGTGGCTCAACGAAGAGACCGGTGTCCTGGTGGGCGCGGACCAGGGCGTAGCAGAAGGAGTGGAACGTGGTCGCCTGCGGGGCGTGTGCCGCCCCGATGCGCAGGGCCATCCGGTCGCGCAGGTCGACGGCGGCCCTGCGGCTGAACGTCAGGACCAGGGTGCGTTCCGGGGAGCCGCCGCGGGCCATCCGGGCGGCGACGGACTCGATGAGCGTGGTCGTCTTGCCGGTGCCCGGGCCTGCGAGAACCAGCAGCGGACCGGCCTCGTGGTCAACCACGGCGCGCTGTGCTGCGTCCAGCAGAGGGGGATCCACCCGGACGGACGGGGTACGCACCAGTCGGTAAGCGCCACGGCTCCCCTGCCGCACCTGGGGGTGCGGCAGGCGCCTGGTGGAGGAAGAGGAGCTCACGTGGTTCGCCGGTCCTGGTGGTCGTGCTCGGGCTTGTCACTGTCGGCGCGGAGCGCCGACGTCGAGGGGTGGTGGTCGGGCGACGGGTCGGAGGACTGCCGCGCGTGGCGGGCGGTGGCCGCGGGATGAGAGGAACGCGCGCCGTCGACGCTACGCCCGCGCGAGCGGCGGAAGCAGGGCTTCCCCGTGACGCGGCATGCCCGTCCAGCCACTCGTGCCCGTCGGGTCACGCCTGTCCCCCGCTGCACGAACGTACGGCATGTCACGGACGTGCCGGGATTCCCCCGTACGGGCCATGGGTTCCTCTCCGGCCCGTGCGATGCCGGAAGCTGTCAGGTGTGACCCGCCGCGCGTCTGTCGCCGTCCCATCGCGCCCGCCTCATGTCGACCCGCGGCAGATGGCTCTCGGAGGCTCGGCCGGCCTCGCGCAGCGGGGTGCCCTCCACGCGGTAGTGGTCCAGTGCCTCCAGTTCGTGGCCCGGGAGCAGTACGCCGTCCGCCCGGATGACACGCCACCAGGGGACCGCTCCGCCGTAGAGCGCCATGACGCGGCCCACCTGGCGCGGGCCGCCCTCCTCCAGCCACTCGGCCACGTCCCCGTAGGTCATCACGCGCCCCGGCGGAATGCGTTCGGCCACGTCAAGGACCCGTTCCGCGTACTCCGGCAGGGCATCCGCCGGAAGGCTCTCCTCGCTCATCCGACCCATCCTGCCCCACACCACCGACAATGTGACGTGAGAGCGGCCAGGCGCAGCCCTCGCCCTGGCGCAGTGCTTCGGGCAGACTGTGCGCCCCCGCATTTGCACCCTGATACCCCCGTGTGTCGGGTGGGCATGCCACCATCGTGCGGGCGGTGACTGGTGATACGAGATCAAGAAGAGACGATGAAAGAGCAGGGCGTGCACCCCGACGGCGGGGAGGGCACCTCTGATGGTTCGTCGCGCCCCGACACCGCCACCGCGGGCCAGAACGCCGGCGAGGGCGCCGGCGAGAAGAAGACGCGTGCCGGCGACGACGCGCACAAGAGCGAAGACACACCCCAGAAGGCGTACGAGGGCGAGAAGCCGCGGGCGGTGGGTCCCAGGCGGCGGTCAGAGCCGCACGACCACTCCGCCGACACCCACAACGACGAGGTCGAGGGCGACGAACCGCTGCTCCCCGCGCGCGTGCACCGGCCCTCCGACCTGATGCGTCTCCTGGTGGGCGTGCTCGCGATCATCGTGCTGCTCGCCATCGCCGCGTTCGCCCACGGCACCACGTCGGGGCTCGAACAGGACATCAACAAGGGCACAGGGCAGGCACCCGATCTTCTGATCAAGATCGCGGGTCTGGCGTCGAGCATCGCGATCCTGCTGGTGCCGGTCGCCTTCGCGATCGAACGGCTGATCAAACGGGACGGGCTGCGCATCGCCGACGGCGTTCTCGCGGCGGTTCTCGCACACGGCGTGACACTCGCCACAGACCTGTGGGTCGCCAGGGCCGCCCCCCCGTCCATCCAGGAGGCACTCACCCAGCCCTCCCCCGGCGACATCCACGCCCTGACCGACCCGGTGCACGGCTATCTAGCACCCGTCATCGCCTATATGACGGCCGTGGGCATGTCGCGCAGACCGCGCTGGCGCGCCGTGCTGTGGGTCGTGCTGCTGCTCGACGCCTTCTCGATGCTGGTCACCGGCTACACGACACCGTTCTCGATCATCCTGACGGTGCTGATCGGCTGGAGCGTCGCGGCGGGCACGCTGTACGCGGTCGGCTCGCCGAACGTGCGGCCCACCGGGCGGACCCTGATGGCAGGCCTGCGCACCGTGGGTTTCCGCCCCGTGAGCGCGGCACGCGAGGAGATGCCGGGCACGACGGACAACGGTGGTGACCGGGGCCGGCGCTACTTCGTGTCCCTGGAGGACGGCCCGCCCCTCGACGTCACCGTCGTCGACCGCGAACAGCAGGCCCAGGGCTTCTTCTACCGGGTGTGGCGGCAGCTGACGCTGCGCGGCATCACCACCAGGCGCAGCCTGCAGTCGCTGCGCCAGGCCCTCGAGCAGGAGGCTCTCCTCGCGTACGCGGCCATCGCTGCCGGCGCGAACGCGCCCAAGCTGATCGCGACCTCAGAGCTCGGCCCCGACGCCGTGATGCTTGTCTACGAGCACACCGGCGGCCGCAGCCTGGACCAGCTGCCCGACGAGGAGATCACCGACGCGCTGCTGCACGACACCTGGCACCAGGTACGTGCCCTCCAGTCGCGGCGCATCGCACACCGCCGGCTCGCCGGTGATGCCATCGTGGTGGATCGTTCCGGCACCGTCATCCTGACCGACCTGCGTGGCGGCGAGATCGCGGCCGGCGAACTGATGCTGCGGATGGACATCGCGCAGCTGCTGACCACGCTCGGGCTGCGGGTCGGTGCCGAGCGTGCGGTGGCGTCCGCGGTCGGCGTGCTCGGCCCTGACGCGGTCGCCGACTGTCTGCCCATGCTGCAGCCCATCGCACTGACGCGCTCGACGCGCGCGACACTCAGGAAACTGGCCCGCGAGCGGGCCGAGCGCGAACGGGAGGCGGTCCTGGAGGCGTCCCGCCAGGCCAAGGCGGCCCGCCTGGAGGAGGACCACGAGGGCACCGGAGTCATCCTCGACAAGACCGACAAGAAGTCCGCACGCGCCGCGCAGCGGGCCGAGAAGCGGGCGCTCGACGAGGCGCTCGACGAGGCCCGCGAAGAGGACCTGCTCACCCAGATCCGCCACCAGGTGCTGCGGATCCGGCCACAGGCGCCCGTGGAACCCGCCCGACTGGAGCGGGTGCGGCCGCGCACGCTGATCAGTTTTATCGCCGGTGCCATCGGCGCGTACTTCCTGCTGACGCAGCTGACGCACATCCAGTTCGGCACCCTCTTCGCCAACGCCCAGTGGGGCTGGGTGGCGGCGGCCGTGTTCTTCTCGGCGCTGAGCTACGTCGCGGCGGCGATGGCGCTGCTGGGCTTCGTGCCCGAGCGGGTGCCGTTCTGGCGGACCGTGGCCGCACAGGTCGCGGGGTCGTTCGTGAAGATCGTGGCACCTGCGGCCGTCGGCGGTGTCGCGCTCAACACGCGCTTCCTGCAGCGCTCCGGCGTGCGGCCGGGACTGGCGGTGGCGAGCGTCGGCGCGTCCCAGCTGTTCGGACTGGGCTGCCATGTGCTGATGCTGCTGTCGTTCGGCTACCTCACGGGCACCGAGAAGACGCCGTCCCTGTCGCCGTCCCGCACGGTCATCGCCGGTCTGCTGACGGTCGCCGTGCTGGTCCTCGTGGTGACGTCGGTGCCGTTCCTGCGGAAATTCGTCGTCACGCGCGTGAGGTCGCTGTTCGCGGGTGTCGTGCCCCGCATGCTCGACGTCCTGCAGCGGCCGCAGAAGCTGGTCACCGGTATCGGCGGCATGCTGCTGCTGACCGCGTCCTTCGTGATGTGCCTGGACGCCTCGATCCGGGCCTTCGGGCACGAGGAGAAGACCACGCTGAGCCTGGCCAGCGTCGCGGTCGTCTTCCTCGCGGGCAACGCTCTGGGTTCGGCCGCCCCGACCCCGGGCGGCGTGGGTGCGGTCGAGGCGACTCTGACGGTCGGTCTCATCGCCGTGGGTCTTCCCAAGGAGGTCGCGGCGCCCGCGGTGCTGCTGTACCGGCTGCTGACGCTCTGGCTGCCGGTGCTCCCGGGATGGCTTTTCTTCAACCATCTGACGCGCAAGGGCGCGCTCTAGAGCTGCGCACGGCAACGGGGGTGCACGCGCGCGTGCACCCCCGTCAGACAATGCGACACGCGGTCCCCGGAAGGGGGAGTCACCCGCACGGCCCGCATCCTGAGCGCCCCGCCGGACTCGGGCCCACGATGGGACCATGCCGAACCCTCACCGGATCCGCGCCACCTGCGTGGCTGCCACCGCCGTCCTTGTGTCCCCTCTGCTGACGGGCTGCGCCACCGCCTCCACGAGTGTGGGGCTGTCGAGCCCGACGGCGAACTGGTCGAATCAGAAGCTGAACTGGAAGGACTGCCCGGCGCCGTCGGCGTCGGAGGGCGGCGGCAGCGCCCCCTCTCCCCTGCCGAACGGCGGCCGATGGCAGTGCGCGACCATGAAGGCGCCCCTGAACTGGAACGACCCCAAGAGCGCCAGCATCGACATCGCGCTGATCCGGGTGAAGGCCAGCGGCCCTCCTGGCAAGCGCATCGGCTCCCTCATCTTCAACTTCGGCGGCCCCGGCGGCTCAGGCGTCACCGCGCTGCCCGCCTTCGCACAGGACTACGCGACCCTGCGTACCCGCTACGACCTGGTGAGCTTCGACCCCCGAGGGGTCGGCCGCAGCGCGGGCGTGATCTGCGAGAACGACCAGCAACTGGACGCGTTCTTCCAGCAGGACGCGACGCCCGACAACGCCGCCGAGCAGAAGACGTACCTGAACAGCACAAAGAAGTTCAACCGGGCCTGCAAGGCTCACTCCGGCAAGGTGCTGCCGTATCTGCGCACCACCGACGCCGCCCGAGACATGGATCTGATGCGCCAAGTGCTCGGCGACGCCAAACTGCACTACTTCGGGATCTCATACGGCACCGAACTCGGTGGCGTCTACGCGCACCTGTTCCCCAAGAAGGTCGGGCGGGCTGTGTTCGACGCGGTCGTCGACCCGACGCAGAACCCGGAACAGAGTTCGCTCGGACAGGCCAAGGGCTTCCAGCTCGCGCTCGACAACTACGCCCGGGACTGCACTTCGCAGAGCACGGGATGCCCGGTCGGCAAAACCCCGCAGGACGTCCAGAACCGGATCGCCAAACTGCTGAAGAGCCTTGACAGCAAGCCGATCCCCGGTATCTTCCCCCGTCAGCTGACCCAGACCGCCGCGATCAACGGCATCGCCGAGGCCCTGTACTCCAAGGACTTCTGGCCGTACCTCACCGAGGGCCTGCGACAGGCGTACGCCGGTGACGGCAAGGTGCTGATGTTTCTGTCGGACGCGCTGAACGGGCGCAACGAGAACGGCCAGTACAGCAATCTCATCCCGGCGAACGTCGCCATCAACTGCGCGGACGAGAAGCAGCGCTACACCCCCGCCGACGTGAAGGCCAGGCTGCCGCAGTTCCGGGCTGCCTCCCCGCTGTTCGGCGAGTTTCTGGCCTGGGGCATGCTCAGCTGCACCGACTGGCCGGTGGCGGGAGCCGCCAACCACCCGAACGTGAGCGCGCCCGGTGCCGCGCCGATCCTGGTGATCGGCAACACGGGCGACCCGGCCACCCCGTACGAGGGCGCGCAGAGGATGGTGCAGGCGTTGGGCAAAGGGGTCGGCGTCGAGCTGACGTACAAGGGCCAGGGGCACGGCTCGTACGACAGCGGGAACAAGTGCGTGCAGAACGCCGTGAACGACTACCTGCTGAACGGAAAGGTTCCTGCAGCCGGCACCGTCTGCACCTAGTCGCAGCGGCATCTTGTCCTGACCGGCACATCGACCGGCGCCACTCCCTAGGAAAAGCGCAGGTCAGAGGCTTATCCACAGGCGGGCGTGGGCTTCGGCCAGGTCCGCCTACTATGGCCTGACTGCTCCTCGCGGCTCCGTGTGGGGAGCTCGTCAGGGGGGTGCACATGTCACGTTTCGTATGGTGGTCCGCCGCGGTCGCGGCCGCGGTGCTGATGACCGGCTGCGGCAGCGGTTCGTCCGGCGGAGGCGGGGACGACGCGAAGGGCGGGTCGGATTCCCCGTCGGCGTCACCTCTTGCGGCCTCCTCCAAGCTGCCCACCTCCCTCACCTCCCAGAAGCTCGCCTGGGGCCGCTGCAAGGGCGCGTCGGCGCCCGGCGGTGACTGGCAGTGCGCGACGCTCAAGGTGCCGCTGGACTGGGCCAAGCCCGGGGGTGAGACGATCGGCCTGGCGCTGATCCGTTCCAAGGCAAGCGGAGGCAGCCGTATAGGCTCGCTCCTGTTCAACTTCGGCGGTCCGGGAGGCTCCGGCGTCTCGACGATGCCGTCGTACGCGAGCACGGTCGCCAAGCTACACGAGCGCTACGACCTGGTGAGCTGGGATCCGCGCGGGGTCGGCGCCAGCAAGGGCATCCGCTGTCGCGGCGACAAGGCGATCCAGGCCGCCGAGACCGTCGATGCCACTCCGGACAACGCCGCCGAGGAGAAGGCGTACCTCGCCGACGCCGCCGACTTCGGCAAGGGCTGTGCGAAGGCCGCCGGGAAGCTGCTGTCGCATGTCTCGACGACCGACACGGCGCGCGACATGGACTTGATGCGCCAGGTACTGGGTGACCGGAAGATGCACTACTTCGGCATCTCCTACGGCACCGAACTGGGCGGCGTGTACGCCCACTTGTTCCCGAAGAACGTGGAGCGCCTGGTGCTGGATGCCGTCGTCGACCCGACCGCCGACAGCGTGGGCCACGCAAAGAACCAGACCCGTGGCTTCCAGCGCGCGCTGGACGACTACCTCAAGTCGACAGGCCAGGACCCGAAGCAGGGCTCCCGGAAGATCGCGGACCTGCTGAAGCGGATCGACGCGAAGCCGCTGCCGACGTCGTCCGGCCGCAAGCTCACCCAGACCCTGGCCCTCACCGGCATCGTGCTGCCGCTCTACAGCAAGGAGAGCTGGCCCACGCTCGCCGCCGCGCTTCAGGCGGCCGAGGCGGGCGACGGTTCCGCACTGCTGAGCCTCGCCGACGCCTACAACGAGCGGGACGCCTCGGGGCATTACGGCACGACGACGCACGCACAGCGGGTCATATCGTGCCTGGACGAGAGGCAGCGGCCGACGTCCCAGAGCATGAAGAAGCTACTGCCGGAGTTCGAGAAGATCTCACCTGTGTTCGGCGACTTCCTGGGCTGGGACACGGCCGGCTGGTGCCACGACTGGCCGGTGGCCGGGCAGTTCGACCATCCGGAGGTCAGCGCACCCGGAGCGGCGCCCGTCCTGGTGGTGGGCAACACCGGGGATCCGGCGACGCCGTACGAGGGCGCCCGAAAGATGGCCGACGAGCTCGGCAAGGGCGTCGGTGTCGTGCTCACCTGGAAGGGCGAGGGGCACGGGGCGTACGGGAGCGGGAGCGCCTGCGTGGACTCGACGGTGAACGCGTATCTGCTGAACGGGACGGTCCCGAAGGACGGCAAGGTCTGCTCATGACGATTGCGGGGGCTTCGGGCACCCGCGGTACCCGAAGCCCCCGCAATCGGAACGGGGGAACCAGCGGTTGAAGTCGTTCCGGTTGACCGGGCGGCCCTGATCCCGATGGAAGAGCAGGGCCGCCGTGACCGGCGCGCCGTCCACCGCTCGCCACGGCAGCGTCACAGCGGCAGGAGGTCCTGGCTGATGTGTTCCTCGACCGACCGGGCAACGCTCTCGGGCAACGGGACCGTACGTGTCTTGCCTCCCTTGGGCGGCGCGAACACGGGGCGGTTACGGATGAGCTTGACCTGGCGGATTACGTGCACCACTCCCTCGATGAAGTCGACGTCTTCGACCGCCAGCCCCAGCACCTCGCCCTGACGCAGGCCGCATCAGCCAGCCAGATCCACCATGGCAGCGGCGCTCCGCAGCAGGTGAGGTCGTGACCACCTCTTGAGGACCGAAGCTTCCCAAGCCGAGGGCTTTTCGAAGCGATCAACTCAGCGCCGTCGCCTCAACCCGGCTGGCGCGGCTTGCTCCCGTCGACGGCGTCGCACCGTGGCTGAGGCCGGTGGGGGTGCAGCGAGACGTACGCGCGCCTGATCGGTCAGCGCACCCGCCGTCGTGGCTGACTGCCGTCGGCTGAGGTTCACGCGGTAGGTGTCCGAGGCATCCGCAGTCGACCAGCCGGTGGATACGTGTGATCAGTCTTCACCCACCTGCAACAACACCACAGTGAAGCGCCCGTCGGTTCCCGCAACGACACCGTCGAAGGTATGCCGGGTTACCGGGTTCCATGCCCGTACCCGGCGCGAGAGGTCGCTGATGTTCGTGTACCAGACCGCCTCGTAGCCCAGCAGGCGCACGACACGTTCCGCCGTTCTGCGAGCGTGGGTGCGGTCACGGCGTCTTGAGCCCGGGAATGCCAGGTCATCGGCCGCCAGGTACGTCAAGAGTTCCTGGGCGCGCTCGGCGTCGATCTGCGAGAGCGCGTCCTCGATCTCCACTGGTGTGTCCGGGCCAACTGCACCTTCCACTGCGTAGTGCTTCCAAGCCTGTTCGGCCTCGGCGGCCACTTGGCGAACGAGTTCCGGAACCGATCCGCCGGCCTCGTCGACCACATGGCCGAAGACCCCCTCGTCTCGCGACAACGAGCCCGTAAGACTACGGAGGAGTACGAGGAGCTGCACGAGACGTTCGAGGCGCTCGGAGCCTCCACCAAGCTCGTCTGTCTGTTCTTTACGGCCGACCCGGAGAACGGCATCCACGCCATCCATTGGGGAGACGCCCATCTCGAACCGGACCGCACCTTCACCTGGCTCTACAGTGAGCAGCTCCGGGTTGCTCCCCAGCCGCTCGTGTGACGGCTCAGAGCGGGCGCGATCTCGATCACCTCGGCGGCGAGCGGGCAGTCTCCTGGGCCGTCCCTGGGCCGTGCGAGGTTGACCAAAGCTGACAGACGGCACCCGTGGGTGATCGCCCCCACCCCGTTCTGGCCTGGGCCGGTGGAGTTGATCTGCGACACTGCAAGGGTTATGCCGAAGCCCGGAGAACTGGCAGTGACCGGGCAGCGGCAAGCCCCCTACCAGCGCGTTTGGCGCGGATAGAGGGCCTGGCATGGGTCACGGGGGATGTCGGGACACCGGGGACCGGCATCGTCCCGGGGACCGGGAGGCGGGGATGCGCCATGCCGGCTGCACGTGCTACATCCAGCGGATCCAGTCACCGTGCGGGTGGGTGAAGGCGGCAGGTGCGCCGTCGACGGTGAGGACGAACGGCGAGGTCTCGAACTGGGGCGGCGTGACGTCGGCGACCACGCCCGGCGCCTCGTTCGCGATCCATACGACGTCAAGCTCGCGGGCCAGCCCGGCGAAGTCGGCGCGGAGCTGCGGCCCGACGTATGCCAGCACCGCCGAGTGGAAGACCACAACACGCGCGTCCCGGGGCGCCTGCTCGACGAGGGCCGGCAGCGCTTCGAGCAGGTCGCCCTCGTGCACAGGCACAGGATGGCGCTGCGCGGTTGCCAATGCGGAGACGAGGCGTTCGCGGCGGGCCGTCTGCCCTGGCCACACCAGGCACTCGAGCCAGGACCGGTCCCAGGGATCCGACGGATCGAGCGGGTTGAGGTCGATGCCGGCCGCCCATGCCACCTCGGGCATCCGCAGTTCCGGGTGCGGTCCCTCCGCCCGGCACCGGAGTGTCGGCGCCTGTGGGTCACGGCCGGTCAGGTGTGTGTGGCCGTAGTCGTAGGAGTACCGGTCGACGTGCAGGCACAGTCCGGCGCTCGCGCCGACCTCGACCAGGGCGAGCGGCCCATCGAGCGCAGCCAGCGCGGGCAGAAGCGTTGCGCAGCGGCCCGGTTCGTTGGTCTGGGTGCGCCGGGACAGCACCATCGCCCGCAGCTCCCCGGCCCGCGTGGTGGCCAGCTCCCGCAGCGCGTCCACGTCGGGCACCGTACGGAGCATGTGGCGGGCCGCGGCGAACAGCAGGTTCGGCTGGCGCTTGTCGGCGGGCAGAGCGCCCAGGAAACCCAGCACGTCCGGGTCGGACGCCACCGCGAGGGCCAGCGTCTCGTAGGCGGGGGATCGTCCCGCCGCCTCGTGCTCGGCGAAGCGGCGGTAGTTTTCCGCCGTCGTGACCCGGTCGTCCAAGCCCGTCATCGCCATGGCGTGATCATATGGGCCGCTCCGGAGGTTCCGGTAGATGCGCGGACCACGTAAACACGGGAAATCGCCACATCACCGTGTTGAGTAGCTGCAGGTCAGCAGCGCAGCGCGCCTTCGGCGCGCGCCGGGGGCGTGGTAAATCCCGTGGCGCGCGCCGGGGGTGCTTCTGTCTGCCCTGGCGTGGGCTGCTGCGGGCCCGGGACGCTGGAGGGGTTCGTTCCGGCCGAAACCGAGGTCTCTGTGATGCCCGTGAGCTCGCAGGCCAGCATGGTGCCGAGGGCCGTCCACGGGAACCGTGGAGTGTTGCTGCGAGCACGTGCGTCAGAATCCCTGATCCACCCTGGCCCTCCCGGAACGGCGTACCGCTCGGCCGTTGAGGGAGGGGCTCTGGACATGGACGTACTGCACGAACGCTGCGCCGGTGTAGACGTCAGCAAGAAGGACGCCAAGGCGTGCATCCGCACCCCGAGTACGAAACGGCGCGGGTCGTTCACCAACCAGACCACGACCTGGGGCGCGACGACGAACGCCGTGCTCGCCCTGCGCGATCACCTGCTCGCCGCCCAGGTCACCCTGGTGGTGATCGAGGCGACCTCGGACTACTGGAAGCCCTTCTACTACCTGCTGGCCGACGAGTTGAACGTGATCCTGGTCAACGCGCGGCAGGTCAAGAACCTGCCAGGCCGCAAGACCGACGTCTCAGACGCGGCCTGGCTGGCCCAGCTCGGCGCCCACGGCCTGGTCCGTGCCTCATTCGTCCCGCCGCAGCCGGTGCGCGAGCTACGGGACCTGACCCGGGCCCGGACCCAGATGACCCGCGAACGCGGCCAGATCGTGCAGCGGCTGGAGAAGCTGCTGGAGGACACCGGAATCAAACTCGCCGCGGTCGCCGCCGACATCATGGGCGTCTCCGGCCGGGCCATGCTCGAAGCCCTCATCGCCGGGGAACGCGACCCGCAGACCCTCGCTGAGCTGGCCAAACGCAAGCTCCGCAACAAGATCCCCGAGCTCACCGAGGCCCTGACCGGACGCTTCCGCGAGCACCACGCGTTCCTGACCCGGCTGCACCTGGACCACTACGACCAGCTCACCGACGCGATCCGGCAGCTGGACGAACGGATCGAGGAGACGATGGCCCCCTTTCGAGGCACCCTCCACCTCCTGGACACCATCCCCGGGATCAACCGGGCCGTCGCCGAAGTGATCATCGCCGAGACCGGCGGCGACATGGCCCGGTTCGCCTCCGCCAAACACCTCGCCTCCTGGGCCGGGGTCTGCCCCGGCCACCACGAGTCCGCCGGCCGCACCAAGAACGCCAAGGTCCGCCCCGGCAACCCCTACCTCAAGGGCGCCCTCGGCCTGGCCGCCTTCGGCGCGGTGCGAACCAAGGACACCTACCTGCAGGCCCGCTACAAACGGCTGACCTCACGCCGCGGACCGCTCCGAGCCCTGGTCGCCGTCGAACACTCGATCATCACCGCGATCTGGCACATGCTCACCGACAACGTCCCCTACCACGAACTCGGCGGCACCTACTTCACCCAACGCGACCCCGAACGCGCCACCCGCCGCGCGATCAACCAGCTCAACCAGCTCGGCTACACCGTCACCCTCAACCCGAGGGAGCACGCAGCCTGACCGGCAACCCCGGCCACCCGGCAACCCCACGGCCACCGGGCGTCCAGTGCTGCCCACACCCACCCTGACCTGCTGTTATTTACGCGTCAGGGATCGGTCCGAACGCTCCCGGCAGCAGGTGCGGCTCGATCAACTCGACCGCCGAACCTGCCGTATGGTCTGGGGCTGCTCCAACCGACACGTCTGATGGAAGTGGGTCGACCGTCGGACCGCTCCGTAGGAACTCTGCCACTACCCGGATGTGATGGAGCGATGACACGGTTGATGTCGTGGCCGACTGGCCGAACGTAGGCTGGAATCATGGCCATAGCAGCAGGCGAGTACGCGATTGGCAAGCAGGTCGGTCGGTTGCTGATGCGCACCGCTCGCCAGGGCATGGCCGCAAGGGTTGGACATGACCTGCTCATCGAGGCCACCGAGTGGGAAGGCCACGTCAGGGTGCCGGCGGACCCCGCGACCCAGCCGACGGTGGTGTCAGTACGCGTGGACCTGGGCGCGCTGAAGGTCCTGGAAGGCACCGGCGGGGTCAAGCCGCTCAGCGACGCCGACAGGCAACAGATCCAGCAAACGATGCACAAGCTGCTGCGTGTCGATCAGCACCGATATGCGGCCTTCACCTCCACAGGCGTGGAGATCCACGACGACAGCGCAACTGTTGAGGGAGATCTGACTCTGGTTGGGCAGACCCGTCCGCTCCGCTTGGATGTGCGACAGCGAGAGGACGGCAGCGTCAAGGGTGCCGGGAGCGTGGTGCAGTCCCAATGGGGCATCAAGCCATACTCGGGCTTCTTCGGCGCCCTCAAACTTCGCGACGCCGTCGACATCGAGGTCACCACCGGTCTTCAGGAGATCGACGCACCAGGCTGACCGCAGCGACGGCAGTCCTGACGGCAACGACGGTGTACGACGGCGAACCCGTGCGACGGCCAGCGGAATCAGTCACAGCCGCCCAGGCCCAGTCCGAGGGGCGTGCCCGCATCTTCTAAGCGCCCGCTCCAGCACAGCACGGGCGATGGCGGCTTAGATCGGATGTGGGAGGAGCCTTCTGCCGACCCCTGCCGACCACACCGTGAGTTCTGGCAAGCGCAGCAGAAGCGCGCTCGAACTCCTAAAGCGGTGCTCCTGGGAACGGGCGGCCCGGCGCGCTCTCCGGGCCGTCTCCGGGCCGTACGAGGTCAGCCGACGCCAACCGACAACGACAGAAGCCCACGGCATCTGAGCTGGTCAGAGCCGTGGGCTTCTGCTGGATCGCTGGTCAGCGAGGCCGGTGTTCAGTACACCGGCTTGTCCGGCTCGATCTGGTTGACCCAGCCGATCACTCCGCCGCCCACGTGGACCGCGTCCGCGAAGCCCGCCGACTTCAGGACGGCGAGGACTTCCGCACTGCGGACACCCGTCTTGCAATGGAGAACGATCTTCTTGTCCTGCGGGAGGCTCTCCAGGGCGGTGCCCATGAGGAACTCGTTCTTCGGGATCAGCCTGGCGCCCGGGATGGAGACGATCTCGTACTCGTTCGGCTCGCGGACGTCGATGATCTCGATGTTCTCGCCGTCGTCGATCCACTCCTTGAGCTGCTTGGGAGTGATCGTCGAGTCGGCGGCCGCAGCCTGGGCCTCCTCGGAGACAACGCCGCAGAAGGCCTCGTAGTCGATGAGCTCGGTGACGGTCGGGTTCTCGCCGCAGACCGCGCAGTTCGGGTCCTTGCGGACCTTGACCTGGCGGTACTGCATCTCCAGGGCGTCGTAGATCATCAGTCGGCCGACGAGCGGCTCGCCCGTGCCGGTGAGGACCTTGATCGCCTCGGTGACCTGGATGGAGCCGATGGACGCGCACAGCACGCCGAGGACGCCGCCCTCGGCGCACGAGGGGACCATGCCCGGCGGCGGGGGCTCCGGGTAGAGGCAGCGGTAGCAGGGACCGTACTCGGACCAGAAGACGGAGGCCTGGCCGTCGAAGCGGTAGATCGAACCCCAGATGTACGGCTTGTTCAGCAGCACGCACGCGTCGTTGACCAGGTAGCGGGTCGCGAAGTTGTCCGTGCCGTCGACGATCAGGTCGTACTGGCTGAAGATGTCCATCACGTTGTCGGCCTCGAGCCGCTCCTCGTGAAGGATCACGTTCACGTACGGGTTGATGCCCTTGACCGTGTCGCGCGCGGACTCGGCCTTGGAGCGGCCGATGTCGGACTGGCTGTGGATGATCTGCCGCTGCAGGTTCGACTCGTCGACCTCGTCGAACTCCACGATGCCGAGCGTTCCCACGCCCGCCGCGGCGAGGTACATCAGCGCCGGCGAGCCCAGGCCGCCGGCGCCCACACAGAGCACCTTGGCGTTCTTCAGCCGCTTCTGCCCGTCCATCCCGACATCGGGGATGATCAGGTGGCGGGAGTACCTGCGGACCTCGTCTACGGTGAGCTCGGCAGCCGGCTCGACCAGGGGTGGCAGCGACACGGGGACTCCGTTGGTCGGTCAATCACTACGGTTGTTCTCCCCGTAACACTGCCACGCCCTTCTTCATTCCGAGACACCCGTTCCGATACGCGAGACAATTTCGTCCCAGTAGCCGGGCATGGCCTCCCAGGGATCGGTGCGGCCGCCCCGGTCCGTGCGGTCGGTGAACCAGATCGTTGCGGCTCCCTGCCAGCGCGCGATGCGCAGCGCCTCGTCGAGGTGGCCGCGGGGCACGCCGTGCACGAAGTGGCAGAACCGCTCGGGCGGGTAGCCGGCGGTCCACTCGGCCACCTGCGACCAGCGGTAGTCGCTCCAGGAGCCGGAAAAGGTGACCAGCTGGTCGGCGTTCTCGGCGTATCCGGGATACGGGTGGGTGCCGTGCCCCAGGACGATGTGGGCCGGATCGAGGAGCGCGCGGAGCGTGGTGACCGTGCGGCGGACCTCGGGGAGCGCGGCGCGTTCGGTCGGGCAGCGGTCCAGGAGGAAACCGTCGACCTGGTACCAGTCGAGATACCGGTGCGCCTCGGAGATCAATTCGCCGAAGGGGCGCGCGCCATAGGTGAGGTCGAGATGGCCGAGAACACGGATGCCCGCGTTGTGCAGCCGTCCGGCGGTTTCCAGGCAGTGCGGGTCGGGGCGTGTTCCTGGACCCCCGCTGACGTTGAGGACGGCCCAGTGCACAGGGGTACCCGGGCGGGTGAGTTCGCCCCACTCCATCGGGGCGACGAGGGGGTGTGCATAGCCGGGGATGCCGAGGCCGGGGCCCAGGCTGGTGTTCGCGGTGCCCGCTGTGATGCTGGTCAGATGCGGCATGCCGCCTCCATCCAGATGTCGGCGAGGGATTCTTCGAGGTTGATCCGGGGCCGCCAGCCGAGCCGGTCGCGGGCGGTGCGCACATCGGCCTGCTGCCAGCTGCCGCAGCCGTCCGGGTAGGGGTAGGCGATCGGGGCGGCGTGCTCCGGATCGTTGCGCGGGTGACCGATGGGAGAGCGCATCGGGCCGGGAGGTCCGTCGAGTTCGTGCAGGGTGCCGCCGTAGCCGGCCACGCGGGCAAGGACGGCCGCCGCGTCACGGAGGCGCACGGCACGGCCGGAGCCGATGTTGATCACTCCCTGGGCGGCGGAGAGGGACGCCGCGTGGACGGCTCGGGCGACGTCGCGCACATCGACGAAATCGCGCTGGACACCCAGACCGCCGAGCTTGAGTTCGCCGTCGCCGGACTGCATGGCGCGGCGCAGAGCCTCGGCGAGTCGGCCGAGCGGGGATCCGGCGGGGGTACCGGGCCCGGCGGGCGAGAAGACGCGGAGCACGACGGCGTCGAGCCCCGAGCCCAGGACCAGTTCGGTGGCGGCGAGCTTGCTGACGCCGTACGGGCCGCCGGGGCGCGGGACGGCGTCCTCGGCCGTCGAGGAGCCGGGCTGGCTGGGTCCGTACTCGGCGCCGCAGCCGATCTGCACCAGGCGGGCCCCGCAGCCGCTGCGGCGCAGCGCCTCGCACACGGTGGCGACGGCGACGGTGTTGTGCCGAGTGAGTTCGCGGGCGCCGCCGCGGATGGCGCCGGCGCAGTTGACGACGACTCCGGGGTGAACGGCGTCCAGGAAGCGGGTGAGCGCGCCGGGGCTGCCGGACGCGAGGTCGAACCGTACGTCGGCGTCGTCGCCACGGCCCAGCGCGGTGAGCTGCACGGCCGGATCGGCGAGCAGGCGGTCGGCGACGAAGCGGCCGAGGTAGCCGTTGGCTCCGATCAGCAGGACCCTCATCGGGCGGCTCCCGGGGCGGATTCTCCGGTTCGGGAGGTGATCATCTGGCGTTCTCCTTCGGGGGTGGTGCCGTGGGATGAGAGGGGCCCGCGGTGTCGGCCCCGCGGGAGAAGGGGCGCCGGGGACGAGTCCCCGGGCAACGGTTGCGGTTCATGCGGCCGGAGGTGGGTGTCACGAACCGGAGCTCAGGGGGATCCGGGCGGCCGGGCGTGGGCCGAGGCCCGGGTCAGGGCGCGGATCGCGTGGACCAGCAGGACCAGGGCTGCCGACGCGCAGACCAGGGCCGGGACGGCGTCCGCGCCCCATGCGTCGGCCAGGGCCCTGACCGGCGTGGCCAGGAACGCGCAGCCGGGGAGGCGGCCGGCGAAGCCCGTGGCCACAGCCGCGGCCTCGGCGGCGGCCGCGGCAGGGAGGACGACGGCCGGGGCGTGGCCGAAACCGTGCGCGGTGAGCAGCCGGGCGAGCAGCAGGAGAGCGCCCAGGGCTCCGGCTCCGGCGTACGCGGCGGGCTCGCCGAGCAGTGCTCCGCACAGTGCCAGCAGCGCGCCCAGGGCGCAGAGGAAGAGGCCGAAGACGCCGAGCAGCAGCGGTATGACCGAGGACGCGAACTCCTCCAGGCCACGGCTGGCGGCGAGTCTGCGGTGGGCGCGTATGGCGAACAGGCGCGCGCACCAGGCGGCGGGGCCGCAGGCCAGAGCGAGAGCGAGGACGGGCGCGGTGGCCAGGGGCCAGGGGCCGTCGGGGCCGCCGTCCAGTGCGGCGCGCAGCAGGCCGCCGCCGAGGAGGGCGTGGGCGAGCAGCCAGCACGTCGCCGCGCGTGCGGCGGTGGACCTGGCGTGGGCGGGGGCGCGCAGGGGACCGCGACCGAGCGCCGCGCACAGGCCGCACGCGACGGCGAGCACGCCGAGCGCGGCGACGGCGAGGCGTAGCAGGCCTTCGGTGGTCCGCAACCCGATGACGGCGGCCGTGCACAGCACGCCCGGGAGCAGGGCAAGGACGGCCCACGCCCAGTGTTCCCGGGAGCCTTCCGCGGGTGCGGACCGCGGTGGGAGCGGCCGGTCACCGTCGCGTGGCACGCGCGCGTACATCTCCTCGGCGAGCGAGAACACGTCCCGGTGCCGGAAGCGGGCGGCGGTCCGGTCGGTCAGGCCGTGCGCCTCCAGGCCGGCGGCGATCTCCAAGGGATCGACGGCGCGCTCGCACAGGTCGCGGTGCCGGTGCATGAGGGCCTTGACGGGATCGACGGCACCGCGGCGGGCGGCGGGCCTACGGGCCTGGTGGGCGCTCCCGGTGGGTGCGGGGCGCGCGGCACCGCCGGTACGGGGCGCGTGCTCGGGCGCACCTGGCTCCGTGCGCGCCTCGGCGCAGGGCGGTGCGTCGAGCGCTTCCCACTGCCCCACCCGTCGGTGCTGCGTCGCGCCGGATTCCCTGCGGCCCCCGACTCGGCCTGGTTCGTCTGCGCCATCCGGAACCGCCTCGTCCACCCGCACGGCCGTCTCTGTCGCCGTGTCCGTGTCCGCGTCCGCGTCCGCGTGCTTCTCCCACACCCCGACGAGCCATTCCTCCGACCGCGCGTCCCAGGGCCCGGGGCTGTCAGGGGTGCCGGGGCGGTCCAGTTCTCCCACGTCGCTCATCGCGCGCCCTCCGCCACAGGGACGGGTTCCTGGAGCCGCCCGGTAGCGTGCACGGGTGGGATCGCCTCGCCCGGCTCCCATGCCCAGCGCGGTCTTGCGCCCGGGGACCGTACCTCGGTCCAGCGCCCGGGCAGGTGCGACTCCGCCGGCGCTCCGAAGGGCAGGGGCTCCCCCGAGTCGTCCACGAGCACCCGCCGCACCGGCGCGTGGGAGACGACCTCCAGGTAAATGCCGTGAAATGCCGCGACGTTCTGCTCGACCGTGAACAGTTCGAGGGCTCGCGCGCGGGCGGCTGCGCCGAGGCGTGCGCGGCGTTCGGGGTCGTGCAGCAGGGCCAGGCACGCCTCCGCGAGCGCCCGCGGGTTGCGCGGAGGGACCACGAGGCCCGTACCACCGATGACCTCCACCACCGCGCCCACGTCCGTGGACACCGTCGCGCGGGCGCAGAACATGGCTTCCACCAGGCTGATCGGAAACCCTTCGACGACGCTCGACAGGACGACGACGGCCCCGGCCGCGTACGCGTCGGCCAGGTCGGGCACCTCCGGGCCGCCGATCTCCTCGAAGGAAACCGGATTGTCGCCGACGGCGTGCACGCCCTCGGCCTCGTCGGGGAAGAGCTGCGCGGCCAGCGCCCTGCAGTGGCCGAGGTAGGCCGTGCCGTCGGGGTCCGCCGCGGCGCCCACGATCCGCAGCCTGGCCTTCGGCTCCTCCTTGCGGACCTCCGCGAAGGCGTGCAGCAGCGAGATCAGGTCCTTGGCAGGTTCGATGCGGCCGACCCAGACCAGCGTGCAAGGGTCCGCGCCGTCGGCCGACTCGCCCACCTCCGCGAAGCGGGACGCCTCCATGCCGGGGTAGACCGTGCGCAGCCTGGCCCGGTCGGCCCCGCACCGCTCCTGCCAGCGGCGGGCGTGGGTGTTGCCGGGCGTGATACAGGCGGCCCTGCGGTACACCTCGGCGGCCAGCCGCCGCTGGAAGGAGGCCAGCAGCGCGCGCACCGGGGGCGCTTCCTCCGGCGCCCCCAGGTAGTGCGCCCGCAGCGTCACGCCGTACTCGGTGACCAGCAGCGGTACCCCGGCGAAGTGTCCGGCGAGCAGCCCCGCGAGGGCCGCCGAACCGCCCGTGGTGGCATGGCAGAGGTCTACCGCGCCGAGCCCGTCGTCCTCGTACCAGTCGAGTGAGAGGGGGCGCAGCGCGCGTTCGACCTGCGCGCACACCTTCAGCAGATCGGGGACGCGCGCCGTGCGCGCGGTGCGCAGGGCATGCGGCGCGCGACAGGCCCGTTCCAGGGCGCGCAGGGCGGTCTCGGAACGCAGGGCTCCGACCAGTCCGCCCTCGTCACGGGCGAGTTCGGCGAGCGCGTACAGGGCGCTGCTGAAACGGTCCGCCTCGGGGCCGACCGGTTCGGCCGCTTTCTGTGGTGTGCCTGGCTCAGGTGCCGTGCAGAGCGCGGCGGCCAGCTCTTGGTACGCCTCGGCGAACCGCCGTCGCGCCCGCCGCCCATAGGCGGCCCCCTGGTCCTCCGCGGTCCACAACGGCGCCGTCCGTACCCGGCTGACCTGTGGTGGCAGCGATATCCAGCCCTCGGTGTCCTGCCGCTCGGTGCGGCTGAGCGCGTAGATGTCGAACTCATGCTGCCCGAGCCCGTGCACGAGCCGGTCGCACCAGAGCCTGACATCACCACTCACATACGGATAGCCACCCTCCGTAAGCAGTCCGATGCGCACGAGTGCACCCCCGATCTCCCGTATGGGAGCCGCCGTTGCCCCGGCGGCTCGCAGCGGGACGAACGTATGCGGATATGGCGGTGGCGCGACGGACGGTTGTCCATCGCGCCACCAAAAGGGGTGAACGGACGTAACTTTCCCGCACAGACAGCGTTCGGTCGCGCTAAGACATCAAGAGATCACGTTCCGTCGCAGGCGCGGCTCCGCGGGCCGACCGCCCCGGGACGGCCCCTCACACAGCCGCCAACTCCTTGCGTGCGGTGCGCCGTTGGGCCGCGACCGCCGGATCGAGAGCCGGTACCGCGGCCAGGAGCTGCTTCGTATAGGGATCCTGGGGCGACTCGTACACCTCGTCGGCGGGACCGTACTCGACGATCCTTCCGCGGCGCATCACCGCGACCCGGTCGCTGACCTCGCGCACGACGGCGAGGTCGTGCGCGACGAAGACGAGCGCGAGTCCGAGTTCGCGCTGCAACTCGCCGAGCAGGGCGACGACCTGGGCCTGGGTGGTGACGTCGAGCGCCGAGACCGGCTCGTCGCAGACGATGACACGCGGATCGGCGGCCAGCGCACGCGCGATGCCGACGCGCTGACGCTGCCGCCGCTGAACTCGTGCGGGTAGCGGTCGTAGTGCGCCCCTTCGAGCCCCACGCGCTCGAGCAGTTCCCGCACGCGCCGTCGGACGCGCTGCTCGTCGCTCCCCCGCTCTCGGCTTCGCTCGAGCGGGGGGACCCCCATCCCGCGGGCCCGCAACGGGTCGGCGATCGATTCGCCCACGCTGCGCCTGGGGTTGAGGGAGGAGACCGGGTCCTGGAAGACCATCTGCACGGCCGGGCTCACCCCGGACCGCACGCCGCCCTCGTAGCGGACCTCGCCGGCCGTGGGCTCCAGCAGGCCGACCAGCATGCGCCCCAGGGTGGTCTTCCCGCTGCCGCTCTCGCCCACGATGCCGAGGGTCTCACCGCGCCGGACCGTCAGCGACACGTCGTCCACGGCGGCGAAGCTCCGCCTGCCGCGGCCGAATTCGCGCCGCAGGCCCACCGCCTCGACGACGACCTCGTCCGAGGCGGCGCCCGCGGAGATCCTGGGCACGTCCACGCGCGGCACCGCGCCCAGCAGTTTCCGCGTGTACTCCTGGTGGGGTTCCCCCAGCACGGTGGCGACCGCGCCGTGTTCGACGGCCTTGCCGTGCCGCATGACGAGCACCTCGTCGACGCTCTCGGCGGCGACGCCCACGTCGTGCGTGACCAGCAGCAGCCCCATCCCGGTCTCCTCCCGCAGGGTGTGCAGCAGGTCGAGGATCTGGGCCTGGACGGTCACGTCCAGCGCTGTGGTCGGTTCGTCGGCGATCAGCAGCTCGGGCTCGCAGGCGAGTGCCATGGCGATCAGGGCGCGTTGACGCATACCGCCGCTGAACTCGTGCGGACGCGAGCGGGACCGCCGTACCGCGTCCGGAATCCCCACCCTGTCCAGCACTTCGACGGCACGCGCGCGTGCCGCACGACGCGACGCGCGCGTGTGCGTCCGGTACACCTCGGCGATCTGGTCGCCGATCGCGAAGTACGGGTCCAGGGACGACAGCGGGTCCTGGAACACCATCGCGGCCTTTCCGCCACGCAGGCGCCGCAGTTCTTCGTCGGACGCCTCTTCCACGTCGGTTCTGGCGACGCGGATCGAGCCGCCGACCCTGGCACCCGTGCCGCGGTGCATCCCCAGCAGGGCGGACGCGACGGTGGACTTGCCCGAGCCGGACTCGCCGACCAGCCCCAGTGCGGCTCCCTTGGCCAGTTGGAAGGAGAGGCCGTCGACGGCGCGCACGTCGCCGAACTCGACCGAGAGGCTGGTCACTTCCACCAGCGGTGTCGTAGCAGCCTTGGAGTCGCTCACGTCAGTACCACCCGTCGGTCGGCCACCGCGTACAGCACATCCGCGACGGCGTTGGCGATGACCACGAAGAAGCCGATGACCAGGACCATGCCGACGACGACCGGGAGGTCGACGACCGCCACCGCGTGCACCAGTTCCTGTCCGATGCCGGGCAGGCCGAAGAGCGTCTCGGTGAGCACCGCGCCGCCGACGGCCGAGCCGAAGTTGTTGGCGTTCAGCGCGATGACCGGCGCGAGCGCGCCACGCAGTGCGTGTCGCCCGATGACCGAGCGCTCGCCGACGCCGTAGGCCCGGAAGGTCCGTATGTGGTCCTCGGCGAGGGTCTCCAGCATCGCGGCCCGGGTCAGACGGGCGAACGAGGCGGCCTCGATCAGGGCGAGCGACAGCCAGGGCAGCAGTCAATGTGACGAGAGCGCTGCCCGTCAACTCCCGGGGTAGGGCCACGGGTTGGGCAGACAGTGGATTCCGTCGTGGTCGAGGAACTTCGTCTGCTGCTGCATGACAGGCGCGAGCTGGCCGTCCTTGTCGCAGGTGACATGGCCGTAGCCGAGGCGGTGGCCGACCTCGTGGTTGATCAGCATCTGACGGTAGGCGTGAATTTCGTCGCCGTACGTCGTGGAGCCCTGCGCCCAGCGGTAGGCGTTGATCATCACACGCTCGGTGGACGCCGAGTCGCACGAGACGTTGTCCTCCGTGGTGTCGAGGCCGGACTTGGCGCACCAGGCGGCGGTGGTGCCGGGGCTGGCGAGCGTGATCACGAAGTCGGGCTTTCCGGAGTACACGCGCTCGAAGACGCGGGCGCCGTCGTGGGCCCAGCTGCGGTCGTCGTTGAGGGTTTTCTGTACGGCCTGCGCGAACAGTTCGCCGTCGAGGCCGAGCCTCTTCTCCACGTCGACGCGATAGGTGTACTTCCGCCCGGTGCCCGGCGCCTTGGCGAAGCCGGGGACCGCGTAGAACTTCCCCGGGCCCTTCAGCGTGGCGCTGAGCGGGAACTTCTTGTCCATCGCCTGCGCGTACGTCAGCGGCGTCGCGCTGGGCGAGGTGGAGGGGGTCGGGCGGCCGTTGCCGCGGGTGGCGGAGCCGTGGGTCTCCCGGGCCTCGTCGGTGGCGGGCGGAGACTGCGCGACGGTGTTGCCCCGCCCGTCGGCGACCTGGCCGGCGACGACGACGGCGAGCACGGTGATGACGGCGGCGGCCGCGATACCGGTGAACGCACGCCCCTTGCCGTTCGCCTTGTGCGCCGCGTCTTCGGTCTCGGTCGCCGACGCGTCACCGGTACCGCGGTCGTCGGTGAGGGGAGCGGGGACGGAGACGGCGGCACCGTTGCGGCGGGGCGCGAAGACGTCGTCGTCCTCGTCGAAGGCGTCGAGGTACTCCTGGCGGGGCCCGCCGGGCTGCGACCGCTGATGGGGGATACGGCGTACGGGACGACCGGGGGGCGCGGCCTGCGGCGCCGCCGTGGGCGCCGTCCCGCCCCCGAACTCGCCCCAGCCACCGCCGGATTCATGCTGCTCGGGATGACCGCCACGGACTTGGTGGGATCCGTGAGCGGGGGTGCCGTCAGGAACGCGGGGCACACCGTTAGCAGGAATCCCGTCGGCAAAACCCGGCACGCCACGAACCGGAGTGCCGTCGCCCGGCCGCGGGGCACGCTGCGCCGGGGTCCCGTCAACAAAGCGGGGCACGCCATGAGCAGGAGTCCCCTCGCCGAAACACGGCACACCACGAACCGGAGTCCCGTCGCCCGGCCGCGGGGCACGCTGCGCCGGGGTCCCGTCAACAAAGCGGGGCACGCCATGAGCAGGAGTCCCCTCGCCGAAACACGGCACACCACGAGCCGGAGTCCCGTCGCCCGGCCGCGGGGCACGCTGCGCCGGGGTCCCGTCGGCGAGGCGGGGGACGCCCTGTGCGGGTGTGCCGTCCGTGAAACGGGGTACTCCGCGGGACGGAGTCCCGCCAGTGGCGCGAGGGATGCCATGGGCGGGCGTGCCGTCCGCAGGACGCGGAGCGCCTCCGGGAGGCGTCCCCGGCACATAACGCGGGACGCCGTGCGCCGGCGTCCCGTCGGTGTGGCGCGAAACGCCCCGGGGCGGAGTCCCACCCATCGGGGCACGGCGGCCGACGACCGCCTCCGCCGGCGCTGTCGCCGACGCCTGCGGGCCGTAGGCCGACAGATCCGCGGGAGTCGCCGCACCTCGTGCCGACGGCTCTCGCGGTGGCGGTACCGACGCGCCACGCGCCGACGAGTCCCGCCACTCCGACGCACCGCGCGCCGGCGAGTCCCGGGATGCCGACGCGCGCGCCGACGCCGCGGTCGCCGATATGGCCGGCACCGCGCCCGTGTCCGTCTTCGTCCTGTCGCCCCGCCCCTTGCGGCTGTGCCGTCCCACGCCGCGCCTCAGCTCTCCGCGCCGGCGATGCCGGACTCGCCCGTCGTCCCTGAGTGCCTGCCGTCGGACCGCTCACCCGTACGGCCACCGCGGCCGTCGCGGCCCCTCGAAGGTACGCCCGCCCTGTCGGGCAACTCGCCCCTGTCCTCGAGCAGTTCACGGAAGGCCGTGGCCACCACCTCGGGGTACTCCATCATCGCGACGTGCCCCGCCTCCGGCAGAGTCAGCAGCCGGGATTCGCGGAAGGCGCGCGCCGCCCGCTGGGCCATGCGGAAAGACACCAACTGGTCCCGGCCGCCGTACACCAGCAGTGTGGGCGCGAGGACCCGTTCCGCCTGGCGCCACAGCCCGTGCTGACCTCCCAGCGTGTACGCGTTCACGATCCCGCGCGCCGAGCGCGCCATCGCGTCCCAGAAGTACGGCAGCCGCAGCCGTCTCTCCATCTCCTCGACGGCATTGCGGAAGCCCTCGGGCGTGACGCGCCCGGGGTCGCCGTAACACAACGCCATGACCCCCCGGACGCGCTGCTCGGCGGTCCACTGGCTGGTGTACCGGGTGAACAGGGCGGCGATGCCGGGCAGCGCGAGCAGCCCCGTCGGAACGGCGCCGCGCTGGATGAAGATCTCCGGGAGCGCGGGTGAGACGAGTGTGAGCGTGCGGACCAGATCGGGGCGAACGGCCGCCACGCGCGTGGCGACGGCACCGCCCATCGAGTTGCCGAACAGGTGCACGGGTCCACGCCCGGCCGCGTCGAGATAGCGGATGACCGCGCGGGCGTGTCCGGTGACGGAGTAGTTGCCGTCGTCCGGCGGCGGCGAGTCGCCGAAGCCCGGCAGATCGAGGGCCTCGCTGTCGACGAGCCCGTCGACCAGCGCCATCAGCGCCGACCAGTTCTGGGACGAACCACCGAGTCCGTGGATGTACAAGGCGGGCGGCAGTCCCTCGCGCTCCGGCGGCCTCCACCGCACCGTCAGCGTGATCCCCGGCAGCCCCACCGACCTGAGCCGTTCCCCCTCCGCGACCCTGACGGGCGCGACCTTCGGGAGCACATTGGAGGCCGCGACGGACGGCAGCTCGGTCGAAGACATGCGGCAATGTTACGAGACGATCACGCACTGGCTCATGTGTTCGCCGTCACAGCACGCGACGGCGGCGGCCCGGCGCCGCCCCGAAGCAGGCTCGTCACCACACATAGCGTCCGGATCGCGTGTCTCCTAGGCTCATAGCAGGGCACCCGCGTGTGGACCCTGCCTCTTTCAGGGACGTTCCAGGAGTTCTAGGAAGGGAGCCCACCATGGCCGTAGACCCCACTGATCCCGAGACGTTCGAGGACGAAGAGCCCGAGGCAGTCGACATCGACGTGGAGGCCCCGGAGAACGACGTCGCCGAACAGCTCGCGGATCTCGCCCCGGCGCGGGACGAACCCCTGACCGAGGAGGAGATCCTGCGCGCCAACGAAGCGGACCTCGTGGAACAGAAGCGCATCGTGCACATCGACGAGGACGAATACCAGTGAGCGGTGAGCATCGGCGGGGTACGAGATCGGCTAGGTACGAGGACGACGACCACCTCGCGTAAGGCATCCCCGTCGGTAGGGCACCACCTCGCGTAAGGCATCCCCGTCGGTAGGGCACCACCTCGGGTAAGGGATCACCTCGGGTAAGCAAGTGTGCGAGGCAAGAGGCCGTGTGCCGCCGTCCGGCGCCAGGGCACCCTTTCGCCCGCCCTGCCCCCGTTCAGCGCCCTCTGGGGGGCTTTCGTCACCGTCCGGTCCGTGAAATTCTGCGCTCGCACCGCGCACACCCGGGTTACCGAAAAGTACGATGGCGGCGCGGCGCACACCGCATGTGGACGATTTTGGGAGGCGGCGTGACAGCCATCGAGCAGACAGAGGCGGCACGCCCGCGGGGCACTCGCCTGCCGCGCCGTGCCCGACGGAACCAACTGCTGGGCGCCGCCCAGGAAGTATTCGTGGCGCAGGGCTACCACGCGGCCGCGATGGACGACATCGCCGAGCGCGCCGGCGTCAGCAAGCCGGTGCTCTACCAACACTTCCCGGGCAAGCTCGACCTGTATCTTGCCCTGCTGGACCAGCACTGCGAGGCCCTGCTGCAGGCCGTGCGGAACGCGCTCGCGTCGACCACCGACAACAAGCAGCGCGTACGGGCCACCATGGACGCCTACTTCGCGTACGTCGAGGACGACGGCGGCGCGTTCCGACTGGTGTTCGAGTCGGACCTGACGAACGAGCCCGCGGTGCGCGAGCGCGTCGACAAGGTCACGATTGAGTGCGCGGAGGCGATCTGCGACGTCATCGCCGAGGACACCGGGCTGTCGCGGGCCGAGTCGATGCTCCTGGCCTCAGGGCTCGGCGGCCTCGCCCAGGTCGTGGCGCGCTCCTGGCTGCACAGCGACCGCAGCGTGCCGCGTGACCAGGCGGTGCAGCTGCTGACCTCCCTGGCCTGGCGCGGCATCGCCGGATTCCCGCTGCACGGCAGCGAACAGCACCACTGAGCGCGGCCGACGAGACGTACTGCGGTTTTGTTCCCGGCGACTGTTCGCTTCTGGCGTTCTGGAGCGGAGCGTGTACGTCCCCTCACCGGGCTAATGTGTGCGGGTACGGCGCGGACGGCCGCGCACATCACTGACCGTCGGAGGGACAAAGCCGTGGAGGTCAAGATCGGCGTGCAGCACGCGCCCCGCGAGATCGTTCTGGAGAGCGGTCAGAGTGCCGAGGAGGTCGAGCGCGTCGTGGCCGAGGCGCTGGCCGGCAAGTCGCAGCTGCTGAGCCTCGTGGACGAGCACGGCCGCAAGCTTCTCGTCCCGGCCGACCGTCTGGCGTACGTGGAGATCGGCGAGCCGGCCCCGCGCAAGGTGGGCTTCGGCACGCTGTAGTTCCGGACGAAGCGGAGAAGGGGCCCGGTGGGACACACCACCGGGCCCCTTCCCTTCTCCGGTTCCGCTTCTCCGGTTCCGCTTCTCCGGTTCCGCTTCTCCGGTTCCACTGCTCCGGTTCCACTGCTCCGTTCCGCTGACCCGTTCCGGCGCGTTCCCAGGCCGCACGCGCACAGATGGAGCACATCCCCCGCACAGGGGAGGATTGTCTTCCGCGCGCTGCGGGTAGTACCGGCTACGACCGATTTGCCCAGGCAGCAGCCGTGCGGGAGGAAACTCGTCATGCTCTTGGAAGCGCTCGGCTCCGCCGTCCTCGGGCTCGCGCTGGCCTGGGCGGCCACGCATCGGCTGCCCCACCGGCTGCCGACCCGCCCCCTGGTGCTGTCGACCGGCGTTGCCGGAGCTCTCTTCGGGGCGTTCGTCACCCACAGCGCGCTGGGTGCGGGGAGCCTTCTGGTGATCCTCATCGGCGCTCTGGTCCTCGCCGCTGCCTCACTGTCACTGCTGTTGCGTCCCGCGGAAAGATTTCGCCGCCGATCGGCGACGGCCTGAGGCCAGACGCCGGGCACGGCGGCGCCCGGGGCACCCCTGACGAGACACCCCGGGCGGCCCGATGGCATCGGCCGCGGTGGGCCGCCGGCCCACGATCGCGCCCCGGAAGGCAGCGGCAACCGCACTGACGGGCCCGCGGCCCGCTGATCAGGCGGCGAGCCCCAGGGCCGCCATCCGCTTTGTGTGCGCCTCGGTGATCCGCGAGAACATCTTGCCGACCTCGGCGAGGTCGAAGCCGTCCGCGACGCCGCCCACAAGCATCGTCGACAGCGCGTCCCGCTCCGCGACCACGCGCTGCGACTGCGACAGGGCCTCGCCCATCAGCCGCCGCGCCCACAGCGCGAGCCGCCCGCCGACGCGCGGGTCGGCGTCGATCGCGGCCCGCACCTTCTCGACGGCGAAGCTGGCGTGCCCGGTGTCGTCGAGCACGGCGAGGACGAGCCCGCGCGTGTCGGAGTCGAGCCGAGCCGCGACCTCCCGGTAGAAGTCGCTGGCGATCGAGTCGCCCACATACGCCTTGACGAGCCCCTCCAGCCAGTCCGAGGGCGCCGTCTGCTTGTGGAAGCTGTCGTATGCCGTGACGAACGGGTCCATCGCCTCCGTCGGCCCGACCCCGATCTCGGTGAGCCGGTCCCTGATCCGCTCGAAGTGGTGGAACTCGGCGGACGCCATCTTCGCCAGCTCCGCCTTGTCCGTGAGCGTGGGAGCGAGCTTCGCGTCCTCCGCGAGCCGTTCGAACGCCGCCAGCTCGCCGTAGGCGAGCGCGCCGAGGAGATCCACGACCGCGGCACGGTACTGGGGGTCGACGGAGGCCTTCGCCCAGTCCTGGGCGGCGACCGAGGTGGGTTCGGCGGAGGCGTCGGGGGCGTTGTCAGGCGTCGTCATGAAGCGCACAATAGCCCGCTCACCGCCCCGCGGAAGTCCCTGGTCAATCACTGTGACGACGGCTACGTGACCGAATCGGCCATCACATGTGCGTGATTCCGGGGTATGGTGGTAATGCGCCTGCCGAATATTCGACGGGCCGCACGTATGAGGATGCCCGGTCGGTGGCCCGATCGGCTCCGACCCGACAGCTCTCCCTGTCCGTACGGCACAGTGCGTACGGCATCCGGAGGGACCCTCAGCGGTACGAGCGCTCGAGCGTCGGCGTGGTCCCGTGCCACAGGCCCGTCCCCCAAGCAGGCCGACGCCATCCACACGGTCACGACCCCCGCGCTCGCCTCGCATCGCGCACACAGAAGAGGCAGCACCCTGACTACGACTTTTCGAGAGCTCGGGATCCTTCCCGAGACAGCCGAGGCCCTGGAAGCCGTCGGCATCATCAATCCCTTCCCCATCCAGGAGATGACCCTCCCCGTCGCCCTCTCCGGCACGGACGTCATCGGCCAGGCCAAGACCGGCACCGGCAAGACGCTCGGCTTCGGCCTTCCGCTCCTCGAGCGCGTCACCGTCCCCGCGGACGTCGAAGCGGGCCGTGCCAAGCCCGAGGCCCTCACCGACTCCCCCCAGGCGCTCGTCGTCGTCCCCACCCGCGAGCTGTGCACGCAGGTCACCAACGACCTGCTCACCGCGGGCAAGGTGCGCAACGTGCGCGTCACCGCGATCTACGGCGGCCGGGCATACGAACCGCAGGTCGAGGCCCTGAGGAAGGGCGTCGACGTGGTCGTCGGCACCCCGGGGCGTCTGCTGGACCTGGCCGGCCAGAAGAAGCTGAACCTGAAGCACGTGAAGTGCCTGGTGCTCGACGAGGCCGACGAGATGCTTGACCTGGGCTTCCTGCCCGACGTCGAGAAGATCATCGACATGCTGCCGGCGAAGCGCCAGACCATGCTCTTCTCGGCGACCATGCCGGGCGCGGTCATCGGGCTCGCCCGCCGCTACATGTCCCAGCCGACGCACATCCGTGCCACGGCGCCGGACGACCAGGGCGCGACCGTCGCGAACATCGCGCAGCACGTCTACCGCGCGCACTCCATGGACAAGCCGGAGATGATCGCACGCATCCTGCAGGCCGAGGGCCGCGGTCTCGCGATGATCTTCTGCCGTACGAAGCGGACGGCGGCCGACATCGCGGAGCAGCTCCAGCGACGCGGCTTCGCGTCCGGCGCGGTCCACGGCGACCTGGGCCAGGGCGCGCGCGAGCAGGCGCTGCGGGCCTTCCGCAACGGCAAGGTGGACGTGCTCGTCTGCACCGACGTGGCCGCGCGCGGCATCGACGTCGAGGGCGTCACGCACGTCATCAACTACCAGTCCCCCGAGGACGAGAAGACGTATCTGCACCGCATCGGCCGTACGGGCCGCGCGGGCGCGTCGGGTACGGCGATCACCTTCGTCGACTGGGACGACATCCCGCGCTGGCAGCTGATCAACAAGGCGCTGGAGCTGAACTTCAACGACCCGGTGGAGACGTACTCCACCTCCCCGCACCTCTTCGCCGAACTCGGCATCCCCGAGGGCACGAAGGGTGTGCTGCCGCGTTCCGAGCGGACGCGTGCGGGACTCGCGGCCGAAGAGCTGGAGGACCTCGGCGAGACGGGCGGCCGGGGGCCGCGCGGCCGCCGCTCCTCGGACCCGTCCGCGGAGCGCGAGCGCCCGGCGCGTACGCCACGACGCCGACGTCGTACGCGGAACGGGGCGTCGGTCGAGACGCCGACCGCCCCGGACGTGACGGGAACCACCGACACGGACACGGACACGGCCGAGGCCGTGGAGCCGCGTACCCCGCGCCGCCGACGCCGTGTGCGCGGCGGGGTTCCGGCCGAGACGGTCACCGCGGTGACCGAAACGGCGGAGCCGGCGGTGCACGAGGCGGCGGAGGCGGCCGTGGACACGGCCGAGCAGGTGAAGCCGCGCCGACGTCGGACCCGCAGGAGTGCGGAGACGGCTCAGGCCGCGGACGAGGCCGCCATAGCAACCACGGAAGCGGCTCCCGCTGCCGCGGAGGCCGCGGTCGACACCGCCGAGGCCACGGAAACCAAGCCGCGCCGAAAGACCACCGAAGCAGCCCCCGCTGCCGCCGAGACCGCCGTCGACACCGCCGAGGCCACGGAAACCAAGCCGCGCCGACGCACCCGCAAGACCACCGAGACCCCGGTCGACACCGCCGAGGCCGAGGCGCCGGCCAAGCCGCGGCGTACGCGCAAGACCGCCGAGGTCGCCCCTGCCGAGGCCGCCGAGGCGAAGCCGCGCAGGCGCGCCCGCAAGACCGCGGAAGCGACCCCCGCTGCCGCCGAGACCGCCGTCGACACCGTCGAGGCCGCCGACGCGAAGCCGCGCCGACGCACCCGCAAGGCCGTGGGCGCCGAGGCCACGATCCCCGCGCAAGCGGCCGAGGAGCCCGACGTCGAGCCTCGGCGACGGCCCCGCAAGGCCGTGGCCGTGGCCGTGGAGGCGGAGATCCCGGCTCAGGCGGACGAGGCGCAGCCGCGGCGGCGCACGCGCAAGGCCGCGGAGCCTGCCGAGAGCTGACAGGAAACCCGGTCGATGGTCCGTCCCCACGTCTTGCGGGGACGGGCCATCGGCGTTCCTCCCGCTTCGTACACCGTGTTGTCATCCGGTCCCACCCGCGCCCCGTCCCAACCGCCCGGTAGCCTCCCCCCATGAGTCGTCCCCCCAGCTTCACCCCGCCCCCCGGTGTCCGGGCGTACCGGCTCGGTACGGAACGCGGGGAGTTCGCCGTACTCGAGGCCGACGCGATGACGTCGCGGGTGAAGGGGACCGCTCTCCTGCTGCCCGGGTTCACCGGGAGCAAGGAGGACTTCCTCGCCCTGCAGCCGCTTCTCGCGGCGGCCGGGTACCGCACCGTCGCCGTCGACGGGCGGGGGCAGTACGAGTCCCCCGGCCCCCGGGACGACGAGGCACCGTACGCGCAGGCCGAGTTGGCGCGGGACGTGCTTGCGCAAGCGCACGCCGTCGGTGCACCCGTGCATCTCCTCGGGCATTCCCTGGGAGGCCAGATCGCCCGCGCCGCCGTCCTCCTCGACGCCTCCCCGTTCGTCTCGCTCACACTCATGGCCTCCGGCCCGGCCCAGATCTCCGTACCCCAGCAGCAGCGCGTGAAGCTACTGCACGACGCCCTCGCCGTTCTGAACATGGCTCAGGTCTGGGACGCCATCCAGGCCATGGAACCGCCGGAGGACGCCGACGCCGGAGACCTCGACGAGGGGCTCTCGGACGGGGAGGACCTGCGCCGCCGCTGGCTGGGCAACAGCCCCGCCCAGCTGCTCGCCACGGGCCGGCAGCTGTGCGAGGAACCCGACCGGGTGGCCGAACTGGCCGCCGTCGGCCTGCCCGTGCACGTGCTGTCCGGGGACCGGGACGACACCTGGCCCGTCCCGCTCCTGGACGACATGGCGACCCGCCTGAGCGCCGCCCGCACCGTCGTACCGAGCGCGGAGCACTCCCCCAACACGGATCAGCCCGAACGGACGGCCGAGGCTCTCGCCGCCTTCTGGGGCCGCCTCCTCGAGGCGGCCTAGTACTGCCCCTGCAGGTGCTCCCAGAAGCCGTCCCGCAGCGCGCGGCGCAGATCCGACTGGCCCCGGAGCGAGTACTGCAGCACGCCCTCCGCCTCCACCAGCAGGTCCTGGTCGACGGAGCCGGGCAGGTAGGGGTGGCCGGGCAGCAGGTCCACCAGCGCCTCCCGGCCCCGTGCCGCCAGCCACTTCGCCGCGATCTGCGCGCCCACGAAACGGACGTCCTCGCGGGTGGGACGGGCGGCGGCGGAGGCCTCGTACGTCGAGGCCGTACGCCGGGTCACATACGGCTTGAAGAACTCGAGTTCGAGGGTGCGCTGGCTGTCGACCTCCCACAGCAGCGGTTCCGCCTGGTTGCGGCCCTCGGGCGCCTCGATGCCCCACAGGTGCACCCGCGCCCCGTAGCCCTGCGCGGCCTCGACCGCCGAGACCAGGTCCTCGTCACCGCCGATGAGCGCCGCGTCACTGATGGCGCGGTGCCGGGCCAGTGACTCGAGGTCGGACCTGATGAGGGAGTCGACGCCCTTCTGCTGGTTGTTGGCGTTGAGGTTGCCGAGCCGCACCTTCACGTCGGGGAGTTCGGCGATGGACTGCTGCTCGGCGGTGTGGATTCGGCGTCTCGCGCCGTCGTACCAGTACACGCGCAGCAGCCGGCTGTCCGCGAAGATCGAGCGCGCCTTGTCGATGAGCGCCTCGATCAGCCCCTCGGCGTCGAGGTCGAAGGCCCGGCGGTCCTCGGTGCCGGCGACGAGGCGTCCCGCGGCCGCGTACAGGTAGCCGGCATCGACGAAGATCGCATGGGTCGAGGGCGTCTTGGCCACCTCGGCGAGCATGCGCAGGAGCAACTCGTTCGTGCGGTCGATACGGGCGCCGAGCGCCGCCAGGTCGTCGTTCATACTGCCTCCATTGTCCCGGCGGTCACGCTGCGAACACAACCGGCCCCGATCAGTGCACCATGACGCACTTGACTCCGGTTCCGCCTCCTTACCGGCAGGTAATTAGCGACTCGAAAATTTTCCTTAGCGTAGGGAATGTTTGTAACAAGCATCCCGTTGAATCCGAACAGGAGCGGGGGTACGGAAGCCCGCGCTCCCTCACCAGTAGTTCTCCTCTGGAGGATGACCAGACGAAGGGAGAAGCCTCATGCGCTTCGAAATCATGCGACTCGACGACGTCGACGGTACGCCCGTGGACACCACCGTCGTGGACGCCGCCTCCGTCAAGCAGATCGTTCAGCAAGCCGCGGCCATCGGGCAGCGACTTTGGATCCGCCCGGCCGACTCGTCCGCCTCGTAACTCGTCCGCCTCGTAACTCGTCCGCCTCGTAATCGATCACGCGGGCGTACTTGAAACTTCGGAGCCCCGTACGGCACAGGTGCCGTACGGGGCTCCGTGCGTACCGCGGACTGCCGGACACTCAGCTTCCGTGGACGACCTGGGTGACACCGTTGATGATCTGCTGCACGGCGATCGCGGAGAGCATCATGCCCGCGAGTCGGGTCACCAGGACCACGCCGCCGTCCTTGATCACTCGGATGATCAGTAGCGAGTAGCGCATGACCAGCCACAGCACGACATGGATCGCGAGGATCGCCGCCCACACCGACACCTGGGTGCCCACGCTGTCGGCCTTCTGGACCGCCAGGATCACGGAGACGATCGCGCCCGGCCCGGCGAGCAGCGGCATGCCGAGCGGTACGAGGGCGACGTTGACGTCCTTGGTCTGCTTCGGCTCGTCGGTCTTGCCGGTCAGCAGGTCGAGGGCGATCAGCAGGAGGAGCAGTCCGCCCGCGATCATCAGGGCGGGCACGGAGACGTGCAGGTAGTTCAGGATCTGATGGCCGAGGACACCGAACACCGCGATGACCCCGCCGGCCACGCAGACGGCCTGGAAGGCCATCCGCTTCTGCACCTTGTGAGGGCGACCGGCGGTGAGCGCGAGGAAGATCGGGGTGATCCCAAGGGGATCCATGATCACGAAGAGGGTGAGGAAAAGGGAACCGAAGACGGCGACGTCGAACATGGGGGCCTTGCGAAGAGGTACGGACGAGCACACGGCGGAGGGCGAGCCGCGGCCGCTGGACGAAGTCGGCGCGCCGGGAGGCGCGCGACGGCGGAAGCGCGGCAGCGAATGCCGGGCGCCTGGGCAGAAGCGGGGACTACGGCAGGGTCAGGCGCTCCGGAGTCCACCGGCGCCCGGCACCGGGAACGCCCCGGTGGCCCGCCGGGTGATCTCCGCGTACACCTCGGGATCGGTGGTGTACTCCCCGAGCACGCACGTCTTGCGGCTGCCGTGGTAGTCGGAGGAGCCCGTGACGAGCAGCCCCAGTTCGCCGGCGAGGCCGCGCAGCCGTGCCCGGGTCGCCGGGTCGTGGTCCATGTGGTCGACCTCGATGCCGTCGAGACCGGCGGCGGCGAGGTCCGCTATGGCGGACTCCGGCACGGTCCGCCCACGCTTGGAGGCGGCCGGGTGCGCGAAGACTGTGACCCCGCCCGCGGCCTTGACCAGCCGGATCGCCTCGAACGGGTCGGTCTCGTGCTTCTGGACGTACGCACGCCCGCCGTCGGCCAGCCACTCGGGCGTGAAGGCGTCCGAGACGCTGTCCACGACGCCGAGTTCGACCAGCGCCGAGGCGATGTGCGGCCGTCCGACCGAGCCGGTGCCCGCGATGCGGGCCACCTGTTCCCAGGTGACCGGCACGCCCAGCTCCCGTAGCTTGGCGATCACGGCGTGGGCCCGTGGTACCCGGTCGTCCCGCACCAGCTCGCGCTCGGCGAGCAGCTCGGGCTCCTCGGGGTCGAACAGGTAGGCCAGCATGTGCATGCTGATGTCGTCCAGCCGACAGGAGAGTTCGGCGCCGGTGACGAGGGTCAGACCCGCGGGCAGCGCGCCGATCGCCTCCGCGTGGCCGCGGGTGGTGTCGTGGTCGGTGAGCGCGACGACGTCCAGTCCGGCGGCAGCGGCGCCCAGCACCAGCTCGGCCGGGGTGTCCGTACCGTCGGAGGCGGTGGAGTGGGTGTGCAGATCGATGCGCACGACACGGACTCCAAGCGGTGACGGGACGGAGGGGGACGCTCAAGGATAACGGGCTTCGGGAGTCCCCTGTCACACCCGCATAGGGGGTGCGCCCCCTACGCCCGCCACCCCTCCTGCGTCACGGCTCGATCAGGCGCGGCGACAGCGCCCCGATCGGCAGCAGGTCCACTTCCGCCCCGGCGTCCCGCAGATCGGTCAGCACCAGTTCGTCGTACATCAGCATGCCCGTCTGCTCGGGCCAGACGACCGCCCACAGCCACAGTCCGCGGGCCTCGCCCGCGAAGACCGCACGGTCGTCAGGGGTGCCGGTGACGTGCCACAGCGGAGTGGGGCGGCCGACGGCCAGCACCTTCGCCTGCGGCGGCTTCTCGACATTCAGATACGGGCCGGGGTCCGGACCATCGATACCCGCGTACCGCGCACCGAGGCCCACCCCCAGTTCCTCGGCGACGAGGATCAGCTCGCCTATCCCGCCGAGCGGCCCCGGACCCGAGCAGGCCACCGCCGTCGCCCGGCCCCCACTTCGGTCGTCGCCCGCACAGGCCACGCCCGTGAACAGCCAGCCGACCGGCAGCGGCCACGGCATCCAGACCGGCACCTTGGCACGGTGCACCACGACGCTGAGGGCCTCGACGCTGGGCGGGATCACGGGCTGCAGCGGATGCACGTTGCCGTGCACATCGCACTGCCAGGAATCGGCAAAGAGTCCGGGAGCCCGGACCCGGCCACCACACTTCGGGCAACTGGGTTCGCCCCTCATAGGGCCCCACGGTCCTCCCCGTCCAGCGCCGCGTCAAGGACGATCACCCGTCCGGCGCGTGCCCCGCCACCCCGCTTCACCGGGAAACTAGATGCGCCTTGCATTAATTAGCCCAGCTAATTTAATATGTGTATACGCCAACAATCGTGATGAGGACTGCGAGGACACGCATGAGCACCAGTACAGGAGGACCCGCCCCAGCAGCCGAGGCGGACCCGTTCGACGCGGGAGCCGGGAGCATCCTGCGCCAGCCGAAGTCCGTCTGGGCGACCGCCGGCGCGTCCGTCGTCGCGTTCATGGGCATCGGGCTCGTCGACCCGATCCTGCCGTCCATCGCCAAGGGCCTTCAGGCGACGCCCAGCCAGGTCTCGCTGCTCTTCACCTCCTACTTCCTGATCACCGCCGTCGCGATGCTGGTCACCGGCTTCGTCTCCAGCCGTATCGGCGGCCGCAGGACGCTGCTGCTCGGCCTCGCCTTCGTCGTGGTCTTCGCCGGCCTCGCGGGCACCTCGGGCTCGGTCGCACAGCTCGTCGGTTTCCGGGCCGGCTGGGGCCTCGGCAACGCACTGTTCGTCTCCACGGCCCTCGCCGTCATCGTCGGCGCGGCGGCCGGGGGAAGCGCCGCGGCGATCCTGCTGTACGAGTCAGCGCTGGGCCTCGGCATGGCGTGCGGCCCGCTGCTGGGCGCACTGCTCGGAAACTTCAGCTGGCGTTACCCGTTCTTCGGCACGGCCACGCTGATGGCGATCGGCTTCCTGTGCATCACGGTGTTCCTGAAGGAGCAGCCCAAGCCCGCGCGCAAGACCTCGCTGCTCGACCCGATCAAGGCGCTCGGCCACGGCGGCCTCGCCTCGGCCGCCGTCTCGGCGTTCTTCTACAACTACACGTTCTTCACCGTGCTGGCCTTCACGCCGTTCGTACTGAACATGACCCCGTACAAGTCGGGTGCCGTGTTCTTCGCCTGGGGTGTGCTGCTCGCCGTCTTCTCGGTGATCGTGGCGCCGCGCATGCAGGAACGCTTCGGCTCGCTGAAGGTGCTCGGCGGCTCGCTGGTTCTGCTGGCGATCGACGTCCTCGTACTCGGCTACGGCGACCACACCACGGCCGTCGTCTGCACGATCCTGTCCGGCGCCTTCATCGGCGTGAACAACACCGTCTACACCGAGCTGGCGCTGGGCGTCTCGGACGCGCCGCGCCCTGTGGCCAGTGCGGGCTACAACTTCGTGCGCTGGTTCGCCGCCGCGGCCGCGCCCTACTTCGCGCCGAAGATCGAGGAGTGGAGCGACATTCACATCCCGTTCGTGGTCGCGGCGGTCACCGCGGCCCTGGGCGTGGTCGTGGTCCTCGTACGGCGGAACGTGCTCTCCCACGAAGCAGAGGAACTTGAGACGCGGCACGCGAGCGAGGACAGCGTCACCGTCTTTGCCAACTGACCGGTTCCGGCCACGGGTTGGTGAGCTTGCTCACTCCCGTGTCACTCCAGCGGGACGGACCTGCGGGACGGATCCCTCAGGTCCGTCCCGTTCGTCAGCCACCGCTCCTGGAGAGCCTGGGCGCCGTGCACCCGCTTCCAGGCGGCCTCGTTCGGGGTCATCGGCAGCAGGGGAAGGAATCGCACCGGGTCGAGCGGCTCGCCCAGTTCCAGGTCCTCGACCAGGCCGCCCGGTTCGGCGACCAGAACCGAGGTGAACGGGGAGCCCGGCCACAGCGGTTCACCGACGTCCAGCGAGGCGCCGGGGGCCACGATCACGCCCTCGACCTGCGGGGACGCGGCGAGCACGGCGAGCGGGCGAAGGACCTTGTCGGTGTCGGCGAGGCCGCCACGGACGGAGAGGACGAGTTCGGCGCGGGGCCCCTTGACGGGGCCGGCGAGCGTCGCCGTGGGGTCCGTCATCGGCTGGGCGGACATGCCGAGCGTGGCGTAACGGAGGATGTCCCCCTCCTGGAAGCGCAGCACCTCGATGCGGTCCGTGCCCAGGAAGGTGACCGCTGCGCGAGCGTCCGGTTCGCCCAGCGCGGTGCGCAACCGGGCCTCGACCAGAGGAAGAACATCAGCCATGCGGCGAGCATAGAACTCGTCAGTACCCGGCAAAGCAGCGCCTTGACACTTCGGTCGGCTGATACTCTTGGCCGGTGGTTTCGGGCAGCACGCAGAAGCGTCGCGATCGGATCCCGACACCTGAAAACCCCCCAACAGGGGGTTGATCGTCCCTCACGAGGGACCGGCCGGAGGAGGTGGGGCTGTTATGGATCGAAGTCGACCGTGCAGTACCACCCGCTCTTCCGGCCGCTGATGTAGCTGCTCTGGCTGGCTGCCACCTCTCACATGTGCGCCGTGATTCCGCGGATTCCCTCGGACCCGCCTCGGATCCCCCGGTGCACCACGGAAGAGCACTTCGTTTCGTTTTGCCTGATCTGTCTGATCTGAATCAGTAGCGAAGTCCGCCACCGCGACGGTGCGGTGCTCCCCGCTTTGTGGACGTGCCAAACCTCCGCACACAGGACGTCCCCATTCCGGGCAGTTCCACCCGCCGCCGGCGCCCTCGCTACTCGTTGCGAAGGAGCCTGCCATGTCGATGATCCGTGACCTGCGCGCCGCGGTCCGCCCCTCCCGCCCCTCGCTGCGCAAGGACGCCGGCACGTACGACACCACGCGCGACCCCGGGACGCCGTCCGCCGTCGTCGACTGCGCCGTCTACCGGGACGGTGTCCGCATCGACACGCAGAAGCCGCTGTCCCCGCACGAGGCGATGCGGCTGGTGCAGCGCGACGGAGGCTTCGTGTGGATCGGCCTCCACGAGCCGACCGAGGCCGAATTCGCCGGTATCGCGAGCGAGTTCGGGCTGCACCCGCTGGCGGTCGAGGACGCGGTACAGGCGCACCAGCGGCCGAAGCTGGAGCGGTACGACGACTCCCTCTTCACCGTCTTCAAGACCATCCACTACATCGAGCACGACCGGCTCACCGCCAACAGCGAGGTCGTCGAGACCGGCGAGGTGATGTGCTTCACCGGCCGGGACTTCTTCATCACCGTCCGGCACGGCGGACAGGGCTCGCTGCGGACGCTGCGGCACCGGCTCCAGGACGAACCCGAGCTGCTCGCCAAGGGCCCCTCCGCCGTGCTGCACGCGATCGCCGACCACGTCGTCGACGGGTACATCGCGGTGGCGGACGCGGTGCAGGACGACATCGACGAGGTGGAGACGGAGGTGTTCTCGCCGGGCAGGAAGGGGACGCCCCGGGGCACGGACGCCAGCCGCATCTATCAACTCAAGCGCGAGGTAATGGAGTTCAAGCGGGCGGTGGCGCCGCTGCTGCGGCCGATGCAGCTGCTGAGCGAGCGGCCGATGCGGCTGATCGACCCGGACATCCAGAAGTACTTCCGCGATGTCGCCGACCACCTCGCCCGGGTGCACGAGCAGGTGGTGGGCTTCGACGAGCTGCTCAACTCGATCCTCCAGGCCAATCTGGCGCAGGCGTCCGTCGCGCAGAACGAGGACATGCGCAAGATCACGGCGTGGGCGGCGATCATCGCCGTGCCGACGATGGTGTGCGGCGTGTACGGCATGAACTTCGATCACATGCCGGAACTGCACTGGAAGTACGGCTATCCGCTGATCATGGGCGTCACGGTGGCCATCTGTCTGGGCATCCACCGCACGCTGAAGCGGAACGGCTGGCTGTGAGAAGCCCTACTAGGCTGGGCGCATGACAAGCGAGCTGCTCGACCGGGCCCTCATCGAGGAGGCCACGAAGAAGTCCGGGCTGATCTGGGTCCAGGGCGCGATGCCGGCCCCCGCGCGTGCGCTGTGGCACGTGTGGCACGAGGGCGCAGCCTGCGTGGTGGGTGACGGCCCCGGCGAGCAGCCGCTGCCCGGTCTGACCTACGGCGGGGACGCGCTCGTCACGGTCCGCAGCAAGGACAAGGGCGGCCGGATCGTCACCTGGCCCGCGAAGGTGTTCGAGCTTGCGCCGGGTTCGCCCGAATGGGAGGGCACCGTCGCCGAGCTGAAGGGCAAGCGGCTGAACGCTCCCGACGGCGAGGAGATGCCGGAGCGGTGGCGCCGGGAGTGCCGGGTGCTGCGCCTGGAGCCGTGCGGTACGACGGCGCCGCTGCCGGAGGATTCCCTCGCGGCCCCACCGCCGCCGACCCCCGCCACGACGCGCCGCCCGATGCCGGCGGCCCTGCCACGCCTGCTGCGCCGCAAACGCCGCTGATCATCCGGCCGGGCTGCGGGCAGTCGTGCCGCTCAGCCCGTTGCCGGGCACCTGCGGCGACCGCAGTCAGGTGCTGCGCGCAGCTAGGACGACGGCAGCTGCTTCCCGTAGTCCACCGTCTCGTCCTTCGGCGGCTCCGCCAGCGCGAAGTCCTTCCCCCAGTCCGCCAGGCGGAGCGTCCCCGCGTTGCCGGCGCGGACCAGGCGCAGCGGATAGGGGGCTCCCTCCAGGGAGACGTACAGCGTGCCGCCGGAGCCCTTGTCGCCGGTGATACGGATCGTGCGGACGCCGTTCTGCTCGTGGTGGCCGTCCGTCCCCAGCGTGCCGTGCAGGTTGAGGAGCCCGTCCAGCAGCACGTCCTTGTCGGTGAAGCCGCTGAAGCGCTTGTAGGCGGGGTCCCCGGTCGGCACCTTCACATACATCCCGTCGAGCTTGTTCGCCGCGGCCGCCGAGCTCGCCCCGCCTCCCGTGCCGTCCTCCTGGTCCCAGAACTTGGTGTCGGCCTTCAGGAACAGGTGGTCGCCCACCCGCAGCAACTTGAACGTCCCGTTCTTCGAGGTGACCGACCCGGTACCTCCGTCGGCCTTGAGGCGCATGTCCAGCGTGTACGTGCCGCCGTTGCTGACGACGGTCCCGGACAACCGCACCGCCGATGCCGACTTGGCCGCCGTCCGCGTCCGGCTCTGGATCTTCTCGGCCGGCAGCTTCCCCACCCCGTTCGTCCCGGCGTCCGGGTCGCCGCTACTGCACCCCACGAGCCCCGTCCCCGTCACGACCAGTGCGCACATCGCGCTCACCAGTGCGGCCCTGTGGCTACGACCCGGGGGAAATGCGGTCAAGGTGGGGCTGCCTCTCATGTGGGTGTCCTCATCGGCGTACGGCAGCGTACCGGTGCCCGCGAGGCCTTCCGGAGCCAGTCCGTCCGCACCTCTCGCCAGGGCGTACCGCACCGGGACGGGCTAGCCTGAAGCCCACGCGAGAGGACAAAACGGCTGGAACAGGAGGCGCGGGCATGGCGGCAAGCGCCCCTCGCATCTTCGTCTCGCACCTGGCCGGCGTAGCCGTCTTCGACCCCAACGGCGACCAGGTGGGACGCGTGCGCGACCTCGTCGTCATGCTGCGCGTGGGCCGACGTCCCCCGCGGCTGCTCGGCCTGGTCGTCGAACTGACCACCCGCCGCCGGATCTTCCTGCCCATGACCCGCGTGACCGGCATCGAGTCCGGCCAGGTCATCACCACGGGTGTGCTGAACGTGCGCCGCTTCGAGCAGCGGCCCACCGAGCGGCTCGCCTTCGGTGAGCTGCTCGACCGGCGCGTCAAGCTCGTCGAGACCGGCGAGGAGGTCACCGTCCTCGACCTCTCGGTGCAGCAGCTGCCGGCCCGCCGGGAGTGGGAGGTCGACAAGGTCTTCGTACGCAAGGGGAAGGGCGGGGCGTTCAGGCGCAGCAAGGGCGAGACGCTCACGGTCGAGTGGTCCGCCGTCACCGGGTTCTCCCTGGAGGAGCAGGGACAGGGCGCCGAGAGCCTCCTGGCCACGTTCGAACAGCTGCGGCCGGCCGACCTCGCCAACGTCCTGCACCATCTCTCCCCGAAGCGCCGCGCGGAGGTGGCCGCCGCCCTGGACGACGACCGGCTCGCCGATGTCCTCGAACAGCTGCCCGAGGACGATCAGATCGAGATCCTCGGCAAGCTGCAGGAGGAGCGCGCCGCGGACGTCCTGGAGGCCATGGACCCGGACGACGCCGCCGACCTGCTCGCCGAACTGCCGGAGGACGAGAAGGAGCGGCTGCTGAACCTGATGCAGCCCGCCGACGCGGCCGACATGCGCCGTCTGATGGCGTACGAGGAGAAGACGGCGGGCGGCCTGATGACCACCGAGCCGATCGCGCTGCGGCCCGACGCCACCGTCGCCGACGCCCTCGCCCGGGTCCGCAACCGTGATCTGTCCCCCGCACTCGCCGCCCAGGTGTACGTCTGCCGCCCACCGGATGAGACACCGACCGGCAAGTACCTGGGGATCGTGCACTTCCAGCGGCTGCTGCGCGATCCGCCCTACACGCTCGTCAGCTCGATCCTCGACGACGATCTGCAGCCCCTGGCGCCGGACACCCCGCTGCCGGTGGTGGCCGGGTTCTTCGCGACCTACGACATGGTCGCGGCGCCCGTCGTCGACGAGTCCGGCTCGCTGCTCGGCGTGGTGACCGTGGACGACGTACTGGACCACATGCTGCCGGAGGACTGGCGCGAGACGGAGTTCGAACTGAGCGACGAGGGGGCCGACCATGGTGCCTGAGCGCGAGAGGACCCTTTCGGGCGCGACCGCCGTCCCCCGCCCTCAAACTCTCGAGTTCGCGCGAGCCGGGAGGGGTGCCCACCGTCTCCGGCTCGACCAGCCGCAGCCGCGCCGCACCCGCCTCCTGCCCGAGTGGGACCCGGAGGCGTTCGGACGCCTGTCGGAACGGATCGCACGCTTCCTCGGCACCGGGCGGTTCATCGTCTGGATGACGGTCGTCATCATTCTGTGGGTGGTGTGGAACGTCTTCGCTCCGCACCATCTGCGCTTCGACCCGTACCCCTTCATCTTCCTGACCCTGATGCTGTCCCTGCAGGCCTCCTACGCGGCCCCGCTGATCCTGCTCGCGCAGAACCGGCAGGCCGACCGCGACCGGGTCAACCTCGAACAGGACCGCAAGCAGAACGAGCGGTCGATCGCGGACACCGAGTATCTGACCCGGGAGGTCGCCGCACTGCGCACGGGCCTCGGCGAGGTCGCCACCCGCGACTGGATCCGTTCCGAACTCCAGGACTTCGTGAAGGAGCTGGACGGGCAGCGGCGCCCCGACGGTCATGTCGTATTCCCGGCGGAGCGGGCGGGCGGACGTGACGTGGACGACCGGTGACGGGGCTTTCCGAGGCACCCGCCGGGCGCCGTACCATCGTCTCTATGGCTACGGAAGACGCGGTGCGCGAGGCACTGGCGACGGTGAACGACCCCGAGATCCAGCGACCTATCACCGAGCTGGGGATGGTCAAATCGGTGGAGATCGGCGAGGACGGAGCGGTCGCGGTCACCGTGTACCTGACGGTTTCCGGCTGCCCCATGCGCGACACGATCACGCAGCGTGTCACAGAGGCGGTCTCGCGCGTCGAGGGCGTCACCCGGGTGGACGTCACGCTCGACGTGATGAGCGACGAGCAGCGCCGCGAGCTGGCGACCGCGCTGCGCGGCGGTCAGGCCGAGCGTGAGGTCCCCTTCGCCAAGCCGGGCTCGCTCACCCGCGTCTACGCGGTGGCGTCCGGCAAGGGAGGCGTCGGCAAGTCCTCGGTGACCGTGAACCTGGCGGCGGCGATGGCTGCCGACGGCCTGAAGGTCGGCGTGGTGGACGCCGACATCTACGGTCACAGCGTGCCGCGCATGCTGGGCGTGGACGGCCGTCCGACCCAGGTCGAGAACATGATCATGCCGCCGCAGGCGAACGGCGTGAAGGTCATCTCGATCGGCATGTTCACCCCGGGCAACGCGCCGGTCGTCTGGCGCGGCCCGATGCTGCACCGCGCGCTCCAGCAGTTCCTCGCGGACGTGTTCTGGGGGGATCTGGACGTGCTGCTGCTCGACCTGCCGCCGGGCACGGGCGACATCGCGATCTCGGTGGCACAGCTCGTCCCGAACGCGGAGATCCTGGTGGTCACCACCCCGCAGCAGGCGGCCGCGGAGGTGGCGGAGCGGGCGGGCGCCATCGCCGTCCAGACGCACCAGAAGATCGTCGGTGTGGTCGAGAACATGTCCGGCCTGCCCTGCCCGCACTGCGGCGAGATGGTGGACGTCTTCGGCACGGGCGGCGGCCAGCAGGTCGCCGACGGCCTCACCCGTACGACCGGCGCCACGGTCCCGGTCCTCGGCTCCATCCCCATCGACGTCCGGCTGCGCGAGGGCGGCGACGAGGGCAAGCCGGTGGTCCTGACCGACCCGGACTCCCCCGCAGGCTCGGCCCTCTCCGCGATCGCGGGCCAGTTGGGCGGCCGTCAGCGTGGCCTGGCGGGCCTGTCGCTGGGAATCACGCCGAAGAACAAGTTCTAGAGCCGATACGCCGATCGGGTCATTCCGAGTCTCGTACGACGATGGGGGCGGCCGTCCGGGTGAGACGGCCGCCCCCATCGTCCCACCCACGGCTAGGCGTAGGCCGCGATGTCCTTGATCACGGCGAAACCGAGTCCGTATGCGCTCATTCCCCGGCCGTACGCCCCGACGTGCACGCCCGCTTGCGTGGACCCGGCCAGCACCCAGCCGAACTCGGACTCGCGGTAGTGGAAGGGCGTCGGAACGCCGTCCACGGGCAGTGACAGGGTGGACCAGGCGGAGCCGGACAGGTCGTCCGCGAGGACCCAGGCCGTCTCGGTCTGCTGGTCGAGCCAGTCGTCCCGCAGGGTGTGGTCCATCTGGCCGGGCCAGGTGAACGTGAGCAAACCCACGCCCGCGAGCCAGGCCGCGGAGGAGACCGACGTGGCCTCCAGCAGGCCGGTGCCGTCCGGGCTGCGCCGTACGGGATTGGCGGCGACGGTGACCACGACCGCGAACCGCTCCTTGTCCTCGGTGGCCTCGCTGCGCACGGTGGGCTCCTCGCCGTGCCCGATCGATCCGTGCTCCACGGCCCCGTCGGCCGCCGTGCCCACCTGCATCAGCCAGCGCGGACCCGTGAACGCCTCGTCGAGGCCGTACCACGGGAAGGACGCCTGGAGATAGCCGTCGACCGTGCGCCGAGCGGAGGAAAGCCGTTGTCCGCCCTCCGCTGCCGGCGCCTGTCCGCCCACCCGACTCGTCGTCTCCATCTGCCCGGACGCCTCCTCGCTCTCGTCGGACCCGAGCGGCCCGCCCCCCACGGGCGTCCTCGCTCCGAAAACGGTCCGCACAACAACTGGGCAGCATAGCCACAGCACTCCGAACGACAGCGAAACGCCCGGCGCGTACGGCCTTCTGGACGTCGCAATACGGCCGCGCGCACGCCGATGGGTGTATGGCCTACGTCACGTCACCGCGGGGTGTCGTGCGGCCCGGGGCGTCCGACTACGGCTCAGGTGGCGTCCGCGTCGAAGGGCGGGCGCTCGTCGGGGTCGATCTTTTCGGGCTTCTTCGTCATGTCGACGGAGCCGGAAGGGGAGGACGAGGAGGGCGAGGAGTCGGTCTCGCGGCCGTGGACCGCGTCCGTGACCTCGGCCATTTCCTTCTTCAGGTCGAAGCCGTTGCGGATCTCCTTGAGCCCCAGGTCGTCGTTGTCCAGCTGCTTGCGGATGAACGTCTTGGGGTTGAGGTCCTCGAACTCGAAGTCCTTGAACTCCGGGCCCAGTTCACTCCTGATGTCCTGCTTGGCGCTCTCCGAGAACTCCCGGATCTTTCGGATGGTGCGGGTGACGTCCTGGATCATCTTCGGGAGCTTGTCCGGACCGAAGACGAGCACGGCGAGGACAACGAGCGTCACCAGCTCGAGCGGTCCTATGTCATTGAACACCTGAAGCTCCTTGCGATGTCCTCGGTCCTCGGCCCTCGGTGGTCTGTGCGGTCTTCCGTGGTCCGGGCCGGATCCACGGTACCCGGCGATCCTGCCGGACCGGTACCGTCCGGGCGCCCCGACCGCGTGTACACGACGGGTTTTCCGGGTTGTTTGCCTCGTGGGGCACGTTTCGGACCCGTCCTTGTGGGCTTCGTGTCAGTTGCCGTCCGCCGAGCCGAGGACGAGCGTGATCGTCCGTTCCCTGCCGTCACGGACGACGGTGAGTTCCAGCCGGTCGCCGGGGCGGTGGGCGCGCGTCCTGATGACGAGCTCCTCACCGGAGTGGACGCGTAGGCCGTCGACCCCGGTGATGACGTCGCCGGACTCGATCCCGGCCTTGGCCCCCGGGCCTCCCGCAGTGACCGCGGGCCCGCCCCCCGCACCCTTGGTGCCGACGCGAGCGCCGTCGCCCGTGTAGTTCATGTCGAGCGTGACACCGATGACCGGGTGGGTGGCCCGACCGGTGTTGATCAGCTCCTCGGCCACGCGCCTGGCCTGGTTGACGGGGATCGCGAAGCCCAGCCCGATGGAGCCCGCCGCCTGGCCGCTCTGCTCGGAGCTGTTGTCGGCCGACCGGATGGCCGAGTTGATGCCGACGACCCGGCCCTTGGAGTCGAGGAGGGGTCCCCCGGAGTTGCCGGGGTTGATCGGGGCGTCGGTCTGCAGGGCGTCGACGTACGACACATCGCTCCCGTCGCCCTTCTCCCCGCCGGCCGTGATGGGGCGTTCCTTGGCACTGATGATCCCGGAGGTGACGGTGCCGGCGAGGTCGAAGGGCGCACCGATGGCGACGACCGGGTCGCCGACCTGGACGTTGTCGGAGTTGCCGAGCTGCATGGGCCTCAGGCCGCTGACGCCGCTCACCTTGACGACGGCGAGGTCGTAGCCGGTGTCCCGGCCGACGACGGTGGCCTTGGCCGTTTCGCCCCCGTTGAACGTCACGCTTATCTCACCGCTGGATCCGGCCGGTTCGACCACATGGTTGTTGGTGAGGATGTGTCCGCGCCCGTCGAGAACGAACCCGGTGCCTGTGCCCTCCGCCTTGGAGCCCTTGACGTGCAGGGTCACGACGCTGGGCAGCGCCCGGGCGGCGATCCCGGCGACGCTGTCCGGGGCCCGTCCCTTGGGCTCCTCCCCCGCCTGCGGCAACCGGACGTCCCCGGCTTGGCCGTTACGCTCCAGCGCGGAGCCGATGACACCGCCGACTCCGCCGGCCACGAGCGCGAGCAGTACGGCCCCGAGCACCAGCGTCTTCCTGGCCGGTCTGCGCCGCTGATCCTGGCCGGCGACCGGGGCGCCGTTCTGCCGGAAGGGCGACCGGGGTGCCCAGGGGTCGTAGTTCTGCCAGGCGGTGGCGGTGTACGTGGCGGGGTTCGACGCGGGTGCGGCCATGACGGGGACCGGCGCGCCCGGTGGCGCGGGCGCCGGAGGCATCGGTGCGGCCTGTGCCGGAGGCACCGGGGGTGCCGTGCCCTGCGCGGGCGCTGCCGTCGGGTGCTGGACCAGCGGGGCGGGGGCCCAGGGGCCCGGTTCGCCGTAGGGCGGGGTGCTGTAGGGGTCGGGGTCGTGGAGAGGTTCGGGCCGGTCGGCGAGGGCGGCGTGCGGGTCGCCGACCTGGTGCGGGAGCACGCCTTCGGTGGAACCTCCCTGCTCGGTACCGGCACCGGCGGGCACGCCGTCGGTCGGGGCGGACCGCGCCTCGGTGCGGTCCGGGGCGTCCCCGCTTCTCGGCGGCACTGCGGTAGGGCGTTCCAGCTCGAAGTCCCCGTCGGTGTCCGCCTCGGCTCGCAGAGGCGCGCCGACGGGCTGGCTCAGCTCGTCATGACCGCTGGAGCCCCCGTTCAACGCCTCACTGTTCAACGCCTCGCCGTCGGCTGACGGATCTTCCGCCGCGGAGGAGATCCCATCGGCCCCGGCACCGTCCTCTGCCTCAGGTGCCCGTGCCTCGGCCTGCCCCGGAGACACCGGCTTCCCCTCGTTCATGCTCTCCCCACACCCGGCGCGCGGCACGGCGGCACCGGCGGTCGCCGCTGGATCGTCGATTCCGCGCCCGGAACGCTTGCGCGAGCGCGGCCCACCATGGATTCAACCAGGTTCCCCGGCCGCCGCGCAGACGCCGGGTCAGTGGGCGGCGTGCGAGGAAGGCGTGGGGGACGAGGTGGTGGACGAGGCCGGCACCGGCGCGGCCAGCAGCCCGGGAGCCTTGATCCCCGGAACCGTCGACCAGGAGGTCAGCGCGAGCGGTGCGGTCTCGGTGAGCGGACGTATGAGCGGGGACATCGCGGCGGCTCCGGCGACCACGGGAGCGGTCAGAGCACGGATCTCCGAAGCCTCCTGGACGCCGGGAGCGGGAGTTCCGGGCAGCAGGGGGGCCGATTCCTCGGTGGACGCGAGGGGTGTCCGGTCGAGCGTGCGCTGTCCGAGCAGCGGTCCGGCGGAGCGCCGGCGCTGGGTCTCGGGCGCCGAAGCACCCGTGCCCGGCGAGCGCATCGGGGTCACATTGCTTCCGGCACCCGAACCGCCGCGCGCTTCGACGCCCGCGTCGGTCGTGACGCTCGTCGACACGCCGCCGAGCGCGATCGCGGCCAGCGACACGGCGCCCGCGGCGGCGAACGCGAACCGCAGCCCGCGTGACGCGGACCGCTCGGCGTCCTGGCGGCCGACGTGGTGGATGCGGAAGCCGGGCTCCCCGGAGACGGTCCGGTCCTCGGAGGGGGACAGCGCCGTGGCATGAGGTCCCGAGGGCAGGTACCGGAAGGGTTCGCCCCTCACTCCGAAGACTCCGGTGCCCGGGGGCAGCCCGGCGGCCGACGGGAGCCCTCTGCCGAAGTCCCCCCCGCCGAACGGCGTGCCACCGCCGTCGACGTCACCTCCCGCGGGCAGGCCCTGCAGGCGGGCCAGGAAGCTCTCGGAGGGCGGCGGCGGGGCTGCCTCCGCGAAGACGTTCTTCAGTCGGCGCTGTGCGTCGGCCTCTGCCTTGCACTTCGCGCACGTGGCCAGATGGGCCAGCACGCGCTCGCGCGTGTCATGACCGAGCTCTCCGTCCACGAGGGCGGAAAGGCGGTCTCCCAGGTGCTGCTCTGCCGGTGTGGGGCGACGGGATCCACTCACGCGGTCGCGCCCCCTCCCCCCAGCGCGGGCACCCGGGCCACGAAGGACCGGCGCTCGGCGCGGGCTTCGGGCGAGCGGTGCGCCAGGGCCTTGCGCAGCTGGGAGCGGCCACGGTGGATGCGGGACCGGACCGTGCCGAGCTTCACGCCCAGGGTCGCGGCGATCTCCTCGTACGACAGTCCTTCGATGTCGCACAGGACCACGGCCGCACGGAACTCGGGCGCGAGCGTGTCGAGCGCCTGCTGGACGTCGGCGTCGAAGTGCGCGTCGTGCAGGACCTGCTGGGGGGTCGGCTCGCGGCTGGCCAGCCGCTCGGCCGCGTCCTCGCCCAGTGCGTCGAAACGGATGCGCTGCTTGCGGCGGACCATGTCCAGGAAGAGGTTCGTGGTGATGCGGTGCAGCCAGCCCTCAAAGGTGCCGGGCGTGTACGTCGACAGGGAGCGGAAGACCCGGACGAAAACTTCCTGGGTCAGGTCCTCGGCGTCGTGCTGGTTTCCGGTCAGGCGGTACGCCAGCCGGTAGACCCGGCCACTGTGAGTGCTGACGATCTCCTCCCAGGTGGGCGGAGTCCACGCCTGCGAGTCCGCGTCGGTGGCGAAGGTCGCGGTCTGCGCGGTGTCGGAAGCGTGGTGGGTGTCAGCGATGTCGGTCACGGATTTCGGCTCACCCGACGACCTGAGAAGGCGCCGCAGCACTCCTCCCCGATCCACAGGCGCAGCCGCACCTCCCCTGTCGGCTCTGGTGGTGTCCAGTGGAGCCCCTACCATAGCCACCTCGCCCGTTAGCTCCGGATAAGCGGTTTTACGAGAAATTGATGGGTGCTGATGCGGCTGCGTCAGCACTTGCTCGGCGTCCAGGTCCATCCGTTCCCCCGCGTCCTTCCCCCGCTGCTCTTCCCACTCTCCTAAACGCCCGGTCCCATCTGCGGGTTCCCGGGGTCAACGGATACAGTCACGCCCAGGCAATCACGGGGACAGGAGAGGGTCATTACCGGCAACCGGCAGACGAGCTGGGCGTTCGCCGACGCCTATGTCGCCGAGGACGACGCGCTGCGCTGGGCCCGCGACCGGGCCCGTGAAGCGGGTTTGCGCTCGGTGTCGCCCGGCACGGGCGCCGCGCTGCGAGTGCTCGCCGCCACCGTGGACGCGAAGGCGGTGGCGGAGATCGGGACCGGGTGCGGCGTCTCCGGGATCCATCTGCTGCACGGTATGCGCCCGGACGGGGTGCTGACCACCGTGGACCCGGAGCCGGAACACCAGCAGTTCGCCCGCCATGCCTTCCGCGCCTGCGGCTTCGCGAGCAACCGCGCCCGGTTCATCCCGGGCCGAGCCCTGGACGTGCTGCCCCGGCTCGCCGACGCGGGCTACGACCTCGTCTTCTGTGACGGCGACCGGCTCGAGGTCCTCGACTACCTCGCCGAATCGTTGCGCCTGCTGCGTCCGGGCGGGCTCATCGTCTTCGAGGGGGTCTTCGCCAACGGCCGCACGGTGGACTCGGGGCCGCAGCCCACCGAGGTCCTGCGCCTGCGGGAACTGCTGCGCGCGGTGCGCGAGAGCCCGGACCTGGTGCCCTCGCTGCTGCCGGTGGGGGACGGGCTGCTGTGCGCGGTCAAGCGCTGAGCGCGCTGAATGAACCGGGTCTCAGGCGCCCGGGAGGCGAACCGAGCCCCCGAAAAAGCGCTCCCCGGCACCGCGTACGATGCCGGGGAGCTGAAAGCCAGGGTCGCTTGCGCGTCAGCCGACGACCTTCTTGAGGGCGTCGCCGAGCGCGTCGGCCTCGTCAGGGGTCAGCTCGACGACGAGCCGACCGCCGCCTTCGAGCGGAACGCGCATGACGATGCCCCGCCCCTCCTTGGTCACCTCGAGCGGGCCGTCGCCCGTCCGCGGCTTCATGGCCGCCATGCTCGTTCCCCTTCCTGAAACCAGCTCATCGTCAGCCGACGGCCCCTTGAAAGGGCACGCGGTCCTTCACAGGACACGCGACACCGGCATCGAACACATTGCTTCCAAGCCATTATCCCGCATCTCAGGACCCGATGACCAACATCGGTCGGCATCGCTTGGGCAACACGCGCGAGCAAAACCACTCAATTCGGCGATGCGACTGTGATACTGCGCCCTCACACGGACATCCGTCGACCGGACGCGGACGGGAATTCTTTGACGCAGGTCACACGTCCGGTCCGCACCGCGGGCGGTGATCTCCGCCATGCTGTCCTTCGACGCAGGGCGTACCGACCGGTACGACGGAGCCGCGACACCGGAGGAGACCACCATGGCCGACACCGTGCTCTACGAGGTGAGCGACGGACTCGCGACGATCACGCTGAACCGTCCCGAGGCGATGAACGCGCTGAACATCGCGACCAAGGTCGCCCTCAGGGACGCGGCGCAGGAGGCGGCGGACGACGAGGCGGTACGGGCGATCCTGCTCACCGCCGCCGGGGACCGGGCGTTCTGTGTGGGGCAGGACCTCAAGGAACACATCGGGCTGCTCCAGGCCCAGGACTCGGGCTCCGACACCGCGGTGATGAGCACCGTCCGGGAGCACTACAACCCCATCGTGCGGGCGCTGACCGAAGCGGCGAAGCCGGTGGTCGCCGCCGTGAACGGGGTGGCGGCCGGGGCGGGCTTCGGATTCGCACTCGCCGCGGACTACCGGATCGTCGCCGACACGGCGGCCTTCAACACGTCGTTCGCCGGGGTCGCGCTCACCGCCGATTCAGGGGTCTCCTGGACACTGCCGCGCGTCGTCGGCCCCTCCCGCGCCGCGGACCTGCTGCTCTTCCCGCGGAGCATCACCGCCCAGCAGGCGTACGAGTGGGGGATCGCGAACCGGCTGGTCTCCCAGGCCGAGCTGCGTGCGGAGGCGGAGAAGGTGGCCCGCTCGCTGGCCCAGGGGCCGACGCTCGCGTACGCCGCCCTGAAGGAGTCCCTCGCCTTCGGGCTCTCCCACTCCCTCGACGAGACCCTCGGGAAGGAGGACGAGCTGCAGAGCCGCGCCGGAGCCTCGGAGGACCACGCGATCGCGGTGCGGGCGTTCGTCAACAAGGAGAAGCCGAAGTACGTGGGCCGCTGAGGCGGAGTCGCGCCGTCCGGGGTCAGCCGCTCCGGGCGGCGCAGTCGGCCAGGTGGTCGTCCACCAGCCCGCACGCCTGCATCAGCGCGTACGCCGTCGTCGGGCCGACGAAACGTATGCCGCGCTTCTTCAGGGCCTTGGACAGGGCCGTCGACTCGGCGGTGACCGCCGGGACATCGGCAAGGGTCTTCGGGGCGGGCCGGGAGGCCCCGTCGGGGGCATACGACCAGATCAGCTCGTCCAGCTCGCCCGGTGCCCAGTCGGCCAGCACGCGCGCGTTGGCAAGCGTCGCCTCGATCTTGGCGCGGTTGCGGATGATGCCCGGGTCGGCGAGCAGGCGCTCCTGGTCGGTCTCCGTGAAGGCGGCAACCTTGGCGATCCTGAAGTCGGCGAAGGCGGCGCGGAAGCCCTCACGGCGGCGCAGGATCGTGATCCACGACAGACCCGACTGGAAGGCCTCGAGGCACAGCCGCTCGTACAGCGCCTCGTCGCCGTGGACCGGGCGGCCCCACTCCTCGTCGTGGTACGCCACGTAGTCCTCGGTGGACAGGGCCCAGGGGCAGCGCAGCACTCCGTCGGGTCCCGCAATGGCCGCGCCGCTCACTGGTGGTTCCCCTCGGCCGGCTTGTCCAGGGACGTCCTCGGCGCGCGTGCACCGGCGAGCGCGGCCTCGAGGTCGGCGATGCGGGCGTCCCGCTCGGCGATCTCGGCGCCGAGCCGGCCGAGCGCGTCGTCCACGTCCGCCATGCGGTAGCCGCGGACGGCGAGCGGGAAGCGCAGGGCCTCCACGTCCGCGCGGCCGACCGGGCGGTCCGGGGGCAGCGGGTCCTCGAGCCGCTCGGGCGCCGCCTCCGGCAGGGGGGCGCTCTCGCCGCCGCCCACCACGGCCAGTGTCACCGCGGCGACCACGACGGCGAGCGCGACGACCAGGAACAAGAACATGAGCATCACTGAGGTCCCCACGCTCGGTGCCGGCGCGCTGCGCGCCGACGCGGAAGTGCCGATGTCGAATCTGTCTGGGTCAGATCGTGCCATGCGACGCTGACAACTAAGGTCGCAGGCGGCCAAGGAACGGACGTAACGGGAGAGGTCACAGGGGATGCTCAGGCTGGGAAGGCGGGAATTCGCCACACACGAGCCGGTGATCATGGCGATCGTGAACCGGACGCCCGACTCCTTCTACGACCAGGGGGCCACGTTCCGCGACGAGCCCGCCCTCGCGCGTGTGGAGCAGGCGGTGGCAGAGGGTGCCGCGATCATCGACATCGGCGGGGTCAAGGCCGGGCCGGGGGAAGAGGTCACGGCCGAGGAGGAGGCGCGACGGACGGTCGGTTTCGTCGCCGAGGTGCGGCGGCGCTTCCCCGACGTGGTGGTCAGCGTGGACACCTGGCGGCACGAGGTCGGCGAGGCGGTGTGCGAGGCGGGCGCGGATCTGCTGAACGACGCGTGGGGCGGGGTCGACCCGCGGCTCGCGGAGGTCGCGGCGCGCTACCGGGTGGGGCTGGTGTGCACGCACGCCGGGGGATCACAGCCGCGGACCCGTCCGCACCGGGTGACGTACGACGACGTGATGGCCGACATCCTGGAGGTGACCCTGGGGCTGGCGGAGCGGGCCGTGGCTCTGGGGGTCCCGCGCGAGTCGGTTCTGATCGACCCGGGCCACGACTTCGGGAAGAACACGCGGCACAGCCTGGAGGCGACGCGGCGGCTGGACGAGATGGTCGACACGGGGTGGCCTGTGCTGGTGTCGCTGTCCAACAAGGACTTCGTGGGCGAGACGCTGGACAAGCCGGTGAAGGAACGGGTGTTGGGGACCCTGGCGACGACGGCGGTGTCGGCGTGGCTGGGGGCGCAGGTCTACCGGGTGCACGAGGTGGCGGAGACGCGCCAGGTCCTGGACATGGTGGGGTCGATCGCGGGCCACCGGCCACCGGCGGTGGCCCGCCGGGGGCTGGCCTGACGCTTGTCGCCCCGCCGCCCCCGCCCGTCCCGTCGCTTCCCGGGCCTCGCCCCTTCCGCTAGCGCTGCGCCTCCTTCGACACCAGCGCCACCGCCTCGTCCACGTCGTCCGTCACATGGAACAGGAGCAGGTCCTTCTCCGAGGCCTTGCCCTGGGCCACCAGGGTGTTCTTGAGCCAGTCCACCAGGCCGCCCCAGTACGACGTGCCGAACAGGACGATCGGGAAGCGGGTGACCTTCTGGGTCTGGACCAGGGTCAGGGCCTCGAAGAACTCGTCGAGGGTGCCCAGGCCGCCCGGCAGGACGACAAAGCCCTGCGCGTACTTCACGAACATCATCTTGCGGACGAAGAAGTAGCGGAAGTTCAGGCCGATGTCGACGTACGGGTTCAGGCCCTGCTCGAAGGGCAGTTCGATGCCGAGGCCGACCGAGATCCCCTTGGCCTCGCAGGCGCCCTTGTTCGCCGCCTCCATCGCGCCCGGGCCGCCGCCCGTGATCACCGCCCAGCCCGCTTCCACCAGGCCGCGCCCCAAGCGCACGCCCGCCTCGTACTCGGGCGAGTCGACCGGCGTTCGCGCGGAACCGAACAGGCTGATCGCAGGCGGGAGTTCGGCAAGGGTGCCGAAGCCCTCGATGAATTCCGACTGGATGCGGAGGACACGCCACGGATCCGTGTGGACCCAGTCCGTGGGGGCGCGCTCGTCCAGCAGGCGCTGGTCCGTGGTGCTCTTCATCACCTGGCCGCGCCTGCGCAGCACCGGACCGAGCCGCTGCTCGTCCGGCGGCACCTTCTTCCCCTCGGGGTTGCCGGTAGGCATGTGCGCTCCCTCCGCTCGGGGGTCGTTCCACCCCAGCGTAGATCCACGCGGGTTACGGACGGGGGACGTGTGCATGTCCGCCACGAACCGCCGTCCCCCGATCCGGCGGCAGGTCAGGAGGTCAGCCAGGCCCTCAGGCGCTCCTCCCCGGCAAGGATCTTCGCCGTCTCCACGCGCTCGTCCCGCTTGTGCGCCAAGTGCGGGTTGCCGGGGCCGTAGTTGACGGCCGGGACGCCGAGTGCGCTGAAGCGGGAAACGTCCGTCCACCCGTACTTGGGCTGCGGGGTGCCGCCGACCGCCTCGATGAACGCCGCCGCGGCCGCGTGTGAGAGGCCGGGCAGGGCGCCGCCGCTGTGGTCGACCACGAGAAACTCCTGCACCCCGCAGTCGGCGAACACCTCGCGGACGTGCCCGACCGCCTCCTCCTCGGTGCGGTCGGGGGCGTAGCGGAAGTTGACCGTGACCACGCACTCGTCGGGGATCACGTTCCCGGCGACCCCGCCCGAGATGCCGACCGCGTTCAGTCCCTCCCGGTACTCGAGGCCGTCGATCACCGGGTACCGAGGCTCGTACGCGGCCAGGCGCTCGAGAATCGGGGCCGCCGCGTGGATCGCGTTCGAGCCCATCCAGCCGCGCGCCGAGTGGGCCCGCTCGCCCTTGGTCTTCAGCAGGACCCGCAGCGTGCCCTGGCAACCGCCCTCGACCTGGCCGTCGGAGGGCTCCAGCAGCACCGCGAAGTCGGCCTCCAGCCAGTCGGGATGGGCTTCGGCCACATGCTTCAGACCGTTCAGGTGCGCGTCGACCTCTTCGTTGTCGTAGAAGACGAACGTGAGGTCGCGGTTGGGCTCGGGGACCGTCGCCGCGATGCGGAGCTGGACCGCGACGCCCGACTTCATGTCGCAGGTGCCGCAGCCCCACAACACGCCGTCCTCGTCCAGGCGGGAGGGCACGTTGTCCGCGATCGGAACCGTGTCGATGTGGCCCGCCAGGACGACGCGCTCCGGCCGTCCGAGGTTCGTCCGGGCCACGACGTTGTTGCCGTACCGGTCGACCGTCAGGTGCGGCAGGGCGCGCAGCGCCGTTTCGATCGCGTCCGCGAGGGGCTTCTCATTGCCGCTCTCGGAGGGGAAGTCGACGAGCTGCGCGGTCAGCCGCGCGGCGTCCAGCGTGAGGTCAAGAGGGGTATCGGCCATGATGTCGACCCTAGCGCGCCGGACCGCCCGTACCTGCACACGAGTTGTCCACAACCCCGGGCAACGCCTCGGGGCACCTCCAGTACCTTGTAACGCGTGCCGGAGCCGTCCCCCATCCCCAAGCGCCGCGGCCGCCTTCTCCGTTTCGGGGCGGCCGTCGTGGTCCTGCTCGCCCTCGCGGGCTATCTCGTCGTCCAGTACCTCACCGGCTCGGCCGCGCCGAGATGCCGGGTCGTCTCGGGCAAGGGTGGCGGAGCGTCGTACGACTTCACCCCGGAGCAGGCGGTCAACGCCGCGACGATCTCCGCCGTCGGCACCACCCGCGGCCTGCCCGAGCGGGCGGTGACCATCGCGCTCGCGACCGCGCTCCAGGAGTCGGGCCTGCGCAACATCGAGCACGGCGACCGGGACTCCCTCGGCCTGTTCCAGCAGCGTCCGTCACAGGGCTGGGGCACGAGGAAGCAGATCATGGACCCGACGTACGCGGCGGGCGTCTTCTACGAACACCTGGCCAAGGTGCCCGACTACCGGCACCTGCCGCTGACCGTCGCCGCGCAGCGCGTGCAGCGCAGCGGCTATCCGGAGGCGTACGCGAAGCACGAGCCGGATGCCGCGCTGCTCGCCGACGCGCTGACCGGCAAGGCGGCGGCCACACTGACCTGTCAGGGACGCCCGGCGCCGACGGCGACCGGCGGCCCGGACGCGGTAAGGGCCGCGCTCGTGAGGGACTTCGGGCGCGAGGTGCTGCAGACGGCCGGCGCGGAGGTGGGCGCAGGGCGGTCGTCGCCGTCCCACGCGGTCGCCACGAAGCCGGCCGCAAACGCGGTGACGGTCCCGGTGCCCCGGAAGTCCACCGCCTCGGGCACGGTCCGCCAGCGCGGCTGGGAGCTGGCGCACTGGGCGGTGGCCAACTCGTCGGCGCTGCACATCGCGCGCGTCTCCTTCGCGGGCCGCGAGTGGTCGCGCGGAGGTTTCGCGGCCGAGTGGCGTACGACCGGTGCCTCCGGCGCGAAGGCGTCGACCACCGAAGTCCGCATCGTCACCGGAGAGTAGATCGGGCAGCAGTACGGGTGCTCACCCATCGGAGTTGTGCACGGCGCGCCTCGTCGACGAGGCGCGCCGGTTTTTGTCCGCCCCCTTACGCGGACACGAAATCCCTTGAGAACAAAGGGCTGTAAGGATTCGGCAGGCTTTCCGGCCGGATGCCGTTTGCCCGATTTCACCCCCAGCCGATAATGCGACGCATTACCAACTCTTTACATTGGGGCACCGCAACCTTCGTGGGCTTCGAGCGGTAGTCACTGCGTCCGAGCCCCGAACGGTCAACTGCCGGACGCAGTCGGACACTTCACCGTTCTCTCCCGTCTAAGGAGCATCATGTCCCTCCCCCTGACCCGCCGGATCGCCCGTGCCGCGCTGCTGATCGCGGCGGGAGCGGCACCCGTGGTCGGTGCGGCCGGCTCCGCCAGCGCGGCGACGACCGATCTGCCGGCCACCCCGAACCTCGGCGGGCTGACCGCTCTGGACAGCGCGCAGGTCGGCACCACCGTCGACGGCGCGGCTCAGAAGGTCGACGGTGCGGCCCAGAAGGTCACCGGACTCGCGGGTGACGCAGGCGGCCAGGCGGTCAAGGCCGGCAGCAAGGCGGTCAAGAAGGCGGTGCCGACCGCGAGCAGCACCGGCGGGAAGATCGTCGGGACGGCAGCGCCGGTCGCGCAGAAGGTGGCCGGGGACGCGACGGGGCAGGCCGGGGGTCTGCTCGGTGGCGCCACGAAGACGGGGCTGCCGGTACAGCAGCTGCCGCTGGGCGGCTGAGCCGCACGGCCGTACGGCGGAGGGGTCCAGGGAGTTCCCTGGACCCCTCCGCAGCGTCCGTGGCGTCCGTAGGCGGCCTACAGCCGCGCGACCGCTGCCGCGACGCGGTCGTCCGTCGCCGTCAGGGCCACCCGTACGAACTTCTCGCCCGCAGCGCCGTAGAAGTCGCCCGGGGCGACCAGAATGCCCAAGTCGGCGAGGTGGGAGACCGTCTCCCAGCACGATTCGTCGCGGGTCGCCCACAGGTACAGGCTCGCCTCGCTGTGCTCGATGCGGAAGCCGTGCTTCAGGAGAGCGTCGCGCAGGGCCGTGCGACGGGCGGCGTAGCGCTCGCGCTGCTCGCGGACGTGCGTGTCGTCGCCCAGGGCGGCCACGACCGCTGCCTGCGTCGGCGCCGACGTCATCATGCCGCCGTGCTTGCGGATCTCCAGGAGCGGGCCCAGGACCGCCGGGTCACCCGCGAGGAACGCCGCCCGGTAGCCCGCCAGGTTCGACCGCTTGGACAGGGAGTGGACCGCGACGACGCCCTCGTACGAGCCGCCGCACACATCCGGGTGCAGGACCGAGACGGGGTCGGCCTCCCAGCCCAGCTCGATGTAGCACTCGTCGGAGAAGACCAGGACCCCGTGCTCGCGCGCCCAGGCCACGATCCGGGTCAGCTCCTCCTTGGCCAGCACCCTGCCCGTCGGGTTCGACGGGGAGTTGAGCCAGAGCAGCTTCAGGTTCGCCGGGTCCAGCTCGGTCGGGTCGTCGTAGACCACGTGGTCCGCGCGGGCCAGTCGCGCGCCGACCTCGTACGTCGGATAGGCCAGGCGCGGGTACGCGACCGTGTCGCCGGGACCGAGGCCCAGCTGGGTCGGGAGCCACGCCACGAGCTCCTTGGAGCCGACCACGGGCAGGACATGGCGGTGGGTGACGTCACCGGCACCCAGACGCCGCTCCACCCAGCCCGTGATCGCGTCCCGCAGCTCGGGCGTGCCCCAGACCGTCGGATAGCCCGGGGAGTCCGCCGCCGCTACCAGCGCTTTCTGGATCAGCTCGGGCACCGGGTCGACCGGGGTACCGACGGACAGGTCGACGATCCCGTCCGGATGCGCGGCAGCCGTCTTCTTGTACGGCTCCAGCTTGTCCCAAGGGAAGGTCGGAAGGCGGTGGGAGACTGCGGACACGGGATCGGGCTCACTTTCTTGTACATCGGGCGCCCCGGTACGAGTTCTCGTGTTCTCGTACGACGAGTGCCCCAGTAGGAGCGTACGGGCGCCAAACGCCTCGGTCCCGTGCGGTGCGGCGGGCACCGTACGGGACCGAGGCGGCACGGTGGTGCGTACCGCTTACTGGTTCATCGGGGGCAGCGCCGCGATGAAGGGGTGGTCGCGCTCGATCAGCCCCAGCTTGCTGGCGCCACCGGGCGAGCCGAGCTCGTCGAAGAACTCGACGTTCGCCTTGTAGTAGTCCTTCCACTCCTCGGGCGTGTCATCCTCGTAGAAAATCGCCTCGACCGGGCACACCGGCTCGCAGGCTCCACAGTCGACGCATTCGTCCGGGTGGATGTACAAGGACCGCTGGCCCTCGTAGATGCAGTCGACCGGGCACTCCTCGATGCACGCCTTGTCCTTGACGTCGACACAAGGCTCTGCGATGACGTAGGTCACGCTGTCGTTCCTCCTCGATAGGGCGCTGGCGGGCCTCCTCAGGCTCCGCCGCCTGGCGCGCGGGAGCGCGGCGTCGTCGATGCCCGCACCTAGTATCTCCGTTCCTGGGCATGATCCGAACAGGAGGGGTGAACTGACCTGTGGAAATCTCTGCGGGCGGACGGCTCGAGGTCCGAATCACCGCTGCTGACGTGGGCAAACGCGTCTCCGTACGGCAGTGGTACGAACATGCCGCCGAGGGTGAGAGGTTCACCGACACGGTCGGTGTTCTCACATCATGGGACGAAGGTGTGCTGCTGATCACACGGCGGGACGGTCAAAGCGTCCGGATCCCGGAATCCTCGCTGGTCGCGGGCAAGGTCGTGCCGGCGGCTCCGGCCCGTCGGCGGGGCCCGGCGGCCTCGTACGAGGAGCTGGCACGGATCACCGCCCGGGCCTGGCAGCCGGTGGAGCGCGAGCCCCTCGGCGAGTGGGAGCTGAGGGCCGCCGCCGGATTCACGCGCCGGGCCAATTCGGTGCTGCCGCTCGGTGACCCCGGGCTGTCGCTGGACGCGGCGCTGGAGGTCGTACGGCGCTGGTACGCGGCCCGTGGCCTGCCCGCGTACGTGCAGGTGGCGACGGGTGCGCAGGGCACGCAGGAGCTGCTGGGCGCCGAACTGGAGGCCCGTGGGTGGACACGGGAGGTGACCGCCGAGCTGTGGACGGGCTCGCTGGCACCCCTGACGGACCGGGAGGCGCCCGGGGTCGTGCTCTCGCGCACGGCCGACGAGCGGTGGCTCGCCCGCTACCAGCGCAAGGGGCTGGGCGAGGTGGCCCTCAAGGTGCTGGGCAGCGGACCCTCGGTCTGGTTCGCGGCGGTACCGGGGCCGGAGGGTGCCCCTCCGGCGGCGATCGGGCGGTGTGTGGTGGACGGCCGGTGGGCCGGTTTCGCGGCGGTCGAGGTCGCCCCGGACCAGCGCCGACGGGGCCTGGCCGGCGCCGTGATGGCCGCGCTGGCCCGGCAGGCCCTCGCCGAGGGCGCCTCGGCGGCCTGGCTCCAGGTGGAGACGGACAACGCGGGCGCCCGGGCCCTGTACGCGGGACTGGGCTTCGAAGCGCATCATGCACATCACCACTACCGGGAGCCGGAGGGCTCCCCCGGGCCCGACACGGACGGCCCGGCGGTCGCGGGGCGCGGCCCGGTGGTGTGAGAGGTTTCGAGGCCGCCATGCATGCCCCCTATCCCCCGGAACCGGAACGGGCCGCCGAGGTGCGGCGGCGGTTCGGCGAGGAGGCCCGCTCCGCGCGGCCCGACCTCGCGACCCTCTGTCTGCTGGTGGGAGCGGCCGCGGACGGGACGCTGGACGATGCCGGGATGGACGCCGCGCAGATCGAGCTGGACCGGCTGGCCGGGCAGCTGCCCTTCGCGCCGGGCGGACCCCGGTCCTGGGCCGCCGCGCTGGCCGACCTCCTCGGCGGGCGCCACGGATTCCATGGCACGCCCGCCGACTACGAGCGGCTGCAGTCCTCGTTGCTGCACGAGGTGTTGCGGCGGCGGCGCGGGCTGCCGATCCTGCTGTCGGTGGTGTGGATCGAGGTGGCACGGCGGGCGGGTGGGCCGGTGCACGGGGTCGCGCTCCCCGGGCACTTCGTCGTCGGGTTCGGGCCGACGGACGAGCACGTGCTGGCCGACCCCTTCGACGGGGGCCGGGTGCTGACCGGCGGCGACGCGGAGATGCTGGTCGCCGGGGCCACGGGGGCGCCGCTCGATCCGTCGATGCTCGTGCCCGCCGATCCGCTGGACGTCGTGCTGCGCATGCTGAACAACATCCGCGCGTGGGCCGCCGCCCGGCCCGAGCGGTCGGATGTCGCCCTGTGGGCGGTCGAGTTGTCGTTGCTGCTGCCGTCGCATCCGGCGCGGCTGCGGTACGAGCGCGCGCAGCTTCTCGTGCAGCGCGGCGATTTTCTGCGAGGGGCCGCGGAGCTCGAGGCCTACGCCGAGTTGGTGTCCGCCGTCGACGAGACGGCGGCCGACCGGGTGCGAGAGCAGGCCCGGGCGGCTCGAGCCAGGCTCAACTGAGGGTTCGCCCCAGCACCGCGGGGTCGGCGCGGTCGTGCGAGTGCGGATACGTCGGGACCGGTCGCGCGCCCATGCGGCGGAGCCGCTTGATGTCACAGGCCCGGCGCCCTTTCGGGGGCGCTACAGCCACCCTTTCTCACGAGCGATCCGTACCGCCTCCGCCCTGTTGCGGACCGCCAGTTTCTGGATCGCCGTGGAGAGGTAGTTGCGGACCGTGCCCTGGGACAGGTGCAGGGCGGCGGCCAGCTCCGCGTTGGTGGAGCCGTCGGCCGCCGCGCGCAGGACCTCGCGTTCGCGGTCGGTCAGCGGGTTGGCGCCGTCGGCGAGGGCGGCCGCCGCCAGGGTGGGGTCGATGACGCGCTCCCCGGCCAGCACCTTCCGTACCGCCTCGGCGAGTTGGGCCGCGGGCGCGTCCTTCACCAGGAAGGCGTCGGCGCCCGCCTCCATCGCGGAGCGCAGATAGCCGGGACGTCCGAACGTGGTGAGGACGATCACCTTGAGGGACGGGAACTCCCGCTGGAGCTGGGCCGCCGCCTCGATCCCGGTGGCGCCGGGCATCTCGATGTCCAGGAGTGCCACGTCCACGTCATGGGCGCGTGCCGCCGTCAGCACCTCGTCACCGCGGGCGACCTGGGCAGCGACCTCGATGTCCTCCTCCAGGCCCAGCAGGGCGGCCAGGGCTTCCCGGACCATCGACTGGTCCTCGGCGAGCAGGACCTTGATCGTGCGGCTCATGCACCGGATCCTACGTCCACCGCGGTACCGAGGGGCACGCGCGCGACCAGCCGGAAGCCGTGCTTCAGGCGGCCCGCCTCCAGGGTCCCGGCGGCCTTCTCCAGCCGCTCGGTCAGACCCGTCAGGCCGTTGCCGGGGCCCTTGCCCGAGCCGCCCGAGCCGTTGTCCTCGACGGAGAGTTCCAGCACCGGGCCCTCCAGGGTCTGCCGCCGCAGCACCTCCACCGTGCAGCGCCCCGCGCCGCTGTGCCGTACGACGTTGGTCACCGCCTCCCGCAGAGCCCAGGCAAGGGCGGACTCGCTCTCCTCCGCCACGCCGGCGAGGTCCGGTTCCGCGGGCACCTGCGCGGTGACCCCGGCCGCCGTCAGGGCGACCTGGGCGCCCGCGAGTTCGGCGGCCAGGCGCGGGCGACGGTAGCCGGTGACCGCCTCGCGCACATCGACGAGGGCCTGGCGGCTGACCTGTTCGATGTCGGCGACCTGCTGGGCCGCCTTGTCGGGATGGTCGGGGAGCATACGGCCGGCGAGCTCGCTCTTCAGGGTGATCAGGGAGAGCGAGTGGCCGAGCAGGTCGTGCAGATCGCGGGCCAGCCGCAGCCGCTCCTCGTTGGCGGCGAGCTGCGCGACGGTGGCGCGGGCCTTGCGCAACTCGATCGTCGTGCGCACCAGCTGGCCGACTCCGGTCATCGCGTACCCGATGAGCAGCACCAGGAGAAGCATGTTCCACGCGTGCTCCTCACCGACAAGCTGTCCGACGAGCAGCATCTCGGCGGCCGTCGCCGGGATCGCCCAGTAGGCCACCCGCAGCGGCAAGGTCGCCCCGCAGGCGACGGACACGTAGACGAAGAGGCCGATCCAGGGCGAGCCGAGCGTGAAGCACAGCAGGGCGGCGAGCGCGGCGAGAGAGACCAGGAGGACGCTGACGAACGTCCGGGAGAACGGCCGGCCCATGTTGCGGAAGACCAGCGTGAGATAGACCCCGACGAAGCCCGCGAGACCCAGCCAGCCGGCCGCGATGCCGCCGGTGGTGTGGTTGCCGGAGGCAAGGTCGTGGACCGGTGAGCTGAGGAAGACGAGCCAGACGCCGATCCACAGGGTCTTGCGCAGCAGCTCCCGCCGGTTGCGGGGCGGCTGCCCCATGCGCATCAGCCGCTCCGACCGGACCTCGTCGGACCGCAGGTCGTCCGTCATGGCGCTCACGCCTTCAAGGTGTCCTTCCGGTACAGCCAGGCCGCGCCGCCTGCGAACAGCGCGAAGAAGGCGACGAGGACGGCGATGTCCTGTGCGTGCGGGGCCCGGCTCTGTTCGATGGCCTGTCCCAGGGCAGCGTACGCGTAGGTGGGCAGCCACTTGGCGATGTCCTGCAGCCACTGCGGGAAAGTGGTCGTCGGCATCCACAGACCGCCCAGTATCGACAGGCCGAAGTAGGTGATCATCGTGATCGGGCGGACCGCGTCGCCGCTGGCGAGGTAGCCGATGGCCACGCCGAGCGCCGCGAAGACGAGGCTGCCGGCCCAGATCGCGCCGGTGAGGGCGAGCCACTGCCAGGCGTCCAGGTGGACGTGCTTCACGGCCGCGGCGACCACGAACACGACGACGATGGACGGGAGGCTGACGACGGCGGCACTGGCGGTCTTGGCGAGGACGTAGCCGCGCCCCGGCAGGGTGGTCAGCCGCAACTGCCGTACCCATCCGCTCTCGCGCTCCTTGGCGATCCGCTCGCTGTTGCCCATCAGGACGGCGGTCAGGGCGCCGAAGGAGGCCATGGAGACCATCATGTAGGTCGGGATCGTGAGGCCTGTGCCGTCGACCTTGGTCACGCTGTCGGCCTTCCCGGCGATGAGCAGGAACAGGAGCGACGGGTAGAGCACGGAGAAGAACAGGAACTTGCGGTTGCGCAGGGCCCGGGCCAGTTCCAGCTTGATCAGGCTGCTCATGACTGCTTGGCCTCCTCGGCCTCGGTGATGGCGACGAACGCCTGCTCGAGCCCGAGCCCAGCGACTTCGAGGTTGCGGGGGTAGACGCCGAGGCCGTACAGGGCGTGGACCGTCGCGTCGGCGTCGGTGGACTGGATTCGGACCGTCTGCCCGGAAACGTCTATCGAGGTCAGGAAGGGCAGCGCGCGCAGCGGGGCCTCGTCGATCATGCCCTCCAGGTCGAAGGAGACGCGGCGGGCGCCGGCCTTCGCCTTGATCTCGGCGGCGGTGCCGTCGGCGAGGAGCCGCCCGCGGTGCAGGACGAGCACCCGGTCCGCGATCGCGTCGGCCTCTTCCAGGTAGTGCGTGGCGAACAGGACCGTACGCCCCTGGTCGGCCTGCTCGCGCATGGTGGCCCAGAAGGCCTGGCGGGCGGAGACGTCCATGCCGGTGGTCGGCTCGTCGAGCACGATCAGGTCGCTGTCGCCGGCGGTGGCCAGGGCGAAGCGGACGCGCTGGGACTGGCCGCCGGAGAGCTTGTTGACCTTGCGGTCGGCGATCTGCGAGATGCCCGCGCGGGCGAGGACGTCGGTGACCTTGTAGGGCTTGGGGTGAAGAGCGCAGGCGAGCTTGACCAGTTCGGCGACCGTGACCTCGTCCATCAGGCCGCCGCTCTGCAGCATGGCCCCTACGCGCCCGGCCACGATGGCCTCGCGGGGGCCGGTACCGAACACCCGGACCGTGCCGCTGTCCGCGTGCTTGAGCCCGAGGAGCAGGTCGAGGGTGGTCGACTTGCCCGCCCCGTTGGGGCCCAGCAGGGCCACCGTCTCGCCCGGGTGCAGTTCGAGCGACAGCGCGTCGACGGCCCGGACGTTTCCGTAGGCCTTGGTCACCTGGTCGAACCCGACCACCGGCCCGGTGGCCGTAGTTGTCGTCGTCATGGCCCCATCGTCGCGACGCCGTGGCACCGCGGGGCAGTGCCGGCTGTCGCGCATTCGACATGACAGACGTCATGTCGGCGGGGGACACCCGACGGATGCCGGGTGCCCCCGTGCCGTGCGCGCCGCGGCTAGCTGGGGTTCGTCTCGATCGTGGCGTCCCGCTCCGCGGTGGCCTTGCCGCGCAGCGCCTTGCTCAGGGCGCCGGCGACGTCCTGTGGGGTCACGTCCGTCTTGCTCCCGTTGCCGCGCTGGATCTTCACCCCGGTGAACGTGCCGCCGTACAACTCCTTGAGCACCTGGAGGTCATAGTGCTCCACCAGTTTGCCGTTCACCGCCTGCACGCTGAGGAACTTGTAGATCGACTTCTGCGGGCTGAACGAGACGAAGTGCACGGCGTCCGTGCGCACCGTGACGTTGGCGGACATCGCCGGCTCCGCGAACGCCTTCATCATCCGGTCGACCTCGGCGTTCGTGATCGTCGGCTGCCGGGTGGTCGTGGGCACCTTCACGGGCGTGCCGACGCCGGTCTCCACCTGGGTGCGGTACGCCTGCTCGACCGCCGCGGTCGAACCGGCGACGTCGATGCCCTTGCCCGCCTTGCCGTACACGGCCACGGCCTTGCCGGACTCGAACTTGATCGTGCCCTCGGTCAACGAGCCGGCGCCTCCCGCGGCGCGCTCCAGGGCGGCCTGCAGCTTCTCCTCGTCGACCGGCATGACCGGACTGACGACACGCTCCTGCCCGAAGAGGGAGCCGATCACCGACATCGGGTTGTAGTCACTCTGCGCGGCGGCCGCGACGGTGGCCTTGCTGTCGAGCTGAAGGCCCGCCTGGTCCGGCTTGAGGGAGACGGTCTTGCCGTCGACCGACAGCTGGAGCGGCTTGTCCGTACGGCTGCCCAGCGCGGCGTCCAGCTTCTGGATCGCCTCGTCACGGGTGCCGCCGCCGATGTCGACGCCGAGCACGGTGGTGCCCTTGGGCACGTCGGAGTGGTTCATCAGCAGACCCGCGCCGTAGGCGAAACCGGCGACGACGACCAGGCCGCCGACCAGGAGCACCGGCTTGTTGCGACCCTTCTTTTTGGCCTTCTTGGCCGGCTTCGCACCGGTGGACTGCTGCGCCTTGGGCGGGTCGGGCAGCTTGGGTGGCGTGTGCGGCACCGGTCCGTCGGGGTGTGTGCCCGCGAACGGCCCGTTCTGGGCACCCGACGGGACGACCGGGATGCCGCTGGTGACCGTGTGCCCCGAGATGTTCTCGCCGGGGCCGCCGAAGCCCTGGCCACCGGGTCCGGGGGCCGGCTTCTGTGGGGTGAGGATCGCGGTGTCGTCGCTGAGCCCGCCGCCGGGACGGCCCCGGCCCGCGGCGGCAGCGGCACCTGGCGCGCCAGGTGCACCGGGGCCGAGAGGACCGCCCTGGCCGGTGCCGGGTGTGCCCGGGAGGCCGGGTGTCGGGAAGCCCTGGCCGCCGGGGCCCGCCCCGGGGGCGCTCCGGCCGGGACCACCCGGCCTGGGGCCTGCGGGGGGAATGACCGGTCCGTCGCCCGTGACCGGGCCGCCGGTGGGTCCGGACGGGCCACTGCGGCCCGCATCGGTGAAGTACGGAAGATCGTCGCGGCTGGATTCACCGCCTTCGGTGCCGATGGCCGGGAACGAGGCGGTGCTGGCCGCCACCGCGTCTGAGACGTCGAAGGAGCCGGTGCCGCCGCCGTGCCCCGGCGCGACGGGGCCCGCGCCGGTGGCACCGGGAAGCCCCCTGCCGTTCGTCCCGCCCGGGCTTGCGCCCAGCGGGCCCGCGCCGCCGGTGCCCCCTCCGGGCCGTGCACCCGGGGCGCCCGGAGCCCCGGAAGCACCGGGGCGCGCACCACCCGCGCCGTTCGCGCCCGGAGCACCCGGCAGCGCGCCACCCGCACGGGGGCCGCCCGGCGCACTCGAGGTTCCGTTCGGGCCCTGTATACCGGAACCCCCCGGCAGGCCGGGGCCGTTGGCCGACCCGCCGCCCTGCGGGCCCTTGGCCGCCGAGGCTCTGCGGGGCGCGAACCAGTCGCTCGCCGTGTCCTCGGCCTGCGCGGAGGGTTCCACGGGGCTGTCGAAAGTGCTGAGCGCGCTCGCGGTCTCCGTCGTCTGGGTGTCAGGGCCCGCTTCGTCCGCGGTGTCGGCGTCCGCGACGGGCGTGCGCATGACGACCGGCGGAATGGGCCGCGATCCGGGGATGTTGATCCGGATCCGGGTCGTCAGCGTGGTCTCGGTCTTGCGTTCTTCCGGCCGCGCGGCCGAACGGCTCGCGTCGACACCGTCCTCGGAAGCCATGGGGGTCCCGTACGGCGGCGTCCCCGACGGGTACGCGGCTCCGCCACGCCCGTTCGGTCCGGCGGACGAACTGTCAGTTTCACGACTCAAGGCAGGTTCTCCCGGTTGGCTCCACCGCCTGTTTCGACCTCAACAGGTGGTCTCCTCCGCTCCGGCGAAGCCGAGAACACGGAGGAGGCTCGGCGGCGCGCACCACCATACTGGCCGCTCGCCCCCAGCAGACCGCGCCTGCTGGGAAACCCGCACGGGACCCCCACCTGCACGCCCCGTTTTCACGGGGGACATCCCGCGCCCCGGAAGACGAAGTGGTACGTCACTTGCCAAGTCGGGCGCCGGGGCCACCCGGTCACCGCCCCCGGGCAAGGGTGGCGCAGATCACAGCGACGGCCATCCCGCCCAGCAGGAAGAGATAGGATCCGACGCCCGCACCGAACAGGAAGTCGCCTTCCGGGCGGCTGGCGGTGAGCAGGATGACGGCGATCACCCAGCCCGCGGCGGGCGCGACGGCCCCCGCCCGGGTCCCCGTGGCCCGCGCACCTCCGACGAAGAGCCCGGCCGCGCCCACGAGTGCGAGGAGCAGTCCGCCGGGAAACCAGCCGGACTGCACGAGCCCGCCCGCCACGCCGACCACCGCGCCGAGCATGAACAGGCCCAGATATCCGGCGATCCGTCCGGCCGAGGGCGGATTCAGCGGCTGTGCGAGCGCACTCGGCTGCTTGCCCGAGGACGTCATGGGGTCACTCCTTGGAACAGGTCGGTCTCGCGTGCCTCGGTGCTCCCCCAGCCTCCGGCCGGGGGGACCCCCCTCTCGCTTCGCTCACCGCGCACCAACTCGTAATATTCGGTGGTGAACAGGGGCTGCGCGAGCGCGTTGGAAAGGGCGAACCACGGCTCGGTGACCTCGATCTGCGTGGCGTGCGCCCGCATCGCCGCGGCCTTCGCGGCAGCGAACGCGGTGCCGTCGATCTGCGTGGTGATCAACGCCTCGTCGATCACACCGGGAACGTCCTCGACGGTCGCCGCCTTGGCGAAGGGCGTCTTGTCGAGCACCTCGCGCAGGCGCTCGAAGGCGGCCTCCGCGACCGGGCGCGGCACCCGGTTCCAGTAGATCTTGGCGATCTCCCAGGACGCGCCGAGGTCGGGGCGGAAGCCGGGGTCGGCGGCCAGCTCGGCGGCGCGCATGGCGACGCGGTGGGCCTGGATGTGGTCCGGGTGGCCGTAGCCGCCGTTCTGGTCGTAGGTGACGAGGACCTGGGGGCGCACCTCCCGGACGACCGCCACCAGATGGCCGGCCGCCTCGTCGAGGCCGGCGGCCCAGAAGGCGCCCGGTCGGTGGTTCTGGCGGGCGCCCATCATCCCGGAGTCGCGGTAGCGGCCGGGACCACCGAGGAGGCGGTGGTCGGTGATGCCGAGCTCCGCCATGGCGGCGGCCAGTTCGCGGAGGCGGTAGGGGCCCAGCGCGTCGTCGCGGTCGGGCGCGAGATGCGCGAGCGCGGGCGGGATGACCTCGCCCTCCTCGCCGAGCGTGCAGGTCACCAGCGTCACCCGGGCGCCCTCGGCCGCGTACCTGGCCATGGTCGCCCCGTTGTTGATCGACTCGTCGTCCGGGTGCGCGTGCACCAGGAGCAGACGCCGGTCGGGCAGATCCGTCATGGGACCCACCCTACGAGGCGGGCGGCGCCGTGCGTCGTGCCCCGCCCGGGTCGGAGCCCGTCAGAACTTGATGCTGCCGATCATCCCCGCGATGTTCGTCGTCAGCTCGCTGATCGTCGGGGCGACGGTCGAGGAGGCGAGGTAGAACCCGAGCAGCATGCACACGATCGCGTGCCCGGCCTTCAGCCCTGACTTCCTGATCAGAAGGAAGACGATGATCGCCAGCAGCACCACCGCCGAAATCGAGAGTGCCACGGCGGCTCACCTCCAAAGATCCACAGGGGCGCGGGGGTCGGACTATGGGGGCAACGAATCCGTGCGGAAATATCCACACAGATAAATCCACCCGGATGCAAGCGGGTTCATACCCACTATGCGGTAGCGATCATAACTATCCGTACGTGCGCATCGATCGGCGCACGGCCGCACAAGGGGGCGCATGGCCAATATGGTCGGGGCATGACGACCGAGTCTGCTTCCTTCCCCCGACGGCACGCGCGGACCCAGCGGTTCACGCTCGGCGCGCCGCGTGCGTTCACCGTCGCGCCCGACGGTTCCCGTGTCGTGTTCCTGCGCTCCGCGTCCGGCACGGATCGCGCGCACCAGCTGTGGGTCCTCGATGCGACGGACGGCACGGAGCGCCCGGCGGCCGATCCGCGCGCGCTTCTCGGGGGCGCCGCCGAGCAGTTGCCACCCGAGGAGCGCGCCCGCCGGGAGCGCAGCCGCGAGGGCGGCGCCGGCATCGTCGGCTACGCCACCGACACCGCCGTGGAGTTGGCGTCTTTCGCCTTGTCGGGACGGCTTTTCACGGCGGAGCTGCGCGCGGGCACGGCACGCGAACTGCCCGTGCCCGGACCCGTGATCGACCCCCGACCGGCCCCCGACGGACGGCATGTCGCGTACGTCGCCCGAGGCGCCCTGCGCGTGGTCGGCGCCGAGGGCGAGGACGACCGGGCGCTGGCCGAGGAGGAGTCGGAGTCGGTCTCCTATGGATTGGCCGAGTTCATCGCGGCCGAGGAGATGGGGCGTTCGCGCGGGTTTTGGTGGTCGCCCGAGTCCGACCGGCTGCTCGTGGCACGCGTGGACGACACGCCGGTGCGCCGGTGGTGGATCTCCGATCCGGCACATCCGGAGCGCGAGCCGCAGCGGGTCGCGTATCCGGCGGCCGGCACCGACAACGCGGACGTGCGCCTGTTCGTCCTGGGCCTCGACGGGGCCCGCACGGAGGTGGTCTGGGACCGGGCGGGCTACCCCTATCTGGCGCGTGTTCACTGGTCAGCGGCGGCTGCGCCGCTGATTCTGGTGCAGGCGCGCGACCAGCGCAGCCAGCTGTTCCTGGCAGTGGACCCGGACACCGGGGCGACCCGGATGGTGCACGCCGACGAAGATCCACAATGGCTTGAACTTTTCCCTGGGGTCCCGTGCTGGAGCCCCTCCGGGCAGCTGGTGCGGATCGCCGACGAGGGCGGCGCGCGGGTGCTCGCGGTGGGGGAACGGCCTCTCACAGGAGCGCAGTTGCACCTGCGGGCGGTGCTCGACGTGTCGGACGACGATGTGCTGGTCGCGGCGTCGGCCGGCGAGGCGGCAGCCGATCCGGAGATCGGCGAGGTCCATGTGTACCGGGTCAATGAGCTCGGCGTGGAACGCGTGTCGCAGCAGCCGGGCGTGCACTCGGCGGTGCGTGCCGGGGGCGTGACCGTGCTCGTCTCTTCCGTGCTCGACCGCCCGGGTGCCCAGGCGCACGTGCTGCGCGACGGCAAGAAGGTGTCAACCATGGCGTCGTACGCGGAAGATCCCGGTTTGTCCCCGCACGTGACACTCACACAGGGGGGCGCACGCCGAATCCCGTGCGCCGTGCTTATGCCTACGGACTACGACGGTGACACCTCCCTTCCCGTTCTCCTGGACCCCTACGGGGGCCCGCACGGGCAGCGCGTGGTGGCCGCGCACAACCCGCACCTGACCTCGCAGTGGTTCGCCGACCAGGGCTTCGCGGTGATCGTCGCGGACGGGCGGGGCACCCCGGGCCGCTCCCCCGCATGGGAGAAGGCGGTGAAGGACGATCTCGCGGCGGTCGTGCTCCAGGACCAGGTCGACGCGCTGCACGCCCTGGCCGGCGACTTCCCGCTCGATCTGAGCCGGGTGGCGATCCGCGGCTGGTCCTTCGGCGGCTATCTGGCGGCGCTCGCGGCGCTGCGCCGCCCGGATGTGTTCCACGCGGCCGTGGTCGGCGCACCGGTGACCGATCTGCGGCTGTACGACACCCACTACCAGGAGCGCTACCTGGGGCACCCGGCGCGGCAACCCGAGGTCTACAGCCGTAACTCCCTCATCGACGACGCGGGCCTGGTGGAGGCCGCGGAGCCGACCCGGCCGATGATGATCATCCACGGGCTGGCTGACGACAACGTGGTGGTGGCCCATTCCCTGCGCCTGTCCTCGGCCCTCCTGGCCGCCGGCCGCCCGCACGAGGTGCTCCCGCTGTCCGGCGTGACCCACATGACCCCGCAGGAAACGGTCGCCGAAAACCTGCTGCTGCTACAGCTGGACTTCCTGAAGCGCGCTCTGAACCCGGTCTGAGAGCGGCGCCGGTTCAGGCGCAGAAGAACGAGCCGGGGTGACATGGCGCACCCCGGCCCGTTTACGGCACCCGCACGGCCGTACGCTGTTCACTGTGCTGCGTCCGTATATCGGAACCGCGTCGGCCAAGTTGCTTGCTTGTTAACGAACTTCGTGTGCTTTTGTGTGCTTATACGGGCTCCTCGTGCGGGTCATCCCCCACCACCGGCGGCTCCTCGGGCGGCACCACCGTCTTCTCCTCCGCGAAATGGCACGCCGAATCGTGCACGGCCGGCCCCGTCGCCCGACGGAAATCCTCGGGGACCGCGAGCGGTGGTACCTCCAACGCGCACCGCTCCCGGGCCTTCCAGCAACGGGTGCGGAAGCGGCAGCCGGAGGGGATGTTCGTCGGGGAGGGCACGTCACCGCTCAGGATGATCCGTTCCCGGCGCTCGCGCGCCTCCGGGTCGGGCACGGGTACGGCCGACAGCAGGGCCTGGGTGTAGGGGTGCGTCGGATGGTCGTAGATCTCCGCCTCCCTGCCGATCTCCACGATCCGCCCGAGGTACATCACCCCGACCCGGTCGGAGATGTGCCGCACGATCGACAGGTCGTGCGCGATGAAGACGTAGGACAGCCCGAACTCGTCCTGGAGCCGCGCCATCAGGTTGATCACCTGGGCCTGGACGGACACGTCGAGCGCGGACACGGGCTCGTCGGCGACGATGATCTCCGGGCGCAGCGCCAACCCCCTTGCGATGCCGATGCGTTGACGCTGGCCGCCGGAGAACTGGTGCGGATAGCGGTTGATGTACTCGGGGTTGAGCCCCACCACGTCGAGCAGCTCCTGCACCCGCCGGCGCCGGTCCCCCCTGGGCACGGCCTCGGGGTGGATCTCGTAGGGCTCCCCGATGATGTCGCCCACGGTCATACGGGGGTTGAGGGAGGTGTACGGGTCCTGGAAGACCATCTGGATGTTGCGCCGGACGGCCTTCAGGGCGCGCCCGGACAACTTGGTGATGTCCTCGCCCTTGTACTTGATCGAACCTGCCGTCGGTGTCTCCAGGTGGACCAGCATCCTGGCCACCGTCGTCTTGCCGCAGCCGGACTCGCCGACGATGCCGAGGGTCTCCCCGCGACCCAGGGTGAAGTCGACGCCGTCGACCGCCCTGACCGCGCCGATCTGCCGCTTGAAGAGGATGCCCCGGGTGAGCGGGTAGTACTTGACCAGCCCGCAGACCTCCAGAATCGGCTCAGGACCGGCCATGCAGACACTCCCTCCAGAAATGGCAGGCACTCACCCGCTCGCTCCCGTGGTCGCCGGCGACCTCGTAGAGCGGCGGCACATCGGTGCGGCACACGTCCCGGGCCAGGGGACAGCGGGGGTTGAAGGCACAGCCGGGCGGGATGTTCATGAGGTTCGGCGGCAGGCCCTTGATGGCGTAGAGCTGCCGGCCCTTCTGGTCGAGGCGGGGAATGGAGTCCAGCAGACCCCTGGTGTAGGGATGGGCGGGCGCCTTGTAGATGTCGTGCACGGGAGCGGACTCCACGATCCGACCCGCGTACATGACGGCGATCCGGTCGGCGACGTCCGCGACCACGCCCAGGTCGTGCGTGATCAGGATGAGGCCCATCCGGTACTCGCGCCGTAGCTCGGCGAGCAGGTCCATCACCTGGGCCTGGACGGTGACGTCGAGGGCGGTGGTGGGCTCGTCCGCGATGATCAGCGCGGGCTCCAGCGCCAGAGCCATCGCGATCATGATGCGCTGGCGCATGCCGCCGGAGAACTGGTGGGGGTAGTCGCGAACGCGCTGCGCGGAGCCCGGGATCCTTACCCGGTCCATCAGGTCGACGGCCTTGGCGCGGGCGTCCTTCCTCGACATGCCGCGGTGTACGACGAACATCTCGCCGAGCTGCTCGCCCACGGTGAGCACGGGGTTGAGGGCGGACAGCGCGTCCTGGAAGATCATGGCCATCCCGGCGCCGCGGATCCTCCGCCGCTCGTCCTCCTTCAGGGTGAGCAGGTCCTTCCCCTGAAAGAGGACTTCGCCGCCGGTGATCCTGCCGGGCGGCATGTCGAGGATGCCCATGACGGCCTGCGCGGTCACGGACTTGCCCGAGCCGGACTCGCCGAGCACGGCGAGCGTCTCGCCCGCGTCCACGCCGTAGCTGACGCCGTTGACCGCCTTGGCCACCCCGTCCCGGGTCCGGAACTCCACGTGCAGGTCGCGCACTTCGAGGAGCACGGGGTCACCTCAGCTTCGGGTCGAGGGCGTCGCGCACCGCGTCGCCGAGCATGATGAACGCGAGCACGGTGATCGCGAGGGCGCCGGAGGGCCACAGCAGCGCGTGCGGGGCGTTGCGGATGTACGGCGAGGCGGCGGAGATGTCGATACCCCAGGACACGCTCGGCGGCTTCAGACCGACACCCAGGTACGACAGGGTCGCCTCCAGGGCGATGTAGGTGCCCAGCGCGATGGTCGCCACGACGATCACCGGTGCGACCGCGTTGGGGGCGATGTGCCGCAGCAGGATGCGGGAGTTGGAGGCGCCGAGGGCACGGGCCGCCTGGACGTAGTCGTTCTGCTTGGCGGTGATGACCGAGCCGCGGGCGATGCGGGAGATCTGCGGCCACCCGAGCAGCACCATGAACCCGATGACCGGCCAGACCGTGTTGCTGGTCACCACGGAGAGGAGGACCAGACCGCCGAGTACGACCGGGATGGCGAAGAAGATGTCGGTGGTGCGGGACAGGATCGCGTCCCACCCTCCCCCGAAGAACCCGGCGAGCCCGCCCAGGATCGAGCCGAGGACCGCCACGCCCAGCGTGGCGCAGACGCCGACCGTGACCGACGTACGCGCGCCGTAGACGGTCCGGGTGTACACGTCGCAGCCCTGGCCGTCATATCCGAACGGATGCCCGGGCTGGGAACCCTCCTGGGCCTTGGCGAGGTCGCACTGGAGGGGGTGGCCGGAGGTGATCAGGGACGGCCAGACCGAGATGACGACCAGGAAGAGGATCACCAGCCCGGCGACGATGAAGACGGGGTTGCGGCGCAGGTCGCGCCAGGCGTCGGACCACAGGCTGCGCGGCTTGCCCGCGGGACCTGTGCCCTCCGGTCCCCCTGGTGTCTTCTCGAGGGTGGTCGCCTCGCTCGCGGCGAGGTCCATCGCGCCGCCCATGCCGGTCCCGGCGACGGCCCGCTCGGGCTCGTACGGCTGCTCAGGCATAGCGGATCCTCGGGTCGAGTACGGCGTACAGGAGGTCGACGAGCAGGTTGGCGACCAGGAAGACGAGGACGAGGACGGTCACGAAGCCGACGACCGTCTGCGTGTTCTGCCGGAGGATCCCCTGGTAGAGCTGGTAGCCGACCCCGTGGATGTTGAAGATCCGCTCGGTGACGATCGCGCCGCCCATCAGCGCGCCGATGTCGGTGCCGATGAAGGTGACGACGGGGATGAGCGAGTTGCGCAGCAGGTGATGGGTGATCACGCGGTGGCGAGGCAGCCCCTTGGCGATCGCCGTGCGGACGTAGTCGGACCGCTTGTTCTCGCCGATGGAGGTCCGGGTCAGCCGGGTGACATAGGCGAGCGATACGGAGGCGAGGACCAGGCCGGGGACGATCAGCTCGCCGAAGGCGGCGTCCGGCGAGACCGACGGCCTGATCCAGCCCCATTGGACGCCGAGCAGCAGTTGGAGCAGCAGACCGGTGACGAAGGTCGGCACCGAGATCACGACGAGGGTCAGCAGCAGGACCGTCGTGTCGACGGGCCGCCCGCGGCGCAGACCGGTGACCACACCGAGGGCGATGCCGATGACGATCTCGAAGAGGATCGCGACGACGGTGAGCCGGATGGTGACCGGGAAGGCCGTCGCCATCAGCTCAGTGACGGGCTGCCCGTTGAAGGCGGTGCCGAAGTCGCCGGTGAAGACGTTGCCCATGTAGGTCGCGTATTGCTGCCACACGGGTTTGTCGAGGCCGAAGTCCCGGCGCAGCTGGGCGGCCGTGGCGGGGTCGCACTGCCGCTCCCCGCACAGGCCCGCGATGGGGTCGCCCATCACGTTCACCATCAGGAAGATCAGCAGGGTCGCGCCGACGAAGACCGGGATCATCTGCAGCAGACGCCGGACGACGTACCGTCCCATGGGGCCTCCGGGGGGTAGCGGGCAGCCGTGGGGCTCAGCCGACCTTGATCTCGTTGTAGACGGGGACGCTGAACGGGTTGAGGGCCACGTGGGAGAGGCGCTCCGAATAGCCGGCGCTGCCGTTCTGGTACCAGAGCGGGATGGCGGCCATGTTGTCCCGTACGACCCCCTCGGCCTGCCGGAACAGCTTCACCGCCTTGGCCTGGTCGCTCTCCGCGTTCGCCTGGTCGACGAGCTTGTCGAAGTCCTTGTTGGACCACTTGCCGTCGTTGGAGGACGCGTTCGTGTAGTAGAGCGGCTGCAGGAAGTTCTGGATCAGCGGGTAGTCCATCTGCCAGCCGGCCCGGAACGGGCCCTGCATCTTGTGCCGGCCGATCTGGCTGCGGAAGTCGGCGAAGGTGCCGACCGGGTTGCCCACGCAGGCCTTGTCGTTGCCGAGGGCGTTGTTGATGGAGTTGCACACGGCGTCCACCCACTGCCTGTGGGAGCCGGAGTCGGCATTGTAGGTGATCTTGATCTGGCCGCCGGGCAGCCCGCCGCCCTCCTGGATGAGCTGCTTGGCCCGGACCGGCTTGTACCTGCAGGGGTCGCCGCACAGCCCCTCCTTGAAGCCACCGTCCGGGCCGAGCACCGGTGAGGTCCAGTCGGTCGCGGCCGTGCGGGTCTTCAGAAAGATGGTGTTCGTGATCTGGTCCCGGTCGATCGCCATGGACAGGCCCGTGCGGACCTTCTCCGTCCCGGGCTTGTTCCACCTGGGGTCGTAGAAGGGGAACGCGAGGGTCTGGATGATGCCGGCCGGGACGTTGATGTACCGGCCGTCCAGGTCGGCCTTGATGAACTTGAGCTGCGGGGCGGGTACGTCGTCGACGAGATCGAGGTTCCCGGCCAGCAGATCGGTGTAGGCGGTGTTGCTGTCGGTGTAGACCTGCAGATCCACCCCGTTGTTCTGCGCCTTGTCCGCGCCCGGGTATCCGTTCCACTTCCTGAGCGACATCATGAAGCCCCTGGTGTAGGACTTGATCAGATACGGACCGTTGCCGACCGGTTTCTTCAGCCAGGCCGTGTGGTTTTCGAAGAACGCCCTGGGCAACGGGGAGAAGGCGGCGTAGCCGAGGGTGTCCGGGAAGGTCGAGAACTTCTGGTTGAGCCTCACCGTGAAGGTGCGGGGGCCGGTCACTCGGAGTCCGGAGAGGGTGTCGGCGGTCTGGGTGCCGGTGTCCGGGTGCACTTTGTCGTACCCCTCGATGTATCCGAAGAAGTACGCGTTCTTCTGGTTGTTCTTCAGGCTCGCGCCGTAGTTCCAGGCGTCGACGAAGGACTGGGCGGTGACGGGCTCCCCGTCGCTGAACGTCCAGCCGGCCTTGACGGTGATGGTGAAGCTCCGCGAGTCCGACGTCTCGATCTTGTCCGCGAGCATGTTCTCGGCCGCGCCGGTCTTCGGGTTGTAGCGCTTCAGTCCCCTGAAGACCATGTCGAGGACCTTGCCGCCCTGGACCTCGTTGGTGTTGGCGGGCTCCAGCGGGTTCTGCGGATCGCCCCAGGAGGCGCTGAGCACTCCAGGGTCGCTGCCGCCGCCTCCGCCCCCGCCGCAGCCGGCCGCGACGAGGGCTGCCGCGGCCGCGCCCGCCGCCCATCCCGCACGCCTGGCTCCACGCATGGAGTGCCTCCTCGGAGTGCCCCGAACCTCCAGCGCCGAGGCGCTGTCCGTTATCACTCCATATCAGCATTTAGCTGACATATCACCCAGTCACGCCACCCGCCGCGGCGGGACGTCATTCGGATGGCAGGCATCCCGCGGGAGCCCTTGAGCGTGGAAAACGAGAGGTCGGGCGGCAGCCCGACCTCTACATCAGGTCCATTTCGCCGACCACCTGCTCCCCACCCATCTCCCCCGTGCGCCGGAACCCCAGCCGCAGGTAGAACGGTTCGGGGCCGCCCTCGCCCTGTGCCCAGGTGACGGTGGCGCGGGTGGCGCCTCGGCGGCGGACTTCGTCGCAGCCGGACCGTACGGCGAAGCTGCCATAGCCGCGGCCCTGGTGACCGGCGGCGATGTTGAGGCGCCACAGGCCCGAGCGCGGGCGGTCGTCGGGCTCCTCGGGGTTGAAGCGGACGTCGAAGAAGGCCATGACGAAGGCGACGAGTGCGTCGCCGTCGTAGACGAGTCGGGGCCAGGCGGTCCCGGGGCGGACGTACGCCTCGGCGAGCGACTTCACCGCCGTCGACACGAAGCGCTCCTGGTCCGGGCGGACCCGCAGTTCGCACGCGGCGTCGACGTTCTCCTCGGTCACCTTCTCCAGGCGCAGGGGCAGGGGCAGGGGCAGGGAGGACATGCTCAGTCCGACTCTCCGCGTTCCATGCAGAATTCGTTGCCCTCCGGATCCGCGAGGACGACCCAGCCGCCGCCGTCCGGTCGGGTGCGGCCCGCGATCCGGCGGGCACCCAGGGCCAAGGCGCGGTCCACCTCCTGGGCCCGGGTGCGGCCCCGGGGCCGGAGGTCGAGGTGGACACGGTTCTTGGCGGACTTGCCCTCGGGCACCCGGACGAAGAGCAGGGCCGGGCCGCCGTCGGGGTCGCGGAGCACCGCCTCCGGGTCGCCGGGCTTGTCGTCGTCGGCGAGGGGGCGGTCCAGCAACGCGCTCCAGAAGAGGCCGAGTTCGTACGGGTCGCCGGTGCAGTCGAAGGTGATCGTGCGGATGATCGGGCCGAGCGGGGTGCTCTCTCCCATGAGGCTCAGACTCCCTTCGCGCCGTCGAGCAGTTCGCGCACGATGTCCAGGTGGCCGTTGTGGCGGGCCGTCTCCTCGATGAGGTGCAGCAGGATCCAGCGCAGGTCGACCCGGCGGCCGTCGCGGATGGGGCGTTCCGCCCTGGTGTCGAGGTCATGGGCGGCGACCAGGTCGCGGAAGCGGGCGCTCTGTTCCTCGTACTCGGCGAGGAGGCGGGCCAAGGGAATGTCGACGGCCAGACGCATCTCCGGGTCCGGGTCGTCCTCGGTGGCCCGGGCCACCATGCCCTCGTCCTCCTGGCCCAGGAAGACCACGTGGAACCAGTGGTACTCCACCCAGCGCAGATGGCTGACCAGACCGCACAGGGTCATGAGCGGAGAGCCGGGCAGCGGCGCCTTGACGGCGTCCTCGGGCGAGACGCCCTCGCACTTGGCGCGGGCGGTGGCGCGTACATAGTCGAGAAAGGTGGTCAGCTGCGTGCGCTCGTCCCAGGCGGGAGGCGTGTCGGTTCGAGTCATCGCCAGGCAGCATCCCGGACCGCCGACCGGAAGTCGAACGAATTGAACGCGCAAACGAAGGGGACGAGCAAGGCGATCACGCAGCCCGCACGACGAGTTCGACCTCGAAGCCGTCCGCGTTCTCCAGGTACGCCGCACAGTGACCGGGACCGCCCGCGTACGGGTGGCGGTCGGGGAAGAGGAGGGTCCAGCCGTGCCCGGGCGCCTCGGTGACGAGGGCGTCGAGGTCCGCCCGGGTCGGCACGTGGAACGCCAGATGGTTCAGGCCCGGACGCAGCCGGTCGTGGTCGCGCCCGCGCAGGGCCGGGGACTCCTCCACGACGATGTACACGTCCCCGTGCCGCCAGCTCCGGCCGTCCGGCCAGTCCTGGTAGGGGGCGCAGCCGAGGCGTTCCAGCAGCCAGCCCCAGGACGCGACGGCGCTCCCCAAGTCGGGGACCCACAGCTCGATGTGATGCAGCACGCCCTGCTCTTCCCCTGTCGGCCCCGCGAGCGGCCTCCGTCGTCCCGGGAGACGAGACGGCTCTCCCCACGGACACTACGCGATACCCCCACATGTTGGTTACGGTCGACAAAGATCGCGTACAGTCCGCCCAACCCCGGCCCGGAGCTGAGAAACTGCCACGATGGTCGACCGCGCGTTCTCCGATGTCGCCCTTGCCGGGCTGTACGACGCCCTCAATCCGTGGGGCCCGAGTGACGACTTCTACCTGGAAGTCGTGATGAGCGCGGCGCGGGTGCTGGATGTCGGCTGCGGGACCGGCAAGCTGCTGGCGCGGGCCCGGGAGAGCGGGCACGACGGGCGGCTGTGCGGGCTCGACCCGGCCGCCGCGATGCTCGTCCAGGCGCGGCGCCGCGCTCCCGGTGTGGAGTGGGTGCTCGGCGACCTGCTGTCCCACCGCTGGCAGAGTGCCTTCGATCTCGTCGTGATGACCGGGCACGCCTTTCAAGTGCTTCTGTCGGACGAGGAGCTGCTGACCTGCCTGGCAGGCGTGCGCGAAGCCCTCGACGAGGGTGGGAAGTTCGTGTTCGAGACCCGGAACCCGACAGCCCGCGCCTGGGAGTCGTGGACGCCGGACCGGGTGCGCGAGGCGCCGTACGGCGACGGCGAGGTCGTGAGCCTCCGGCACGAGGTGGAGACGCCTGAGCCGGGGGACCGGGTGACGTTCACCTCGACCTTCGACGGCACCGGTTGGGAGCGTCCGCGGGTCACCCGGAGCACCCTTCGGTTCCTTGAACCGGACGCCCTCTCCCGCTTCCTGACCGGGGCTGGGCTCACGGTCGTCGAGCAGTACGGGGACTGGGGGCGGGGTCCGCTCACCCCCACCAGCCCCGAGATCATCACCGTGGCGCGGACCGCCGACCGGGCCGACTCTCTCTGAGGACGCCTCCTCTCGCCCGGTCCTCGATCGACACACCGTCAGGCCTCCACCTGGAGCGCTTCAGAGGTGTGGACCAATGACTGTCTCGATCGCATCCACGTGCTATTTCCGCAGGCCACAAGGGGTTCAGGCGCCGTTGACGCGCGCAGACCGCCGCTGATAGACACACCTTCACCCAGCCGACGTCAGCCGACCCAGCTCGAACAAGCATTCCAACGAGCCGTCCCTGCACAAGCGATGACGCGAGGTCATGATCGATGAGCACACGAGTCCAGCACGGCAGAGGGCGCCCTCGCCCGGACAGACCACGACCCCGTACGGCTCGGCTCCTGGCCGCCGCCTTGACGCTCTTGACCGCCTTCGCGATGTCGCTCGCCCCCTCGTCCCAGCGGGCCGAGGCGAAGGACAAGGCGGTCCTCACCGTGGCGGTCGCCCAGAGCGTCGACTCGCTCAGTCCGTTTCTGGCGACCCGTCTGCTCAGCACCAGCATCCACCGGCTGATGTACGAGTACCTGACCAACTACGACCCCAAGGACGCCCACGTCATCCCTGCTCTGGCCACCAAGTGGGAGTCGTCGCCCGACAAACTGACCTGGACGTACACGATCCGCTCAGGATCCAAGTGGTCGGACGGCCGGCAGGTCACCGCCGAGGACGCGGCCTGGACCTTTAACAAGATGATGTCCGACGAGGGCGCCGCCACCGCCAACGGCAGCTTCGTCACCAACTTCGAGAAGGTCACCGCGCCGAGCCCCACGAAGCTGGTCATCGAGCTGAAGAAGCCTCAGGCCACCATGACCGCGCTCGACGTGCCGATCGTGCCCAAGCACATCTGGGAGAACGTCAAGGACTTCTCGAAGTTCAACAACGACAAGAGCTTCCCCATCGTCGGCGACGGGCCGTTCGTGCTCGCCGACTACAAGCCCGACAGCTACGTGCGGTTGAAGGCCAACAAGAGCTTCTGGCGCGGGGCACCCAAGTTCGACGAGCTCGTCTTCCGGTACTACAAGGACCAGGACGCGGCGGTGGCCGCCCTGCGCAAGGGCGAGGTCTCCTTCGTTGCCGGTTCGCCCTCCCTGACTCCCGCCCAGGCGGCCTCCCTCAAGGGCGACAAGAACATCCACGTCAACGAAGGCCCCGGCCGCCGCTTCTACGCCCTCGCCACCAATCCGGGCGCGCAGGCGAAGAACGGCAAGAAGTTCGGCGACGGCGACCCGTCTCTGCTGGACCAGCGGGTACGGCACGCGCTGTTCATGGCGGTCGACCGCAAGACCGTCATCGACAAGGTGTTCCAGGGCCACGCCGTCGAGGGCAAGGGATACATCCCACCGCGCTTCTCGACGTACTTCTGGCAGCCGTCGGGAAGCCAGGAGCTCGCCTACGCCCCGGCCAAGGCCGCCCAACTCCTCGACGAGGCCGGCTACAAGAAGAACGGCGACGGCAAACGCGTCGGCAAGAACGGCAAACCCCTGAACTACCGCGTCCTGTGCCATGCCACCGACCCCAATGACAAGGCCGTCGGCAAGTACCTGCAGGAGTGGTGGGGCAAGCTCGGCATCGGCGTGACGCTCAACTGCCTGGACAACGTCACCGATCCTTGGCTCGCGGGCACGTACGACCTCGCCTTCGACGGCTGGTCGGTCAATCCCGACCCCGACTTCGTGCTCTCCATCCACACCTGCGCCGCGCTCCCGGCGACTCCCAAGGACACGGGCGCGACCGACAACTTCATCTGCGACAAGAAGTACGACGAGCTCTACGCCCAGCAGCTCGCCGAGTACGACCCGGCCAAACGGGCGGACCTCGTGAAGCAGGCCGAGTCGAGGCTGTACGACCTGGGGTACATGAACGTCATGGCCTACCCGAACGCGGTCGAGGCCTACCGCACGGACCAGATCGAGTCGATCACCACCATGCCGTCCGCGGCGGGCAACATCTACGGCCAGGACGGTTACTGGAGCTGGTGGTCAGCCGTTCCGGCGAACTCCGGGAACTCTTCGGGCGATTCCACGTCCACGGGCGTCATCATCGGAATCGTCGCGGGCGTCGTCGTCCTCGTCGGCCTCGCGGTGCTCTTCGCGGTGCGCCGCCGGGCCACGGCCGAAGACCGCGAATAGGCCGGCCACCGACCGAGTGAGTGCTCATGACCGCTGAAGCGACACCCGCGCTGGTCGAGGGGCCCGCAACCGACCCGGGAAAGACCGGGCCGGTTGCGGGCCGCGGGCCACGCGCGCGCACCACCACCGCGTATCTGCGCTATGGGGCAAGCAAGCTGGCGGGCGCCGCCGTCTCGCTGCTCGCCGTCCTCGTCACCAGCTTCTTCCTCTTCCGGCTGATCCCGGGCGATCCGGTGAAGTTCATGACGGGCGGTCGCCCGGTCTCGGCCCAGCAGATCGCCGTCTACCGGCGGGAGTTCGGGCTCGACCTGCCGCTGTGGCGGCAGTTCACGGACTACTGCGGCAAGGCGCTGACCGGCGACCTAGGGACCTCGTACCAGTTCCGGGCGCCCGTCCTCGACAAGATCACCGAGGCCCTGCCGAACACTTTGCTGCTCACCGGCACGGCCTTCGTGCTGTACACGGCGCTCGGCGTGTTCCTCGGCACCCGCTCGGCGTGGCGGCACGGCGGGCTCGGCGACCGCCTCAACACCGGTCTGGCGCTGACCCTGTACTCGATCCCGTCGTTCTGGCTGGGACTGCTGCTGATCATCGTGCTGTCGGTCGGGGTGGGCCCGGTTCCGGGACTGTTCCCGACCGGCGGCATGGAAACGGGCGGCAAGGAGGGCTTCGCCTACGTCCTCGACGTCGCCCACCACCTCGTCCTGCCGGTGGTCACCCTGGTGGCGGTGGAGTACGGGCAGACGCTGCTCGTCACCCGGTCGGCACTGCTCGACGAGATGGGCAGCGACTACCTGACGACCGCGCGCGCCAAGGGCCTCAGGGACGATCTCGTACGGCGCCGGCACGCCGTCCCGAACGCGCTGCTGCCGACCGTGACGCTGGTCTTCGTCAATCTGGGCCGGACCGTCGCGGGCGTCATCCTGGTGGAGACCGTCTTCTCCTGGCCGGGCCTCGGCGGGCTGTTCTACCAGGCGCTGAGCGTGCCCGACCTGCCGCTCGTGCAGGGCCTGTTCTTCGTCTTCGCGTCGGCCGTGATCGTGATGAACACCCTCGCCGACCTTCTCTATCCACTGCTCGACCCCAGGGTGGGCCGATGACCGCCGAAACCGCCACGACCCCCGGTCCCCGCACCCTCGCCCGGCAGCGCCGCCGCGCCTCCGCCGCCCGCTTCTGGCGGGAGTACCGCACCCATCGCGCCGGCCTCTTCGGGCTCGCCGCCCTGGTGCTGTTCGCGCTGGTCGCGCTGACCGCGCCGCTGACGGTCGGCTCCGGCGTGCAGAGCGTGACGGACGCGCCCGGAAAGCCGCTGGAGAGTCCGAGCGCCCATTTCCCCCTGGGCACGGATCAGTTCGGGCGCAGCCTGCTCGGCCTGGTCGTCTGGGGTTCGCGTGTATCGCTGCTCGTCGGGCTGCTCGCGGCCGTGCTGTCAGTGGCCATCGGCGCGCTCATCGGCATCACCGCCGGGCACTTCCGCGGCTGGTACGCCGCCGTGATCATGCGGATCACGGACTGGTTCCTGGTGATGCCGACGCTGGTGCTCGCCATCGCGCTCGCCACGGTGATGTCCCGCTCGCTGAGCACCATCATCCTGGCGATCGGGGTCACGACGTGGCCGACGACCGCGCGGCTGGTGCGGGCGCAGACACTGGCGGTGGAGTCACGGCCGTACATCGAACGCGCGAAGGCGCTGGGCGGCGGCCACCGGCACATCATGTCCCGTCATGTGCTGCCCAACGTCATGCCGCTGGTGCTCGCCCAGACGACCCTGATCATCTCCTCCGCGATCCTCGCCGAGGCGACGCTCGCGTTCCTCGGGCTCGGTGACCCCACGGTCGTCTCCTGGGGCGGGCTGCTGCAGGACGCGCGGGAGGCGGGCGCGGTCAGCTCGGGCGACTGGTGGTACCTCGTGCCGCCGGGCATCGCCATCGCGGTCGTCGCGCTGGCGTTCACGCTGTGCGGGCGCGCGGTCGAGTCCGTCCTCAACCCCAGGCTGGGGGTGTCCCGTTGAGCCTGCTCGACGTCAGGAACCTCGAAGTGACCTACCCGGGCGGAGCGGCCGCCGTACGGGGCGTCGACCTCTCCCTCGCCGCGGGCGAGAAGCTCGGTATCGCGGGCGAGTCGGGCTGCGGCAAGTCCACGCTGGCGCTGGCGCTGCTGCGGCTGCTGCCGGCCGGAACACGGATCGGCGGCGAGATCCTGCTCGACGGCGAGGACGTGCTGACGATGAAGTGGGGCCGGGTGCGCGCGGTGCGCTGGGCCGGGGCCTCCATCGTGTTCCAGGGGGCGATGCACTCCCTGAACGCCGTTCACCGCGTCGGCGACCAGATCGCCGAGCCGATCCTGCTGCACCGGAAAGCGACCCCGGGGGGCGCGAAGAAGAAGGCCGGCGAGCTGCTGGAGCACGTGGGCCTGCCCGCGGCGCGTGCGAACGCCTACCCGCACGAGCTCTCCGGCGGTCAGCGGCAGCGCGTGATGATCGCCATGGCGCTGGCCTGCGACCCGCGTCTGATCGTCGCCGACGAGCCGACCACCGCCCTGGACGTGATGATCCAGGCCCAGATCCTGCGCCTGATCGAGCGGCTGGTCAGCGAGCAGGACCTGGGCCTGATCATGATCAGCCACGATCTTGCGGTACTCGCCGACACCTGTGACCGGCTGGCGGTGATGTACGCGGGCCGGGTGGTCGAGGAGGGGCCCGCCCGGCAGGTCCACGACGACGCACACCACCCCTATGGCAGGGCGCTGTCGGAGGCGTTCCCGCAGATCGGCGACCCGGCGTCGCGGTTCGCGCCGCGCGGGCTGCCGGGCGATCCGCCGGACCCGGCGGGGCTGCCGTCCGGGTGCGCCTTCCACCTCCGCTGTCCGGTCGCGCTGGACCTCTGCGCCACTCAGGACCAGGCCCTGCGGGTGGCGGGGGCAGGGCGGCGGGCGGCCTGCGTGCACGTGGCGCGGGGCGCCGCGGCGACCGAGGAGGAAGCAGAAGTGAGGAGCAGCACCCCGTGACCAACGCGCCACTGATCAGCGTCGAGGGCCTGCACGTCACCTTCCCCGGCCGGCACAGCGCGCCGCCTGCCCGGGCGGTGGACGGCGTGGACCTGGACATCCGGCCCGGCGAGATCGTGGCGCTGGTCGGGGAATCCGGGTGCGGCAAGACGACACTGGCCCGTTCCCTGCTCGGCCTGGTCCCGCCGACCGCGGGACGTGTCACCTTCGACGGGGCACCGCTCGACTACTCCTCCCGTGCGCTGAAGGCGTACCGCAAACGGGTCCAGCTGGTGCTCCAGGACCCGGGCGGGTCGCTGAACCCGAGGCACACGGTCTACGACGCCGTGGCCGAGGGACTGCGCATCCACGGTCACGGCGGTGACGAGCGGGCTGCCGTCGCCGAGGCCCTGGCCCGGGCCGGGCTCCGGCCGCCCGAGCGGTTCTTCCTGCGGTATCCGCACGAGCTCTCCGGCGGCCAGCGTCAGCGGGTCGTGATCGCGGGCGCGCTGGTCCTCGAGCCCGAACTCGTCGTCGCCGACGAGCCGGTGGCCTCGCTCGACGCCTCGGTACGCGGCGAGATCCTCGCGCTGCTGCTGCGACTGCGCGCCGAACTGAGCCTGTCCGCGCTGGTCGTGACCCACGACCTGGGTCTCGCCTGGAACATCGCCGACCGGGTCGCGGTGATGTACCTGGGCCGCATCGTGGAGACGGGCGACGTGGAGCAGGTGCTGACAGCCCCCCGTCACCCTTACACCCAGGCCCTGCTGTCGGTTCTCCCGGAGGCACCGGGCATCCCTGTGGTCCTCACCGGCGAGCCCCCGGACCCGGCCCGCATCCCCACGGGCTGCCGCTTCCACGCCCGCTGCCAGATTCTGGCGAGCGGGGAGGCGGAGGCGGCGGGCGTCGCGGACGCATGCCGTACCAGGGATCTGGAGGTGCTGGACGGCGGGGCGGGGGCCCAGGTCGCCTGCCACTGGGCGCGGGCGGGCGTGACGGCGTAGGCACGCCCCGGCCACCGATTCGCCGGGGCCCGGCGATGTCGTACGGGCCCCGGAACGCCGGTTCCCGGCACACCTCACCAGAGGTGTGCCGGGAACCGGGGTCGACCAGGGGTCAGGCCGCGTGGACCACGTCCTTCTCCTCGGCGAAGTGGCAGGCCGACTCATGGGCCGTCGGCGCGTCCGAGCTCTTGAAACGCTCGGGGATCGCCAGGATCGGGGACTCCGTGGCGCACCTGTCCTGGGCCTTCCAGCAACGGGTGCGGAAGCTGCAGCCGGACGGCGGGTTGGCCGGGGAGGGCACGTCACCGGTCAGGATGATCCGCTCGCGGTGCTCGCGAGCGTCCGGGTCCGGCACGGGAACCGCCGACAGCAGCGCCTGGGTGTAGGGGTGCGTCGGGTGGTCGTAGATCTGCTCGTCGGTGCCGATCTCAGCGATCTTGCCGAGGTACATCACGCCCACACGGTCCGAGATGTGCCGGACGATCGACAGGTCGTGCGCGATGAAGATGTAGGAGAGGTTGAACTCGTCCTGCAGTCGCTCCATCAGGTTGATGACCTGCGCCTGGACGGACACGTCCAGCGCGGAGACCGGCTCGTCGCAGATGATGATCTCCGGGTTGAGCGCGAGGCCGCGGGCGATGCCGATGCGCTGACGCTGACCGCCGGAGAACTGGTGCGGGTAGCGGTTGATGTACTCCGGGTTGAGGCCGACGACGTCCAGCAGCTCCCGGACCTTGCGCCGTCGGTCGCCCTTCGGTGCCACCTCGGGGTGGATGTCGAAGGGCTCGCCGATGATGTCGCCCACCGTCATACGGGGGTTGAGCGACGTGTACGGGTCCTGGAAGATCATCTGGATGTTGCGGCGGACGGCCTTGAGCGCTTTCCCGGACAGCTTGGTGATGTCCTGGCCCTTGTAGAAGATCTGGCCGGCCGTCGCCCGCTCCAGGTGCATCAGGAGCTTGGCGACCGTGGACTTGCCACAGCCGGACTCGCCCACGATGCCCAGGGTCTCGCCCTGGTAGAGGTCGAAGGAGACTCCGTCGACGGCCTTCACCGCGCCGATCTGGCGCTTGACGACGATCCCCTGGGTCAGCGGGAAGTGCTTGACCAGGTTACGCACCTGCAGGATCGGCTCGCCGCGCTCGACCGGAGCTTCGAGGGCGGCGACCGCCTCCTCCTCGGAGTGGACGTCGGCGATCTCCACGTCGGAGACGTTAGGCGTCGCGTCCGCCGGCTCGACGGACTCGGTCAGCTCAGCCATGGATCGTCTCCTTCCAGAAGTGGCACGCGCTGGCGCGTCCCGGCAGTTCCGTTCCGTCCCGCTCGGTCACCGGGACCAGCGGCGGACGCTCGGTGCGGCAGATGTCCTGCGCCTTTTCACAGCGCGGGTTGAAGGCGCAGCCCGTCGGCACCTTCAGCAGGTTGGGCGGCAGGCCCTGGATCGCGTAGAGCTCCTGCCCCTTCTGGTCCAGGCGCGGGATCGAGTCCAGCAGGCCGCGGGTGTAGGGGTGAGCCGGGCGCTTGTACAGCTCGTGCACCGGCGCCGTTTCGACGATCCGGCCCGCGTACATCACGGCGATCTTGTCGGCGACGTCCGCCACGACACCGAGGTCGTGGGTGATGAGGATCAGCCCCATCTGGTACTCGCGCTGTAGTTCGGCGAGCAGGTCCATCACCTGCGCCTGGACCGTCACGTCGAGGGCCGTGGTGGGCTCGTCGGCGATGATCAGGTCCGGCTCCAGGGCGAGTGCCATGGCGATCATGATGCGCTGGCGCATACCGCCGGAGAACTGGTGCGGATAATCGTTCACGCGCGCCGCGGCGGCCGGGATCTTCACCCGGTCCATCAGCTCGATGGCCTTGGCCTTGGCCTGCTTGCGGGACAGCCCCTGGTGGACGCGGAACATCTCGCCGAGCTGGAAGCCCACGCTGAGCACGGGGTTGAGCGCGGACAGCGCGTCCTGGAAGATCATGGCGATCCGCGCGCCGCGCAGCTTGCGCCGCTCTTCGGGGGACATCTTGAGCATGTCCTGGCCGTAGAAGCGGATCTCCCCCTGGGGGATGCGGGCCGGCGGCATGTCGAGGATGCCCATGATCGCCTGGGCGGTCACGGACTTGCCGGAGCCGGACTCGCCGAGCACGGCGAGTGTCTCCCCGGCGTTCACCGAGTAGTTGACGCCGTTGACGGCCCTCACCACGCCCTCGCGGGTGGCGAACTCGACGTGCAGGTCACGCACTTCGAGCAGCGGGCCGGTCTTCTCGGCGTCGCCGGATCGCGGAGCCGGGACGGCGTCCGTCGGTTGGATGGTGGTCACGTACGCCTCCCTCAGCGCATCTTGGGGTCGAAGGCGTCGCGGACGACGTCGCCGAGCACGATGAACGCCAGCACGGTGATGCTCAGGGCGCCGGCCGGGAAGAGCAGCGCGTGCGGCGAGGTCAGGAATCGGTCCTGTGCGTCACTGATCATCAGACCCCAGGAGATGTTCGGGGACTGGATGCCGATGCCCAGGTAGGACAGGGCGGCCTCGGCGGAGATGTAGACGCCGAGGTTCATCGTGGTGATGACGATGACGGGGGCGAGCGTGTTCGGCAGGATGTGCCGGAACGCGATCCGCCACGAGTCCGCGCCGAGCGCCCGGGCGGCCATCACGTAGTCGTTGTACTTGTTGGAGATGACCTCACCGCGCATGATCCGGAAGACCTGCGGCCAGCCGAGGATCGCCATGATGAACGACACCGACCACACGTCGCCGCCGCCCCAGATCGACATGATCAGCAGACCGCCGATGATGAGCGGCAGAGCCGAGAAGACCTCGGTGATCCGGGACAGGAGCGCGTCGATCCAGCCGCCGACCAGACCGGACAGCATGCCCAGCAGACCGCCGATCAGGGTGGTGGCCACGGTCGTCACCACACCGACGACGATGGAGTTGCGGGTGCCGTACACGGTCCGCGTGTAGATGTCGCAGCCCTGGACGTCGTAGCCGAACAGGTGCCCGGACGACGGCCCGTTCATGGAGTTCTGCAGCTGGCAGAAACCGTCCGAGAACGGGGAGCGGCCCGTGAACAGGCTGGGTGCGATCGCCAGCGCGAGCAGGCACACGATGATGAAGGCCGTCACGAGGAACATGGGCCGCTTGCGCAGGTCCACCCAGCCGTCCTTGAGCAGGCTCGCCTGACGGGCCGCCGCCTTCTCCTCGGCCTCGGCCTCCCTCTCCAGGGTCATCGCGTCGGTGCTGGTGGGCTTCTCTATCGTCTTCTCACTCATAGCGGATCCTCGGGTCGAGCACGGCGTACATCAGGTCTACGAGGAGGTTGGCGACCAGGTAGATCAGCACCAGCAAGGTCACCAGACCGACGACGACGGGCCGTTCGCGCAGATAGACGGACTGGGCCAACTGGCCACCGATGCCCGGCATGTTGAAGACGCGCTCGGTGATGATGGCGCCGCCCATGAGGGCGCCGAGGTCGAAGCCCAGGAAGGTGACGACCGGAATCAGGGAGTTGCGCAGCGCGTGCAGGCCGATGACCCGCCGCTGCGGCAGGCCCTTGGCGATCGCCGTACGGACGTAGTCGGCGCGGATCGACTCCACCATGCTCGCCCGGGTGAGCCGCGAGATGTACGCCATGGAGGTCGATGCGAGGACGATCGCCGGGAGGATGTAGCTCTGCGGCCAGCCCTTCTCGATACCGGCGACAGGCGTGATCTTGAGGTTCACTCCGAACTCCAGCTGGAGCACGCTACCGAGTACGAAGACCGGAATCGAGATCAGCACGAGTGTGGAGACCAGCACCACGTTGTCGAGGAACTTGCCCTTCTTCAGCGCGGAGAGGACGCCCGCCACGATGCCGATGACGGCCTCCACCCCGAAAGCGGTCAGGCCCAGCTTGAGGGTGACCGGGAACCGCTCGGAAACGATGTCGGAGATGGCACGCCCGTTGTACGTCTCACCGAGGTCACCGGTGAAGACGCCGCTGATGTAGTGCCAGTACTGCTGGTAGAGCGGCTCGTTGAGGTGGTAGTGCGCTCGCAGAATCGCCGCGACGTTGGGGTCGGCGCGCTTGTCGCCGGCCAGTGCCTGGATCGGGTCGCCGGGCAGAGCGAAGACCAAGCAGAAGATGATGAACGTGACGCCTATCACCACAGGGATCACCTGCAGGAGGCGGCGCACGACATATCGGCCCATGGGTACTCCAGAGGGGGGTGCTCGACCCGCCCGCGGCCGGGGCGGCGGCACTGTCGGACGGGAGACGGCAGAAGGGGTGAGCAGGGGGAAGGCTTCGATCCTCCCCCTGCTCACCCACCTGTCCGCTATCGGAACTGCTCAGACCTGGCTCAGCTGAGCTTGACCGTGTCCCACAGGATCTGGTGACCGGCAACCTGCATCGACTTGATCTTGTCGCTGAAGCCGGCGTTCAGCGTGTAGAAGTACACCGGGATGTACGGCATGTCCTTGAGGAGGACGTCGTCGGCCTCCTGGTACTTCTTGATGGCGTCCTCGTGCGTCGGGGCCTTGTCGCCCTCGACGAGGAGCTTCTCGAAGTCCTGGTTCACGTAACCGGCGTAGTTCGAGCCGGAGGTGATGGCGTCCTTCGAGAAGATCGGACGGAGGTAGTCCTCCATGTCCGGGTAGTCCATGCTCCAGCCCATGCGGAACGCACCCTGGTACTTCTTGGCGTCCAGGTCGTTCAGAATCGTCTGGAACTGCTCGAACGGCTTGGCCGTCACCTTGATGCCCAGGTTCTGCTGGATCTGGTTGGCCACGGCCTCGACCCACTCCTTGTGGCCGCCGTCCGCGTTGTAGCCGATCTCCAGCTTGTTGCCGGGCAGTCCGCCGCTCTCCTTGTAGAGCTCCTTGGCCTTGGCCGGGTTCAGGGTGCAGGCCTCGCCGCAGGCGCCCTTGCGGTAGCCGTCGATGATGGGGCTGATGTAGTCGTCCGCGGGCGTACGGGCACCGAGGAAGATCTTGTCGGCGATCGTCTTCCGGTCGATCGACATGGAGATGGCCTTGCGCAGGTCCGCGTTCTGGAAGGCCTTGTTGTACTTGATCGGGAAGCCGATGTAACCGACGGCCGAGTCGGCCTCGTCGATCGTGCGGCCCGGCAGGTCCTTCTTGTAGGTCGGCAGACCCGAGGTCGGGATCGTCAGCAGGCTGTCGAGGTTGCCGGCGACGAGGTCCTTGTAGGCGGTGTCCAGGTTCGAGTAGATCTTGAAGTTGACACCCTTGACCTCGATCTTCGAGGCATCCGGGTACTTGTCGTACTTGGTGACGCTGATCTGCTCGTTGTGCTTGAACGTGCCGCTCATCTTGAACGGGCCGTTACCGATCGGGGCCTCGCCGAAGCCCTTCGGGTCCTTGAAGAACGCCTTCGGCAGCGGGACGAACGCCGTGAAGGACAGCTGCGTCGGGAACGCCGAGAACGGACCGGTCAGGGTGACCTGGAGCGTGTTGTCGTCGACGGCCTTCAGACCCGACATCTTGTCGGTCTTGGGCTTCTTGCCCTCGCCCGGGTTCAGGTCGCTCCAGCCCTGGATGTGGTTGAACAGGGCGTTGGTCTGCTGGGCGTTGGCCTGGTTGGCGCCGTAGTTCCAGGCGTCGATGTAGGACTGGGCGGTGACCTTCTCGCCGTTGTGGAAGGTGTAGCCCGGCTTCAGCTTGATCGTCCAGACCTTGTTGTCCTTGGTCTCGACCGACTGCGCCATGGCGTCGACGACCTTGTTGCTGGCGTCAAGCCTGGTCAGACCCGTGAAGAGGGCGTTGATGACCTGGCCGCCCTCGGTCTCGTAGGTGTTGGTGGGGACCAGGCTGTTCTGCGGCTCACCGATCTCCACCGAGACGACGCCGTTGCCCTTGCCCTTGCCCGAGCTGCTGTCGTCGCCGCCACCACCACAAGCCGTCGCGCCCAGCGCCACAACCGCAGCTACCGCAACCCACCTGGCGCTCTTGGCACCACGCATGGGGCTCCTCCTCATGAGTCCATTGGTTCACCGCATGCAGGGGCACAAGACACTTCACCGTCACCGGTGCCTGAAATGGTCAGGTGCCCCCACGCTCGTGAGTCGGCGCCGCCTGCAGCGCGTGACCCGTTGATCCGAGCTCTACGCGCCTAACTATCTGCCATGGGCAGAAGTCGAACCACACCCATTAGGTCTCGGTTCGATCACACCTGGCGCGTACATCTTCCAAAATCCGGACAAAGGGTTTGCTGAAAGATCGCTGCGAAACGGACTTGTTACACATCTATCGGTTCCAGGTGTCCGAATTCCGGACACGCGGCCGGGAAAAACCGGTTGCGGCTACGGTGGTCTGCGTGCGGGGTGTCGTTGTCGTACCCCCGCGCCTGCACGCACCGTGCCCACGCCGTCCCGTTTCGGTCAACGGCCACATGCACCGGGCCGTTGGTTCGGTGAGCCGCCGGGCATGGAAAGAACGCACGCCAAAAGCAGGCTAGTGGGTGTCAGCCATCCTGTGCGGTTCCTGAGCCGAGGTGCAGGGTTTTCCCTAAACTTGGCGACCGCAAAAAGGCCGGGGCCGGGCGCCCCGCCTTGCGGGGCGCCCGGCCCGTCGGGCGTGGCCGACCTCAGCCGTGCTTGGCGCGGCTGGCCGCGCGGGCGCGCTCGCGCTGGTCCAGGACGACCTTGCGGATGCGGACGGCCTCAGGGGTCACCTCGACGCACTCGTCGTCGCGGCAGAACTCCAGGGACTGCTCGAGCGACAGCTTGCGCGGCGGCACGATCGACTCGGCGATGTCCGCCGTGGCCGACCGGATGTTGGTGAGCTTCTTCTCCTTGGTGATGTTCACGTCCATGTCGTCGGAGCGGGAGTTCTCGCCGACGATCATGCCCTCGTACACCTCGGTGCCAGGCTCGACGAAGAGCGTGCCGCGCTCCTGGAGGTTGGTCATCGCGAACGCCGTGACGCTGCCTGAGCGGTCGGCCACCAGCGAGCCGTTGCTACGGGTCTGGAGCGGGCCGAACCACGGCTCGTGGCCCTCGTGGATGGAGTGGCCGATGCCGGTTCCACGGGTCTGGGTCAGGAACTCGGTGCGGAAGCCGATGAGACCGCGCGACGGGACGACGAACTCCATGCGGACCCAGCCGGAGCCGTGGTTGGACATGTTGTCCATGCGGCCCTTGCGGACGCCCATGAGCTGCGTGACCGCGCCCATGTGCTCCTCGGGCACGTCGACCGTCATGCGCTCGACCGGCTCGTACACCTTGCCGTCGACGTCCTTGGTGACGACCTGCGGCTTGCCGACGGTGAGCTCGTAGCCCTCCCGGCGCATGGTCTCGACCAGGATGGCCAGCGCCAGCTCGCCGCGGCCCTGCACCTCCCAGGCGTCCGGCCGCTCACTGTCCAGGACCCTCAGGGAGACGTTACCGATCATCTCGCGGTCGAGACGGTCCTTGACCTGGCGGGCGGTGACCTTGCGGTCCTTGACCGTGGCCTTCGCGTTGGCGCCCTTGCCGGTGCCGCCCTTGCCGACCAGCGGCGAGGTGTTCGTACCGATCACCATGGAGATCGCGGGCTCGTCGACCGTGATCAGCGGCAGCGCGACCGGGTTCTCCGGGTCGGCCAGGGTCTCGCCGATCATGATCTCGGGGATGCCGGCGACAGCGCAGATGTCACCCGGGCCGGCCTTCTCGGCGGGCTTGCGGGTGAGGGCCTCGGTCATCATCAGCTCGCTGATGCGCACGTTGCCGATCGACCCGTCGCGCTTGATCCAGACGACGGTCTGGCCCTTGCGCAGCTCGCCCTGCTCGACTCGGAGCAGCGCGATACGGCCGAGGAAGTTGTCGGCGTCCAGGTTGGTGACGTGTGCCTGGAGCGGGGCGTCCTCGTCGTAGGTCGGGGCCGGGATGTGTTCCAGGATCGTCGAGAAGAACGGCTCCAGGCTGGTGGAGTCGGCCGGGACGGTGCCGTTCTCCGGCTTGGTCAGGGAGGCGATGCCGTCGCGGCCGCAGGCGTAGACGATCGGGAACTCGATCTGCTCCTCGTCCGCGTCCAGGTCGAGGAAGAGGTCGTAGGTCTCGTTCACGACCTCGTCGATACGGGCGTCCGGGCGGTCCGTCTTGTTGATGCAGAGGATGACGGGCAGCCGGGCCTGCAGGGCCTTGCGCAGCACGAAGCGGGTCTGCGGCAGCGGGCCTTCGGACGCGTCGACGAGCAGCACGACTCCGTCGACCATCGACAGACCGCGCTCGACCTCGCCGCCGAAGTCGGCGTGGCCCGGGGTGTCGATGATGTTGATGGTGATCGGGTCCCCGCCGTCCTTGGGGTGGTACTTCACCGCCGTGTTCTTGGCGAGGATCGTGATGCCCTTCTCACGCTCCAGGTCGTTCGAGTCCATGACGCGGTCGTCGACCTGCTCGAGCTGGTGGGCGGCGAAGGCACCGGCCTGCTTCAGCATGCCGTCGACGATGGTCGTCTTGCCGTGGTCGACGTGGGCGACGATGGCGACGTTGCGGATGTCGTGGCGCGTGGCCATGATGTGGCGTACTCCCGGAATGGTGAGGACGGCCCGCGCGATCGCTGCGCCGGCCTGCCGGGCTGAACACGCCTCGGCCTCGTCCCATGGTAAAGGGACACCGCCGGCCGGGCTTGCCGGGTACAGGTCAGGTCCGCTGACCAGGCACGCCGCACCGGGACCGCGGTCCTGGTCACGACGACGGGCTCGCCGACGGCTGTACCCCCTTCTTCAGGAAGCCCATGTCCTCGTAAAGAGGCGTCTGGAAGCCGAACGCTCCCGCGTTGGCCAGGTTCACGCGGGTGGCCGTGAGCTGGGGACGCTGGTAAAGGGGAATCGAGCCCGCGGCGGCCCAGATGCGCGCGTCGGCCTTGCGTACCAGGTCCCGCTCCTCGTCCTCGTCCAGCGTGGCGATCGCTTGGTTGAAGAGCTGGTCGACCTGGTCGGTGCCGACCCGCGTGTAGTTCTGCTCCACGCTCAGCGAGCCGTCCGCCGCCGGCACCGGCTTGGCGTAGATCGGCCGAGCGTCGGTCGCGGGGAACGCGGACGTGGGCCACGAGTACAGCGCCAGGTCGTAGTCCCCGGAGGCGACGTGGTCCTTGAAGTAGCTGTCGTCCGGGACCTTGGTGATCTCCGTGTGGATACCGACCTTCTCCAGCATGCGCGCGATGCGGTTGCCGACGGTTCGCAGTGTCTGGGAGCCCGGCCCCGACGGCAGCACGAATCGCAGCACCAGCGGCTTGCCGTCCTTGGCGAGCGCCCCGCCCGCGGCGTCGGCCGGAGCGGCCGTGCCCTTGGGCGCGTAGGCCCCCGGCGCCCCGCCCGGTCGACCGTGCTCCTGCTTCTTCGAGTGGTCCCCCGGGTCCTTCGGGTATCCCTTGTCGTCCTGGCCGAAGGTGTACGTCCCGTCGTCGCCTCCCGCCTTCTTGCCCTCCGCCCCGGCCGTCTTCTTCTTTTTCTCCTCCTTGACCGGCCCGCCGGGTACCCAGCCCGCCTCGGTCAGCAGCGCCTTGGCCTGGGCGGTGTCCTTGTTTCCGAGGGCGCCGCTGTTGTCGGCGTACGCATCCTGCCCCGAGAGGGCGAGATGGCTGCCGACCGGCACGGCGGGCAGCCCCAGCGGGTTGAGGACCAGCCCGGCCAGTTCCTTGCGGTCGATGGCGCGGGCCACGGCCCGGCGCACGCGCTCGTCGGCGAGCGGGCCCTTGGAGCCGTTCAGGGCGAGTTGCGTGTAGGCGGGTTCCAGGGACTTGCGGATCACGTAGCCGCCCAGCACCTGCTGCTGCCCGGCGCCCTGCGCACCCGGCCTGCCGCTCTGCCCGGCCGAGGGGGAGGCCCCTTGCAAGGGCGGGCTGCCCTTGGCCCGGGTGGCGAGCGTGATCCGCTGTGCCTCCTCCGGGTCGAGATCGGCCATGTCGACCTTCTTGTCGGTGAGCGCGGCGGTCCGCTTGTCGCGCGGGACGGCCACGAGCACGATCTGGGAGAGCTTGGTGGGGCGGCCCCACCAGCGCGGATTGCGGACGAGGGTGACCTCGCCCTGCTTCTGGTCGACCTTCTGGAGGGTGAACGGGCCGGCGGTGGCCTTCAGGGTTCTCCTGGCCCCGTCGTTGAAGCCGTTCGGCGTACCCATGACGTCCTTCGGGTACAGCGGCGAGAAGAGGGACCTCCAATCGGCGTACGGCTTGCTGAAGGTGACCTTGACCTCGAGGTTGTTCGCGCCGCGCTCGACTTTCTCGATGCGGTCGTAGCCGGCGTTGCGGGCGGTCCAGTACGCGCTGTCCCTGCCGGAGAGGGCACGCCACTGGGCGGCGAAGTCGTCGGCGCCGATCTCCCGTCCGTCGCTCCAGACGGCCTGCTGGTTGAGGCGGTAGACGACGACCTGTTTGGGCTCGGTCGACACCACCTTGGCGGACTCCAGGTAGTCCGGGTTGCGCTGGGGGCGGCCGTTGGCGTCCAGCCGGAACATCGAGGGCAGTACGGCCTGGGCGACACGGGTGGTCGCGACGCCTGCGTCGGCCTGGAAGGTGTTCAGGGTCGGGGGCACGCCGTCGACGGCCCAGCGCAGGGAGCCGCCGTCGGCGACGAGCGTGCGGGCGGCCGGGGCGATGTCCTGCGCGGCGACCGGTTTGCTCCCCTCGTCCTCGTCGGCGCTGCAGGCGGCGAGCGCGGTCACCGCGAGTGCTCCCGCGGTGAGGAATGCGACCGAGCGCATCACCGCGCGCGGTCCGACGTCGTCGTGGGACATCACGTCCACCTCCGGGAGGCGCTCGGCCGATGAGCGAGGGTTATGATCCGGTTTGGGGGTATTTGGAGCTGATCAGATATATGACCCACTGAAGAGGAAAGAGTTCAATAGCATGCGGCGACACGGCGACGGGGCACGGCAAGGTCACCCAGGTGGCCCAATCACCCCGGCACGCCGCGCCCCGCGGCCCCCGCTCCTCACCGGCCCGAGGGGCGGGGAAATCGAATCTGCGCCCGCACACACCAACGCGCGTCGGCCAATCCCTGCACGTCCCTTCACACCGGCTGGTGTGACGCGCAACACTCGCAGGCGCATGAGCGTTGCCACCCTGGGCCTGTGGACCCGTGGAAGTGAGGTCACGTCATGTCCGTGCACGACGAACTGACGTCAGTACAACGGTGCCTCGACGACCTGTACCGGTCGGTGGGGCGCCTGGAACAGCAGATGGGCAGCGGCGGGCTGGAGATACGCCGCGTCCGCACCGACGCCGATCACCTGCGCGAGAGCGTGGCCCTGCTGCGCGAGGCGGCCGCGGCCCCCAGCCCGTCCCGGCGGCCCGAGCTCGTGACGATTTCCGACACTCCGTACGACACCACCCTGTGGACGGACTCGGACGACGAGGGTCTCGGCGCCCGTGACCGGCACGCCCCCTGACCCGGGGGCGAACCGAGACCCAAAAGAGGAGAAGGTGCGTTGGCCACTGGCACGAAACCCCCCGACACACAACCTCATGCGCCCGGCGGCGTGCGGACCGGTGCGCGCGCCGCGATCGCCGCTCCGCATCTGCGCACCGACCGCTGGTGGCTGACCCCGGCCGCCACCACCGCGGGGCTGCTGGCCTTCATCGTGTACTCGACCTGGCGCGCCTTCGCCGACGCGTACTACTACGCGGCGCCGTATGTCTCGCCGTTCTACTCGCCCTGTCTCGCGGAGCGGTGCCGGACGATGCACGCGGGCCCCAACGCGGACCTTTTCGGCAGCTGGTGGGCCATCTCCCCGGCGATCATCATCCTGATCTTCCCGCTCGGCTTCCGCCTGACCTGCTACTACTACCGCAAGGCCTACTACCGCGGCTTCTGGCTGTCGCCCCCGGCCTGCGCTGTGGCGGAGCCGCACCGGAAGTACTCCGGCGAGACCCGCTTCCCGCTGATCCTGCAGAACATCCACCGGTACTTCTTCTACGCGGCGCTCCTCGTGGCCGGCGTGCTCACGTACGACACCGTGCTCGCCTTCCGCGACGAGCACTACCGCTGGGGCCACATGGGTGTAGGCACCCTGGTTTTCCTGGTGAACATCGTGCTGATCTGGGCGTACACCCTCTCCTGCCACTCCTGCCGGCACATCGTGGCCGGCCGGCTCAAGCACTTCTCCAAGCATCCCGTGCGCTACAAGGCGTGGCAGTTCGTCAGCAGGCTCAACGCCCGGCACATGCAGCTGGCCTGGGCATCGCTGTTCAGCGTGGCACTCGCCGACTTCTACGTGTACCTGGTGGCGTCGGGCGCCTTCGACGATCCGCGCTTCTTCTGAATGGATGGGGCCTTCTGATGTCCGTGGTCGACCGGCAGGAGTGGGACGTAGTCGTGGTCGGAGCCGGCGGCGCCGGCCTCAGGGCCGCCATCGAGGCCCGCGAGCGCGGCGCCCGTACGGCGGTGATCTGCAAGTCGCTGTTCGGCAAGGCGCACACGGTGATGGCCGAGGGCGGCATCGCGGCCGCGATGGGCAACGCCAACCCGCACGACAACTGGCAGGTGCACTTCCGCGACACCATGCGGGGCGGGAAGTTCCTCAACCAGTGGCGGATGGCCGAACTGCACGCGCGTGAGGCACCCGACCGGGTCTGGGAGCTGGAGACGTGGGGCGCCCTCTTCGACCGTACGAAGGACGGGCGCATCTCGCAGCGCAACTTCGGCGGCCACGAGTACCCGCGCCTCGCGCACGTCGGCGACCGTACGGGCCTCGAGCTCATCCGCACGCTCCAGCAGAAGATCGTGGCACTCCAGCAGGAGGACAAAAAGGAGACAGGGGACTACGAGTCCCGGCTGAAGGTCTTCCAGGAGTGCACCGTCACACGGGTGCTCAAGAGTGTGCCCGACAGCGGCTCCGCCGCGGGGGGCCGCGTGTCGGGAGTCTTCGGGTACGAACGCGAGTCCGGGCGCTTCTTCGTCCTGGAGGCGCCGGCCGTCGTGATCGCGACAGGCGGCATCGGCAAGTCCTTCAAGGTGACGTCGAACTCATGGGAGTACACCGGCGACGGACATGCGCTGGCCCTGCTCGCCGGGGCGCCGCTGCTGAACATGGAGTTCGTGCAGTTCCATCCGACGGGCATGGTCTGGCCGCCGTCGGTGAAGGGCATCCTCGTCACCGAGTCGGTGCGCGGCGACGGCGGAGTGCTCAGGAACTCCGACGGCAAGCGGTTCATGTTCGACTACATCCCCGATGTCTTCAAGGAGAAGTACGCGGAGTCGGAGGAGGAGGGCGACCGCTGGTACGAGGACCCGGACAACAACCGGCGTCCGCCCGAGCTGCTCCCCCGTGACGAGGTCGCGCGCGCCATCAACGCCGAGGTGAAGGCGGGCCGCGGTTCCCCGCACGGCGGTGTCTTCCTGGACGTGTCGACGCGCATGCCCGCCGAGGTCATCCGGCGCCGGCTGCCGTCGATGTACCACCAGTTCAAGGAGCTGGCGGACGTCGACATCACCGCCGAGGCGATGGAGGTCGGTCCGACCTGCCACTACGTGATGGGCGGCATCGCGGTCGACTCGGACACGGCCGCGGCCCGCGGGGTCACGGGCCTGTACGCGGCCGGTGAGGTGGCCGGCGGTATGCACGGCTCCAACCGGCTGGGCGGCAACTCGCTCTCCGACCTGCTGGTGTTCGGGCGGCGAGCCGGTCTGCACGCGGCCCAGTACGCGAGGGGTCTTGCCGAGCGACCCACGGTGGACGACGTCCAGGTGGACACGGCGGCGGCGGAGGCCCTGCGCCCGTTCTCGGCCGAGGGCCCGGTGCCCGGCGAGGACGTCGAGGAGCGGAGCCGCCCGCCGGAGAACCCGTACACCCTCCACCAGGAACTCCAGCAGACCATGAACGACCTGGTCGGCATCATCCGCCGCGAGGGGGAGATGCAGCTGGCGCTGAAGAAGCTGGCGGAGTTGCGGGTGCGGGCGCGCCGGGCCGGTGTCGAGGGGCACCGGCAGTTCAACCCCGGCTGGCACCTCGCCCTGGACCTGCGCAACATGCTGCTGGTCAGCGAGTGCGTGGCGCGAGCCGCCCTGGAGCGCACGGAGTCGCGCGGCGGCCACACCCGCGAGGACTTTCCGACGATGGACCGCACGTGGCGCCGCATCAACCTGCTGTGCCGGCTCACCGACCCCACGGGCGGGCTCGCGGCGACCGACCCGGTCCGCGGCCAGATCGCCCTGTCCCGGGAGACCACCGAACCCATCCGCTCCGACCTGCTCGCCCTCTTCGAGAAGGAGGAGCTGGTCAAGTACCTCGCCGAAGAGGAGCTGTACGAGTGAGCAGCTACGAGGCCCGCTTCAAGGTGTGGCGGGGCGATGTGCAGGGGGGCGGCCTTGAGGACTTCAAGGTCGAGGTCAACGACGGCGAGGTGGTGCTGGACATCATCCACCGCCTCCAGGCCACCCAGACGCCCGACCTCGCCGTGCGCTGGAACTGCAAGGCCGGCAAGTGCGGTTCGTGCTCGGCGGAGATCAACGGGCGGCCGCGGCTGATGTGCATGACGCGGATGTCGGTGTTCGACCGGGACGAGACGATCACGGTGACACCGCTGCGTGCCTTCCCGGTGATCCGCGACCTGGTGACGGACGTGGGGTTCAACTACCAGAAGGCGAGGGAGGTCCCCTCCTTCGTACCGCCCTCCGGCCTCGGCCCCGGCGAGTACCGCATGATGCAGGAGGACGTGGACCGCTCGCAGGAGTTCCGCAAGTGCATCGAGTGCTTCCTGTGCCAGGACACCTGCCATGTGGTGCGCGACCATGAGGAGAACAAGCAGGCTTTCGCGGGCCCGCGCTTCCTGATGCGGGTCGCGGAGCTGGACATGCACCCGCTGGACGCAGCTCAGGAGACGGGCCTGGACCGAAAGCGCACGGCCCAGGACGAACACGGCCTCGGCTACTGCAACATCACCAAGTGCTGCACGGAGGTGTGCCCCGAGGGCATCAAGATCACGGACAATGCACTGATCCCGCTGAAGGAACGGGCGATCGACCGCAAGTACGACCCACTGGTGTGGCTGGGATCGAAGATCAGGAGGCGTCCTTCAGGAGCGTGAGCGTCCGTCCGAGGTTGTACTCGGCGATCGCGCGCATCGGCCCCGGGTCCGGGAAGTCGCCCTCCAGGAGGCGCAGCGGGCCCGCCACGAGGGACAGGTGCATCGAGAGCCGGTACAGCCGCAGGCGGTCCTCGTCGAGGCCGTCGCCGCGCAGGGTGTCGTAGCGCGGGCCGAAGCGGAGCTCCAGGAACACGTGCTCCCATTCGGCGTCGAAGTACATCAGGCCCTCGATGTCGATCAGCGCCGGTCGGCCGTCCGTGTCCACCAGGATGTGGTCGGGGCCGAGTTCGCCGTGGACGAGGGAGTGGCGGGCTCGGGGGCGGACGGCTGCGGCGAGTGTGTTCACGCGGTCGTCGAGATGCCCGCGCACGGCGGCGAGAGGGGGCTCTCTGGACGCGGCCTCCTCGATGTCGCGCAGCGCCCGGTCCCGGACGACCGCCTCGCACGAGGTGCCGTGGGCGCTGCCGCCGGCGTCGACGACGGCCACCTTGCCGAAGCGGGGCGCCTCGTGGGCCTGCAGAGTCGTCAGGGCCGCGGCGAGCTCGTCCAGCGTGTGCGCCGCCGCACGCGGGTCGCGGTGCAGCAGTTCCTCCAGGCTGCCGCCGGGGAGATCCTCGACGACCGCCGCGTCCGCCGGAAGGTGGGTGTGGGTGGGGTCGGCGAGGAGGAGGCGAGGCGTGCGGACGCCGAGGGTCGTGAGACGATCGTGCGACGCCGTGAACAGGTCGAGGCCCGAGGCGTGCGAGAAGGGGTCGCGGCGGTCGGCGGCCGGCTCGTCCCAGTAGTCCTCGTCCGGTGACCAGACGTAGGCGATCGCGGTGGAGCCGTCGTCGAGGGCGAGGCGGTAGACGCCCTTCTTGCTGCCGCCGCGCAGGCGGGCGACGGTGTCCAGGCGGCGCGTGGGACCCAGTGCCGCGCGGACCAGGGGGGCAAGATGGTCGCGGCCGAGAGGTGTCCGGGGGCCCGTCATGCGGACGGCATACGGCCGACGCGCTGTCCGAGGAGCTGCAGCACCGCGCCGGAGAGGAACAGGACCATGCCACAGGCGTAGACGACGTCGATGGCGGTCGTGCCGCGCACGGTCGAGCCGTACTGGAACAGCGTCACGCCGGCACAGAAGAACAGGGCTCCGGAGCCCCAAAGCCGCGGCCGTGGGATGCGCCCCTGCTGCCATGGAAGGACCCAGCCGGTCGTGATGGCGAGGATGCCCGCGACGGCGTAGAGCACCAGGAGCACCGCCAGGGTGACCGTGACGAACTCGTGCATCGAACCCCCCGTTGTCTGTCGCCCCTGATCATGGCACCACCCGCGGTCGGCCGACCAGATCCACCCCCTGTGAATCGGCGGGAGGCCCGCCGTATCGGGTGCACCCCGCTCGCGGTGTCGCGTCAACGGCCATACGCTCCGAAATGTGACGCCGACCCACCGTCGACGCAGGCCGCGCCGGGCCGCCGCGGACCGTGCCGTGCGGAAGGTGCCTGTCGTGGGTGGGGTGGTGCTGGTGGTCGCGGTGGGGGTGGCCGGGGCCGCGCAGAACCAGACCTCCACCGGGGACCTGGTGCTGCCGCTGATCGCCGGGGTCGCCGCCGTGGCCGTGGCGGCGTACGCGGCGGTCCGCCGCAGACTGCGCACCGCGACGCGTACGACACCCGGCGGTGCCGCGCCCACGGTCGTACCACTGGACGAACTCGACCGCCGCGCCCGGCGTTCGCTCGTCGAGACCGACGACTGCGTGCGCACCAGCCGGGAGGAACTCGGCCATGCCGCCGCACAGTTCGGGCAGGAAGCGGTTCGGCTGCCCGCACAGGCTGTGGAGTTCGCGGCGGCGGAACTCGCCGAGGCTTTCCGGGTTCGGCAGCGGCTCGACGACGGAGAGGGCGCGGCGCGGCTGCTGTTGGAGGAGATCGTCGCGCGATGCGGGGCGGCCGGGAGGCGGCTGGACGCGGAGGCCGCGGGGTTCGACCAGATACGGGCGCTGGAGCGGACCGCACGGGAGGCGCTGGGGTATGCGGAGGCACGGTTCCGGGAGCTGGCGGCGCGGGTCGCGGATGCGGACGGTACGCTCGCCGGCCTGCGCGAGCGGTACGCCCTGTCCGCGTATCTGCCGGTGACGGGACGCGACGAACAGGCCAAGGACCGGCTGGTCTTCGCGACGACCTGTCTCAACGGGGCACGCCAGGCCCTGGACCGTGAGGAGACGGGGGACGCGGTGGTGCATCTGCGCGCGGCCGAGGCCGCCGTCGACCAGACGGCCTTGCTGCTGGACGGCATGGCCCGGCTCGCGTCGGACCTGGCCACCGCGACAGCGGAACTGCCCACCGCTCTGGCCGCCACGGAAACCGACCTCGCGGAGGCCCGCGAGCGACTGGGTGCCGAGACCGCCCGGGCGGATCTGGGGGGCCGCATCGCCTACGGGGAGTCGGTGGTGGCTGCGGTACGCGGGGAGATGGGCGGCGGAACCACCGGCGGTGAGCGGGGCGATCGGGGCAAGTACGACCCCGTCGGTGCGCTGCGTCGGACCGAACAGGTGGCGGCGGGTCTGGACCGGGCCTTGCGCCGCGTGCCGGACGGGGGGCGCGCCCTCGGGCGGCTTGAGCGGGCCCTTCTCATCGCCCACAGCACCGTCCGTGCCGCCTCGGACTATGTGACGACGCATCGCGGAGCTGTCGGCTGCGAGGCGAGGACACGCCTCGCGGAGGCGCAGCGGCGGCTGCGCGAGGCGGAGAACACGGACGCACCGCCTGTTCCGGCGCCCGCCGACGCTCTCGCCGACGCCCGCGAGGCCGACACGCTCGCCCGGCAGGCCGGGCAGCTCGCGGAGAGGGACGTACGGGCATACGGGACGCCGTACGGCGAGGGCATCTGGACGGGAGGCGCCGTACTCGGCGGCATCCTGCTCGACGCCCCTCACCGGCGAGGCGACCGCCCGGGCCACCCGGGCGACGGCGGCCCCGCGAGCTACGGCGGACCGGGCACGCGGGGGCGGAGAGACTGCGGTGAGCTGTTCCGGCCGACGCAGCCGGAGAGCCCGCCCCCAGAAGGCCCTGAAGCTCCCTAGAACAGGCTCGGCGACGCCTGCTGGTCGCCACCCACGGTGGGCGACGCCCTGCGCACCACGCTCACCGTGGCGAAGTCGCACTGCCTGCTGGGCTCCGAGGCGGCGCAGCGGTCGACCGACTGGCCCAGGTGCCCGCATCCACCCTGCGCGAATCCGGCCCGGAGTTCGACGAGTACGTCTACGGCTGGGTGGCGACCCTGCAGACCTTCTGGTTCGGGCGACGGACGACCTGGGACACCCTGGTCACCGCCATCGACGGCACGACCCCCGAGGAGCTGATGCTGAAGATCCTGTATCCGCCGCTCGCACTCTTCCACCGCTGTCTGCGCCGGGAGGCGGAGCAGTTCACCGCGGCCCTCGTCGACGCCCTCACCTGGCACAAGGAGACATTCCGCGGGCGCCCCTGCGGCGGTCCTGGGTGGGCGAGTAGGACACGTGACGGGCACGGGAGCGCGTTCACCGGTGGCCGGGGTCAAAACGGCTGCGGAGATCCCGTGCCGTGCCGCATCGACAGCGCGGGCGAGGTGAAGTACCTTTCCCGCGGCCGGTCCTGTTCACCGCAACACACGCGCTCAGAACAGGCTCAGCAACGCCTCCGCCGGATCCGTGAGCCCGGTCTCGCCGTCCGGCAGCGGGAGTTCGAACCACACCGTCTTCCCGCGCGGCGTGCGACGGGAGCCCCAGGCCGCGGAGAGCAGGCCGACCAGTTGCAGGCCGCGGCCCCCCTCGTCGGTGTCCCGGGCGCGGCGGCGGCGCGGCTGGACCAGTCCCGCGTCCCACACCTCGCAGACGAGCGTCCGGTCGAGCAGCAGCCGCAGTCTGATGTCGCCCTCGCCGTACCGCAGGGCGTTGGTGACCAGCTCGCTGACCAGCAGCTCCGTCGTGTCCACCAGCGGCTCCAGATCCCATGCGAGCAGCTGGCCGCGCGCGTACTCCCGGGCCCGCCCCACACTGCGCGGCTCACGCGGCAGTGTCCAGTCGCCGACGGACTCGGCCGGCAGCCCCTGCACACGCGCCATCAACAACGCGATGTCGTCCTCGCCGTGATGGCTGTCGAGGGTGTTCAGGACGTGGTCGCAGACGTCCTCCAGCGGGCGGGTGGGGTCCGTCAGCGCTCCCACGAAGGCCTGCAGCCCCTCGTCCAGCGGGTGGTCGCGGGATTCGACGAGGCCGTCCGTGTAGAGCGCGAGCAGCGCGCCCTCCGGCAGTTCGACCTCCACCTCCTCGAACGGCTCGCCGCCCACGCCCAGCGGCATACCCGGCGGCACGTCCAGCATCAGCGCGGGCTCCCCCGGTTCGACCAGCACCGGGGGCAGATGGCCCGCGTTGGCGAAGGTGCAGCGGCGCGTCACCGAGTCGTAGACCGCGTACACGCAGGTCGCGAGGTAGACCTCGGACAGGTCCGCCTCGCGCGGGCGGCGGGCGGCGCGGGTGGCCTGCTGGACACCACCGGGGGCGCCCAGACCGCGCGCGATCTCGTCCAGCTGCGCGAGGACTTCGGCCGGTTCGAGGTCGAGCTGCGCCAAGGTCCGTACCGCCGTGCGGAGTTCGCCCATGGCGACGGCGGCGCGCAGCCCGCGCCCCATGACGTCGCCGACGACCAACGCCGTACGGTGGCCGGGGAGTTCGATGACGTCGAACCAGTCGCCGCCGACCTCGCTCGGCCGACCGGTGGCCGCGTTGCCCGGCAGATAGCGGCAGGCGATGTCCAGGCCGGAGGCCTCCGGGTCGCCCGGAGGCAGCAGGGACCGCTGCAGTATCAACGCCCGTTCGTGCTCGCGGCGGTACAGGCGCGCGTTGTCGATGCAGACCGCGGCGCGCGCGGCGAGTTCCACCCCGAGCGCACGGTCGCGTTCCCCGAACGGCTCGCTGCCCTTCGTCCGGGAGAACTGGGCGAGGCCGACCACGGTGTCGTGCGCGACCATGGGGACGGCGAGCGTGGACTGGATCAGGCCGCCGTCCTCCGCGGGGATGTGCCGGGGGCGGGCGGTGCGCAGGGCGTCCGCGCAGGGCGAGTTGAAGGCGTAGTGATGGACGGCACCGACGTCGACGGGCTCGGGCCCGCCGACGAAGGGCACGTCCGAGACGGCACTGGAGAACGCGACGCGGCGCAGCTCGGCGCTGCCGTCGGCCAGGCCCGGCGGGGTCTCGTCGCCGACCAGGAGCCCCTGGTAGAGGTCGACGGTGGCGAGGTCGCAGAAGCCGGGGACGACCACGTCGAGGAGTTCGCGCGCCGTGGTCTCCAAGTCGAGGGAGTTGCCGATGCGGGCGCCGGCCTCGTTCAGGAGAGCGAGGTTGCGGCGGGCGGCGGCGGCCTCACGGGCGGCGGCACGGCGAGCGGTGATGTCGGTTCCAAGCCAGGCGATGCCGATGGGGCGGCCGCTGCCGCTGTGCACGCGGTAGAGGTTGACGGACCAGTGCTTGCGTTCGTCGGAGCCGGGGATGAAGCCCGTGACGTTCATGTCCGTGATCGACTCGCCGGTCTCCAGGACGCGCTGCAGCGTCGCGGCGACGCGCTCGGCCTCCGGGGACTGCAGATAGTCGTGGACGGAGTTGCCGCGGTGGTCGTCGGGTGTGCCGCCGAACGTGGACGCGAACCGCTGGTTGGCACGCCGTACCCGCAGCTCGGAGTCGATCAGCAGGAACCCGAAAGGAGATTGACCGAAAATCGACTGCGAGGCAGCGAGGTCGGTCTCGATGCTGCGGAGCGTGCGGACGTCCACGATGATGCACACGGCGGCCCGTTCGCCGTCCTCCGTCGTGGTGGGCATCACATAGACCTCGGCAAGCCCCTCGGTCCCGTACCCGTCGGGCGTCCGGAAGGGGATGACCCCGGTCCACTCCCGGCCGTCGAGGATCTCCGCCATCTTGCGCTGGCCGCGCTCGCGCAGCTGAGGGGTGATGAACGCCTCGATGGGGTCCATGCCGACGGCCCGCTCGGCGGGAATGCCGAAGAGGTGCTCGGCCCGCAGGCTCCACTGGTCGACGTGCCCGTCGGGGCCGATGGAGAACGAGGCGACCTTGATGTAGTCGTAGATGGAGCCGGGCGGACTGCTCTGCCACATGGTGCCGCTCGTCGTGTCACGCGGTGCGGCGGCCGCGGCGGAATCGACCGTGGCCTCACCCCTCGCGCCGTCCGACGGGTCCTCGGACTCCGTGGCCTTCGCTGGTATCTCGCTCACGCGAACCGTCCCCTCCAGCTCACCGCGTCCGGCACCGGTCACCGGGGGCGGCTGCCCGCAGTATCCAGCACTACGGCGCCGCACAACACGGTGTTCACGATCACAGCACGGTCCCGATGGCTTTAGGACCGGCCGCGCCATACTCCCAGTCTTCTAACCAGGTGGTGCCCCCTCGAACCCAAGACTTCCGTCCTGCTCCGTGGCCTGATCTCGTCGGTCCGCGTGCGCGTCCGGTCAGCCGCGCGCCGCACCAGAGGCTCCACCGTGGACCGTGGGCCGTGCTCAGCCGGGAACCGCGAGCTCGAACCAGACCGTCTTGCCGGAGTTCGCCGGCCGGGTGCCCCAGCGGCGCGAGGAGTGCGCGACCAACTGGAGTCCGCGGCCGTCCTCGTCGTCATGGTGGGCGGTGCGCTTGCGCGGCGGTTCGGGGAGCGGGTCGGAGACCTCGACGAGGAGACAGGGGGCAGCACCGCCGGTGTGTGTCAGACGCACTCCGATGGGTCCCGCGGCGTGCCGCAGCGCATTGGTCACCAGCTCGCTGACCAGCAACGCGGTGACGTCCCCGAGCTCGTCGAGCCCCCAGGTGCGCAGCTTGCCACGGACTACGGCGCGAGCTGTCCGTACCGCACTGGGGTCAGCAGGGAACGTCCACTCGGCGCTTTCGCCATGGCTGTCGAGCACGCCGATCACTTCCCAGGGCCCAGAAGCCCACCCTCATCCGGTTTCGTGGGGTTAATGGGCACATACCCGATATCACCAGCGCCTTACCGCGCACTAGGGCGCACTGTGGCACGAGCGGCGTATGGGGCGCCAGCCCCTGGAGCATCACACACCCCGGCAGCCTCAGCTCTTACTCGCCCGGAAACCGGTGTGCCAGGGTTCCCAGCACGGCTTTCGTGCACGTCGGAACCACGAATTCAGGCCTGCACACGTCGGAAGCCCGCACACAACAAGGCCACAGCTTTCACCGACTCCATGTATTCGGCGCGTTCGGCACGACTTCGCACACCACGCCCTGGGAGATGGTCAGCACCGCTTCCAGACGGTCAGGACCGCCTTGACCGCCGCCACGTCCTGGTCGAGCCAGTCCACGTCCCAGAGCTCGTCGGGGGTGAGCCAGCACAGCTCGTCGTGGTCCTCGAGGGGCTCGGGGGCACCTTCCAGGAGGCGCGCGGTCCAGACACGCAGGACGTATCCCGGCTTCAGGGGCCACTCCCCCGGTACGCGCTCCACGGGCTCCGCCGTGACGCCCAGTTCCTCGCGCAGCTCGCGCACCAGGGCGTGCTCGGGGGTCTCGCCGGGTTCGACCTTGCCGCCGGGCAGCTCCCAGCGTCCGGCGAGCTCGGCCGGCGCGCTGCGGCGGGCGGCAAGGAGGCGGCCGCCGGTCACCAGGGCGGCTCCCACCACCACGATGGGGCACGTCATGCGCCGGAGCCTACGGGAGCGCGCGAAGGATCACACACCTGAGGCCGGACCCCTCACTTCCCTCCGTTCTGCCCGATGCGCTCGACCCAGTAGAGCTGTTTGTGGCCGCGGTCGTCGAGGCTGTCCACGATCTTCTGCGCCTCGGCGCGGGTCGCGTACCTGCCCACGCGGTAGCGGTTGCCGTTGTCGTCCTGCCGTACGACGAGCCAGGGGAGAGTGACTGTGCTGTCGTTCATCGCGCCCCTCCACTTCCCGTCCCCGGCTCTCGCCCCGCCCCGCCCCGCCCACCAAGGAAACCGCACTGAGCATATGCCCGAGCCTACGCCTTACCTTTACGCAGCGAACACGGCTTTTCACAAAGAGGTACGCAACCAGCCATGCCGGGAGGGGCGCACGCCGTCGGACGCGCCGTCCAGTACGCCCCCGCTGCACCCGAAGCGGCGGGGAGCGCACGCGGATGGCCACCGGGAGAACGGCCGGATTGCAACCGCGGCGGAGCTCATGCCGCCTGGCGGACGAAATGTCCGATTCGGTGAGGGTCGGGGGAACTTGGGGAGCGGTGGTACGCCGCTATTTCACCGGCAGGTGGTACGCCACCCGGTAACGGTCCGCCGGCACCACGACGTCCGCCGTCTCCACCGGGCGACCCGAGGCGTAGTACGTCCGCTGGATGACCAGCACCACATGACCGGGGACACCGCCCAGCGCCAGCAGTTCCTCCGCGAGGCCGGGGCGGGCGCCGACCTCCTCCGTGACGTTGTCCACGATCACGTCGATGGCCGCCATGCGTTCGACGACGCCCATGCCACCGAGCGGCCCCTCCTCGGGCAGCATCACAGGGGTGCGGCCGGTCACGGCGAGCGGCTCCCACGACGTGGAGAGCATCATCGCCTCGCCCGCGTCGCGGAACACGTACTTCGTGCACATCACGCGGGCGCCCGGCGGGATGGCGAGCCGCTCGGCGATGGCTCCGCTCGCCTCCGTCTGCCGGCTGTGCGACTCCCAGGTGCCCCGCGCCGAGGCGTCCGCCTGCTCCTGGCGGAACGGGGTGGCGCCGGTCTGCGGCCGGAACCCGGAGCGGGCCACCCGGCGCGGCACCGGCCGCTCCCGGACGTAGGTGCCCGACCCGGAGCGGCCCTCGACGAGCCCCTCGGCCATCAGCACCTTGCGCGCCTCCAGGGCGACCGTGTCCGAGACGCCGTACTCCTCGCGGATGCGGGCCTGGGACGGGAGGCGGGTGTGCGGTGGCAGCAGACCGTCGACGATCTTCTTGCGGAGATCACCCGCAACACGCAGATACGCCGGCTGCTCACCGAAAGTCACTGGCCGCTCCCATCAGTTTGTACAGACAGCAACAGCCTGGCAACCGTGGGTTGTGCTATGCAAGCACGGGCCAAGGAATCACTCGATGTGATGACTCGGCTCGGCCGAGGGCTTCACGCAGGCAGTTTCTCCCCGCTGTAGCCGCCGTCACACCTGCTTTCCGCCGTCCGTACCCCCGCCGCCGTCCCCGCTGTCGCCCGTGTCGCGCGACGGGGGAGTCGTGGCAAGGCCCAGAGCCTCGCGGGCGGTGACCGCCGCGCGACCTTCCAGAAGTGCGCTGCCCCGGTCGTAGTGGGTGTAGAAGGTGTCGGCGTCGGCCGCGTCCGCGGCCTTCCGCCATTCCTCGCGGGCCTGGTCCAGGGCCCTTGCCTGGCCGGCGACGGGCTGCCCCGCTCCGCCCTGCCACGTGTGGGCGCGCAGCTGTCGGGTCTGGTCGGCCAGCGCCGCGACGACCCGCGCCGCCCACTTCTTGTGGCCCGGCAGGTCGTCCTCGACGTACTCGGCATCAGGCGCGGTGTCCAGCGCCCCGTACAGGACGCCGTCCGCCCGCAGATAGGCGACCTGGTCGCCGGAGAGGGTCGTGGCGTCGCGGCGGAGGACGCCGGTGAGGGTGGCCTTCTCGTCGGTGTTGCCGAACATGCAGGTGACCTCGCGGTCGCCGTAGGCCCAGCTCTCGCGGGTGGGGGTGAAGTAGTAGACGTCGACGTCGTCGGGGATCGCCCAGGAGTCCATGGCGTACGCCGACTGGAGCGCGTAGCACTTGTCGTCGGCCTTCTTGCCGATCGTGGCGTCGCCGGGGTAACCGCCTTCCGGCAGCGTGAAGTTGGCGAAGACCTCGGCCTGGTGTTCGCCGGAGCAGGGCACCTTGTCGACGTCGTAGGCTTCGCCCTCGAGGGAATCTCCCGGTGTGTTGAAGCACTCCCCCTTCTTCACGGAGAAGGTCACACCGTTGCCGCGCGCGTCACGCGCCCCGTCCTTGAAACCTTCCCAGAACTCGTGCGCGCCGCCTGTGGCGAAGGCGAGGACCAACAGCGCGAGCCCGATCGAGGACATCACGATGCCGCCGATCGCAAGGCCCCGGCCGCGCTCACCGCGCCGCTTGATCTGCGCGAGCGCGATCAGACCGAGGACCAGCCCGACGCCGGGCAGGAAGCACAGAATGCCGAGCACGAGCGCGGTGACCGCAAGCCCGTTGACCGGAGCCGGGCGGTTGTACGGGGAGTACCCCTGTCCCCATGGCTGGTAGGGAAACCCGTTGCCGTACGGCTGCTGATGGGGACCCTGCGCGTAGGGACCCCCGGGCTGCTGGGGCCCGGGGGGCGGGGGTATGGACACGGGTACCGTGGCTCCTCGTCCGGAGTGCGCAGAACTGATGTACGAGGCGCATGGTAGGGGCGGCGGATGTGGGGGCGGAATGCGAGGTGCTCGATGAACCCGGGCACAGGGCAGACGCCACGCGCAAAACCAAAAATATTTCCACTAACCGGACAACTACCCTGCTCGTATGACACCTTTGCCGGACTGTTACTGCCCGGTGGACGGCACGCGCGTCTCCGCCGGGTCGCTCGCCTGGTGCTGCCCCGTCTGTCGCGGCCCACTGGACCTGGACTTCGCGCCGACCCCCGCTCCGCTCAAGTCCCTCGGTGGACGGGTGAACTCACTGTGGCGGTACGCGGAGACGCTGCCGCTGGCGGCCCCCTCGATCAGCCTCGGAGAGGGCCGTACGCCGGTCGTGGAGCTGACGGACGGCATCTCGGCCAAGCTGGACTTCCTGATGCCGACACTGTCCTTCAAGGACCGGGGCGCGGTGCTGCTGGCCGAGCTGGCGCTGCGGTTGCGGCCGCGGCAGGTGGTCGCCGACAGCAGCGGCAACGCGGGCACGGCGATCGCCGCGTACTGCGCCCGCGCCGCACTGCCGTGCACGGTGTACGTCCCCGAGGGAACCTCGCCCAAGAAGCTGGAGCAGATCGGGGCGCACGGGGCACGGGTGCATGTGGTCGACGGCGACCGCGAGGCGGCGGCGCGGGCGGCACGCGAGGCGGCGGACGCCCCGGAGGTGTTCTACGCGTCGCACGTCTTCAACCCGTACTTCCTGCACGGCACGAAGACGTACGCCCACGAACTGTGGGAGGACCTCGGCGGCCGGCTCCCGGACGTACTCGTCCTGCCCGTCGGCAACGGCACGCTGCTGCTCGGCACGGCCCTGGCCGTCGCCGAGCTGTACACGACAGGGCTGATCGAGCGCCGCCCGGCGCTGTACGCCGTGCAGGCGGCGGCGGTCGCGCCGCTGGCGCGCGCGTGGGAGGAGAGCGCCGACGACCTGGCGGACGCCACCAACACTGCCCCCACGTTCGCCGAGGGCATCGCGATCCCCAGGCCGCCCCGGGCCCGCCAGATCCTGCGCGCGGTCCGCGAGTCGGGCGGCAGGTTCCTCACCGTGACGGAGGATCAGATCCGCCACGCCCAACGGGACCTCGCCTCCCGGGGCCTGTACGTGGAGTCGACCGGGGTGGTGAGCTGGGCGGCGGTACGCGAGGGGGTGCTGGGGGAACGCAGCGCGGTGGTACCGCTGTGCGGTGCCGGCCTGAAGACGGGGCTGGCCGGCGGCGGACCGTCCGGCGCCTGAGGCCGGCGCGGGACCTGCGCACCTCCGTGGCTAACCCTTGACGACGCCGAGCGGCACCAGGCGCACCACGAGTCGGGCCAGTCCCGCCCCCTCGGCGGCAAGGACGACCACGTCGACGTCCTTGTAGGCCTCGGGGGCCTCTTCGGCGAGCCCGCGCCACGAAGAGGGCCGGACGGAGATGCCCTGGGACTCCAGCTCGTCACGCAGTTGCTCGCCACGGACCCGGCGCAGCGCCTGATGACGACTCCACACGCGCCCCGCGCCGTGGGCGGCGGACGAGAACGCGTCGTTGCCGACGGCGCCGACCATCACGTACGAGGCCGTACCCATCGTGCCGGGAACCAGTACGGGGTGCCCGAAGGCCGCGAGGTCCTCGGGCAGGTCGGGGTGGCCGGGCGGGAGCGCAAGGGTGGCGCCCTTGCGGTGGACGCACAGCCGGCGCGGTGTGCCGTCCACCTCATGGGTCTCGATCTTGGCGGTGTTGTGGGAGACGTCGTAGACCAGGTCGAGTCCCGTCTCGGCAGCGGTGGTGAAGGCGCGACGCGCGGCCTGTGTGAGCAACTGCCGGTTGGCGCGGCCGTAGTTGGCGGCGGCCGCCATCGCCCCGAGGTAGGCACGGCCCGGTGTGGAGACGACGGGCGCGCAGGCCAGCTGTCGGTCCGGGACGTGGATGCCGAACGCGCGCAGGGACTGGTCCATGACACGGACGTGGTCGCTGCACACCTGATGCCCCAGGCCGCGCGAGCCACAGTGGATCATGACGCACACCTGGCCGACGTGCAGACCGAAGGCCGCCGCGGTGTCGGCGTCGTACACCCGGTCCACGGCCTGTACCTCCAGGAAGTGGTTGCCCGAGCCCAGGCTGCCCACCTGCTGGAGCCCCCGGGCCACGGCCCGCTGCCCGACCTGCGACGGATCGGCCTCCGCCAGCGCCCCGCGGTCCTCGCAGCGCTCCAGGTCACGCGGCACGCCGTGCCCCTGCTCCACCGCGTATCCGGCACCGGCGACCAGGAGTTCCTCCATCTGCGCGCGGCCGGACAGCTTCCACAGACCGCCACGCCCCACGCCGCGCGGAACCGTGTCACCGAGGACGTCCATCAGCCTGCGCATCCTCGGGCCCAGGGGTTCTCGGTCGATACCGGCGGCGAGCAGCCGCACACCGCAGGAGATGTCGAATCCGACGCCGCCGGGCGAGACGACCCCGCCGGCGTCGATGTCCGTGGCGGCGACGCCGCCGATCGGGAAGCCGTATCCCCAGTGCACATCGGGCATGGCGAACGAGGCACGGACGATACCGGGCAGCGTCGCGACGTTCGCGACCTGCTCGAGCGCCTTGTCCCCGGCCGTCTGGGGCAGCAGTTCCCGCGTCGCGAAGACAACCCCGGGCACGCGCATCGGGTCGCACCGGTCCATGCGGAACCGGAACGGGCCCTCCGGCACCAGCGTGATGTCCATTCCGGTCACGTCCGTCGGCCGGCCTTCGTCCCGTCGCCGGGGTGCCGCCCGCCCGCGCCCCGGCTCCGGCGCCGTCAGGCCAGCTGGAGGAGGAGCTCCCGGATGTCGTGCGGGACCTGTTCCAGCGCCGACTCCAGTGTTCCGGGCGAGACGTGGTCGCGTACGGCGATGGTGACCGCGGCGGCAACGCGGGGGACTTCCTCGGGGGTGATCTTGGCCTCGTGCGAGAAGCGGTTCACATAGCCCTCGCGGTCGTACTTGATCGGCACGATGCTGGGATCCCAGCCGTCGTAGTAGGCACCTCGCATCAACTCGGGGAGCTGCGCGGCGAAGTGGGCGGCCACATCGACGGTGAGCCGGTCCCGGAGCGTGTGCAACCAGGTGCGCAGTACCCGGTGGGCCAGGTGGCGGTCCTCGGTTCCCAGCGCCTCGGACACCGATTTCAGCCAGATGTTCGCCGTGTGGATGGTGCGCTCGAAGTCGGGCGGGTGTGTGACGGACATGAATCTTCCCTTCCGGTCTGCCGGTGGCGTCCATGCACTTCACGGGATGCGGCGCCTTGGCGCGGGCGGTGTTCGACACCGCGACGGCCGGGGACGGAGAAGTCGACGAGCATGCGGGCGGCGCCTGCCGGTGGTGGCCTGTGGCCCGTGCCGCAGGGGCCGAAGGCGTCGCATGCAACTGCTTCTCTTCGTCCCTGTCCTCTGACGTCCATGGTATTGCGCGGGAAACCGGTCGGCAGCCGCGCCGCCGCTCGGGTGGGCCGAGGACCTCGCGGGCAGGCAGAGGAATGCGGCCCCGGCCGGGCTCGGACGCCGGCTGCGACCTCGCGCCGATCTCGTACCGTTGTCGCTCTGCCGTCGCTCAGCCATCGCTCTGACGTCCCCCGGACCTCACTCAGACGTCGAGCGTCACTGAACAGGTCCAGCCATGGGGCCCGGCGGCGATGTCCAGCTCATGCAGGGTGACCGCCTTGGGTACGGCGCCCGTCACCGGGAGCGAGTCGGCGTCGGCCATGCGCAGCCCGGCGCGCAGACCCCCCTCGGCCGGGCTCAGCTCCACGTCGACCGGGACCTCGCCCTCGGTGTCGAGCCGGTACACGACCTCCTCCAGCAGGGTCACCAGCAGGTCCTCGTCGCTCTCGGCCCGCACCAGCACGTCCCGGGTGCGGACACCGGCGGCCCCCGTCAGGTCCAGGAACGACTCACAGACACCCCGAACGGCCTGGGCCAGGCACTCCTCACGGGTCGTGCCCCAGGCCTCGACCCGCAGGTCCGCGGTGTGCGGAACGCTGCGGTGACCGCCGCGCCGGATCGGGTTCTCCCGCCGCATCACACACCTGCCTCAGCGATTCCGGGCCGTCTGCCGACGGCGATCAGGGCCGTCCCCCCTGCTCGTGGTGGCGCGGAACGGTGGCGCCGCCGCCGGCCCTCACGGCTTCCACCACCTCCTGGTGCAGGTGGCGGCTGTCCTCCTCGGAGAGGCACGGCACCGGACTTCCGGCGAGGGTGAACCACTGCGAGCCGCCGCTGTACTGGACCGCAACATCGGCCTGACTGCCGTCCCAGGTGGTGTGCACGGTCAGGTCGCCGGTCATGATCCCGGCCTCGTCGGTACGGGCACCTCCCCGCCCGGCGAACACCCCCGTCGTCGTCCATGATGCCCAGAGCATGACCATCAGCCTCTCCTCATGAACGCGGGCGCCTCGTCCGACAGCGCCGTGATACCTGCTACTGCGTATCGTCCGCCTGCGGAACCCGGAAGGACAGCGGAGACCCTGGCCGCCCCGGGCAGGCCCCGGGGCGGCGCCGTCACCCGGCCGGGGTCTGGATCTGGGGTGACCCAAAAGTAGATCCATAGTGCCAGGACGGCGGAAAGACGCACTTGTTGTGAATTTCCCGCACAAGGCGCAAGGTGGGTGGCGGTGCCGCACACCCGACTCGTCCTGATGTACAGGGAGCAGTCACGGCAGGAGGGACCATCCCCCATGCACGAACGCGTGGCCGGATTCGCCGGGCCCGGCCCCCTGCCCGGCGATGCGGTGCCCCGGGCAGGGGGCCCGGGGGCGGTGACGACGGCGGACGTCCGTGCGGCCAGGTCGTACGACGCCCGGCTGCCCGGCGGTCGGGTGGTGTTGCGGACGGGCGCGGCCCGGAGTTGGAATCAGGCGTGAGGCTCTTTGGCGGTACCGTGCCCGCCGGCCGCCCCGCTCCCGGCACGGGGGCCGGCCGGAAAGGGCTCAAGAAGTGCGCCCTGGGCATGTTCTCGTCGGTGGTCATCGGTCTGGCCTCCACAGCCCCGGCTTACAGCCTCGCCGCCACGCTCGGCCTCATCGTGGCGGCCGTCGGGCTGCAGGCCCCGATCGTCACCATGCTGGCGTTCGTCCCGATGCTGCTGATCGCGTACTCCTACCGGGAGCTCAACGCGAGCAACGCCGACTGCGGGACCACCTTCACGTGGGCAACCCGCGCCTTCGGTCCGCGCACCGGCTGGATGGGCGGCTGGGGCCTCATCGTCGCCGACATCCTCGTCATGACGAACCTCGCCGAGATCGCCGGCATCTACGGTTTCCAGTTGCTGGGCTACGACGGGCTGGCGGCGAACCGGCTGTGGACCACCGTGGCGGGCGTCGGCTGGATCGCCGTGATGACCGCGATCTGCTACATCGGCATCGAAGTCTCGGCCGCCGTCCAGCGCTGGCTGCTGTGCCTGGAGGTCGCGGTACTGCTCCTGCTGGCCGTCACCGCCCTGGTCAGGGTCTACACCGGTCCCCCTCCCACGGCAGTGCACGTGTCCGCATCATGGTTCAACCCCTTCGAGGTGTCCTCGGTGAAGGCCTTGACCTCCGGCCTCCTCGCCGCGGTCTTCATCTACTGGGGCTGGGACACCTCCGTCTCGGTCAACGAGGAGACCGCCGACAGCACGCGCATCCCAGGGCGCGCCGCGGTCGCCTCCACCGTGCTGCTCCTGATCACCTACGGACTGGTGTCCACGTCGGCGCAGGCGTTCGCCGGGGTCGGCACCTCGGGCATCGGGCTGGGCAACCTCGGCCATGCGGGCGATGTACTCTCCGGGCTGGGAAACGCTGTCTTCGGCAGCGACGGCCCGGGGCTGTTCCTGTCCAGACTGCTGATCCTGATGGTGCTCACCTCGGCGTTGGCCTCCACGCAGACGACCATCCTGCCCCTGGCCCGGACCGTCTTCTCCATGGCGGTCCACAAGGCCATGCCCTCCCGGTTCGCCCGGGTCCACCGCAGGTTCCTCACCCCGACCTGGTCGACGATCGGCATGGGAACGGTCTCGATCGTCGTCCTGGTCCTTCTGACCTCGTTCAGCCGGGACATCCTGGCCGACTCGGTGAGCTCGGTCGGCCTCGCGATCACGTTCTACTACGGCCTGACCGGCTTCGCGTGCCTCTGGTACCACCGCAAGGTCCTCACCCACAGCGTCAGGGACCTGGTGTACAGGGGGGTGTTGCCGGGGCTGGGCGGGCTGACAATGCTCTGTCTCTTCGTCTACGCCACCTTCGTCTACGCCGACCCCGGTTACGGCGCGACCACCGTCGACCTGCCTCTGATCGGACCGGCGGGCGGGGTCACGGTCGTGGGCCTGGGGGCCCTGCTGCTCGGCTTCGTGCTGATGCTGGTGATCACCCGTGGGCACACCGCGGCCCTCAAACTCCAGCGGAGCCTGCTTCCGCACCGTCTGCCGCCGCTTTCCGCGCTCGACTCCGCGTACCGCTACCTGCCGGCCGACAGTGGGTCCGGCGTGGGCGGTGACTGGTTCGACGTCATCCCGCTGTCGGGCACCCGCGGCGGCCTGGTCGTCGGCGACGTGCTCGGCCACGGCCTGCGCGCCGCCGCCACCATGGGTCGCCTGCGCACGGGCGTGCGGGTCCTGGCCCGGCTGGACCTGGCCCCGGACGAACTGCTGTCCCGTCTGGACGACCTGGTCGAGCAGACAGCGCACGAGCGCGGCGCAGGCCACATCCCCGGCCTCGGGAGGCCGCAGGCCGACGAGGCCCTGGGGGTGACCTGCCTGTACGCGGTGTACGACCCGGTCTCGGGACACTGCAGCCTGGCACGGGCGGGGCAGACGCTGCTGGCGGTCGTCGATCCGCACACGGGCGTGGTCGACTTTCCGGAGCTGCCGCCCGGTCCGCCGCTGGGAGTAGGTGGCCCGCCTTACGAGAGCACCGAACTGCCACTCCCGCCAGGCAGTCTGCTCGTCTTCTTCACGGGCGGCCTTCTCCAGGCGGCCGACGACCAGGACGCCGGGCTCGACCGGCTCGCCCAGAGCCTCGCCGATCACCGGCAGCCCCTGGAAGAGCTGTGCGACCGGGCCGTGGCCACCCTGCTGCCCGGGCCGGTGGACGAGGACGCGACGCTGCTCCTGGCCCGCACACGGCTGCTCGACCGGAACAAGTTCGCCCAGTGGGAACTGGCCGCGGATCCGGCGGCGGTCGCCTCCCTCCGCACGAGCGTCAGCAAGCAACTCCGCGACTGGGGGCTGGACGACCTGGCCTTCACCACCGAACTCATCGTCAGCGAACTGGTCACCAACGCCATCCGCTACGTCGGCGGCCTCATCCAGGTGCGCCTGATCCGCGACCGGAACCTGATCTGCGAGGTCTCCGACACGGGCCACACCACCCCCAACCTGCGCCACGCCGCAAGCGACGACGAGGGAGGCCGGGGCCTGTTCATCATCGCCCAGATGACCGAGCACTGGGGTACGCGCTACACACCCACCGGCAAGACCATCTGGACCCAACAGCCCCTACCACCCGAGGACTCTCAGGAGCGGTGACCGGCGCGCCACTGGATCTGTCGCAGCAGCAAGCGTCTCGGCTACAGGGGAAGCGATTCGCCGATTTCCGTTTGCCCTCCGGGTTGAAGGAACAGAGACACGGTGTGCGGCTCAGGCTCGCCCTGCACGCAGACACGCACACGCCACGCCCCGGGCGCAGGCAGCCGAAGTGACTCGTCGTCTTCCTCGGCGGGAGCGGTGACGCACATGATTCCCGACGAGAAGTTCATCACGGTATCGAGCAGGCCGCGCCCGCTGTCGGGACCGGGTGTACCGAGCCAGACCTCAACACGAACATCCCCGTCGACATCGGCACGCGTCGCCACAAAGATCTGGCCGGGCGCGTAGATCACCTCCTCCTCGCCTGTCTGCGCCACGGGGTGGTCGGCAGTACCGAAGTCTCGAATCGAGATCAGCGAATACTGCGTCCTGACACCCTCGGCCCAAAGGAGCCGACTCATGCTGTCCCTTTCACTCAGGTTCACTTATGTTCACTCGGGTTCACTCAGGCTCATAGCGCAATGGCCGACGAGAAGGCCCAAGAAGCGTCCCTCAAGCGGGGAATGTGCCCCTGACAGCTGTCTTCCCCGGCTGCCACTCCCACTGTGAGGCAGCGGACCGGCGTCTGGTTCGCCCGCTCCCGGCCGCAGACGCGCCAAATCTGGAGAGAGGTGCGCCGACGCGGAGCGGGTGATGCCGCAGACACGTCGGATCGTGAACGCCGACGTCGCATTGCGGGGCAGACGCGGCGACCGGCGCATGCGCCGGTCGGTATGGCGTGCCTCCGCCCCGCGGGTGGAGGGTTACTTGATGTAGACGAGCCCGTCGGTGGTGATGGCGGGACGGCCGCTGGTGCCGACGACGACGATCTTGATGGTGTGCTTGGCGCTGCTGGACCAGGTCTTGGTCCAGGTGGCCTGCCGGTAGAGGGTGGTCGAGGACTTCAGATCAACGGTGGAGACCTTGGTGCCGTCGACGTAGACGTATGCCTGGCCGGAACTGGAGGCGCGAGAAACCACCCAGGCTGCGGAGCGGCCGGTGAACGTCCAGGTGAGGCTGGCGCCCTTCGAACCGCTGGAGTAGGACTTGCCGCCGAGGTAGCTGGTGGAGGAGCGAGTGGTCCAGCTGCCGGACTTCGCGGCGGAGGTCTCCTGAAGGATCATGGGGGTGAACGCCGGTGAGGACGTGCGGTAGTTACCGGCGTAGTCGTAGGCACGCATCGACCAGGTGGTGGCCGTGCCGGAATTGGCGGTGCGGCTGGCGCTGGTGGTAGTCGGACCGAAGGTGGCCGTGGTCGGGGACAGCAGCTTCACGTAGCGCAGGGCCTTGTCGTCGGTGGCCTTCCAGCTGAGGGTGACCGGAACGGCGCTCGTGTTGACGGTGCCGGTGCGCAGGGAGAGCTTCGGGCTGGTGGTGAAGGTCGGTGCGGTCGTCTCCGCCACGACGCTCAGCGCGGCGCTGGTAGCGGTCTTGCCGGACTGGTGCACGGCCCGCACGGCGACGGTGTGGCTGCCCAGGGCCAGGGTGGCGCCGGCGGAGGTGGCGGTGCCCGAGGTGGTGGCGACGGTCTTGCCGTCGACCAGCAGTTGGAAGCTCTTGATGAGCGAGGACGGCGTGGTCGCCGTCCAGTGCACGGTGATGGCGCCCTTGGTGTAGTACGTCGAGCCCGAGAGGCCCGCGCCGTCGACCGAGGTGGCCTTCAGACCCTGCACCGGTCCGGCCGCCCAGGTCCGGATGGTCGGCAGCTGGGCGTAGAGGGAGCTGCCGGGGCACTGGGTGTTGTAGCCGTCGCGGTGGCCGGAGATCCGGTTGAAGGTGTACTTGCTACCCGCCGTGAAGCTGGTGCTGAAGTAGTTCTTCTGGCTGGCGCCCGCGGTGAGCTGCGTGGTCCCGGCGGGGTCGGCGCCGTACTGGCCGAGCTTCCAGGCCGCCAGGCGGGCGACCGAGGCCAGTGCGGCGTTGGAGGCGCTGGTGGTGGTGTAGTCACCGAGCACCGCGATGCCCGCGGACTCCCGGTTCCAGCCGTAGGTGTGGGCGCCGAGCACCGGCAGGTCGACACCGCCCTTGCGGCCCTCGAAGACGGTGCCGCACTTGTCCACGAGGAAGTTGTAGCCGATGTCCTTCCAGCCCTCGACCTGCACGTGGTACGCGTAGATACTCCGCACGATCGATGCCGAGTCGGCGCAGGAGTAGTCGTTGGCTCCGTCGGTGTGGTGGACGAACACGGCCTTCACGTCCGCGTTGTACTCCGGCGCCTCGGGGCTGATCGACTCGTCCGCACCCCAGTCGGCGCGTGCGACGATCGGTGGCTCGGGCACGGTGGACGGCGGCGCGGACGGCGTGGTGGACGGCGTGGTGGCCGACGGGCTCGCGGAGGTGCTCGCCGAGGGGGACGCGGAGCCCGAGTCGGTGGGGGTGGCCGAGGGCGGGGTGTCGGTGGGGGCCGAGGACATGGTGGTGGTCTGCCCGTCCGTCGGCGTGGCGGTGGTGCCGTCGCTGGGTGTGGCGGAGTCGGTGGGCGTGGCGCCGGGACTCGTCTCGGCGACGAACGCGGCCGGCTCTCCGCCGGTGGCCTTGGTCTCCGCGGCGGTCACCACCCCCGGGTCCACCAGGTTGACCTCAAGCCCCTTGGGCAGCGAGCCGGTGGTGCCGTTCTTACGGACGACCTGCACCTGCACACCGTCCGAGGAGCCGACCCACAGCGGCTCCGACGCACCACGTACATGGGCGCCGGGGTTCTCCAGCGGGTCGACGTTCACTTCGAGGTCCTGCCAGCCGCTCCACTCGCCGCTCTCACGGCTGTGGGTGCGCACCTGCACCGTGCCGTCGAGCCGCTTGGCGGCACCCGTCCAGGAGACGCCGACCATCGAGAACTGCTCGGTGTCCGTGCGCGGCAGCTCCCGCCTTCCGGCTTCGGTGCCTTTCAGCGCGAGGTCGTAGACCTTCACCGGCCGCTTGGCCCGGCCCGTTGCGCCAGGGTCGGAGGGGCTGGCGACGGCATAGGTCACCACGCCTCCACCACCCAGAACCACGGCCCCGAGCGTCAGCCACGCGCGTCGCTTCAGGCTCAGCGGTCTGTACGCATGCGAAGTACGACGACTCACGTCGTATCCACCCCCAGAAGGCCCACCCAGGCCATAGAAAAGAGTCACATGAGGCACGCCAGTCACACAGGCGGCCTGTCTCTCAAGCGCATCGTGGCCGACGAGCGTCACAGGCCAACGGGCCACAGTGACGTAGATCACTACAAGTGCCGCGGGTGTGCCGCTCGGTCGCCATGGCTGTCCGTGTTGCGGGAGCGAACCGGAGCGGCGGCGAACCCGAACTTCCCAGGCCCGGGGTCTTGGGCCGACGTCGCGGACGCTGAGCGCGCAGCTGCCTGACCGCCCTTCCCGGCCGTGACATGCCGCCGGCTCTCGGCCGGGGCTCCGGCGACGACCTCGGCCATTGCCCCGGTCGCTACGGCGTCAGTGCATCCCCTGTTCGGGACGGGCACATTCAGCGCGCGAGTGACGCCTCGGTGCCCCCATGCGCTGTAGGCAGTGGACCTACCGGTCCCGGGCACCGCGCTCCCCCCCTGCGCGGGAGCTCACGCGCCGGGCAGGCGGATGCAATCCCCCCGTCGTCCGCCTGCCCCGGCGCAACCCTCGCGGGGGCGGCCTGCCGTCGTTCCGCCGGTACGGGTAGCGTGGGCCCATCGCGGCCCAAATCGTGACGAACTGCAAAAAATAGTTGAGTGTTGTCGGATGTCGGGTGGGGGCACGGATGCTGCTGGCGGACCGTTATCAGCTGGAGGATCGGCTGGGACGCGGCGCAATGGGAGAGGTGTGGCGGGCTGCCGACCAGGTCCTCCATCGCACCGTTGCGGTGAAGGTCCTGCACGGCGACGATGCCGCCGACTTCGAGCGGTTCCGTATGGAGGCGCAGACAGCAGGCCGCCTCAGTCACCCCAACGTCGTCGGTGTGTACGACTTCGGCTCCCACGACGGCCGGCCCTACCTGGTCATGGAACTCGTCGACGGCCGGAACCTGTCCCAGGAACGCTCCCTGCGCGGAGCACTCACCCCGACTGAGGCAGCCGGTATCGCGGCCCAGATGGCAGCCGGGCTGGCCGCCGCACACAGGCAGGGCGTGGTCCACCGAGACGTCAAGCCCGCCAACGTCATGCTCACCACCGACGGCATCGCGAAACTCACCGACTTCGGGATCGCTCGGTTCACCGACGACGCCGTCGGCACTCTGACCGCCACCGGCAAAATCATCGGCAGCGCCGCCTACCTCGCCCCCGAGCGCGCCCTGGGCCACCCCGCACAGCCCGCCTCCGACATCTACTCGCTCGGCTGCGTGCTATACGAACTCCTCACCGGCCATCCCCCCTTCCGCGGCACCACCTCGCTGGCCGTGGTGCAGCAGCACGTCGATGCCCTGCCACCACCACCCTCGCACCTGCGCCCCGACATACCGCCGCCGCTCGCCGACTACGTCATGCACCTGCTCGCCAAAGACCCGGCGCACCGCCCCGGCGCCGACCAGGCAGCCGCCTGGCTCCACGCCCGCCAACAGACCTCGGCCGAGGCAGAATTCGACCCCGCGCCACCGAAGGTCGCTCCGTCAACCGCTGCGGAACAGGCCACAGCAGAGCATGTCACCCGCGTACAACCGCGCAGCGGCCGCAAGCTGTCACGAAAGGCTGTGCTGGGCGCCGCGGGCGTCACCCTCCTCGCCGGAGCGGTCGCGATCGGAGCCTCGTGGAACGGGAACCCCGGCCACAGCAGCCCCACCCCGCTGTCTTCCACGACGGCGACGACACCGACAGCGGCTGTCAACGAGACACCTACGACGGAGCCTTCGTCCATCACCCCATCCGCCACCGCTGCACCAAAGGATGACCACGGCGGCAAGAGCAGGCACGGCGAGAAGAAGGAAAAAGGCAAGGGATCCGACGAGTCAACTTGACCCGGCCCTGAAGGACCGGGCTTGGAGGTAGGGCCCAGCCGGCTGCTGGGGTGGACTCCTGCGTCCAGACACCCCTATGGGGTGGCAGGGGCGCGTGACTCACGCCCCGCGTTCCACACGCTCTCGCCACGGGTGGCGATGTTGTGGGAAGCATTCCGGTCGGCGTGGGCAACGACCCCGCACCCCCGGCAGATGAAAAGCCCCTGGTCGACACGGTTTCGCTTGTCGATGTGGCCGCACTTGGCGCACGTCTGCGACGTGTACCCGGGATCAACGAAGACCAGGGGCACCCCGGCCCGCTGTTCACGCGCGAGGGCATCGGCGGGACGAGGGCCTGGACGAGGTCCACCGGCTTGGGCCGTCCAGCATCGTGTTGATCGACTCGTCGACTTTAGCGAACTCGGCGCGGATCGCGTGTGCCTTCTGCCGGTCCGGGGTCGCCCATCTTCCGGCGGTGTTCCCAACGGGGCCCGCGAAAAAAGGTCACCCGCCCTACCCGCCGTCGCCACCGATACCACCGGGCCCGTCCTCGGCCGCTTCCGCGACCGCGTCGAGCTCCGCCCACGCCGCGTCGCTCAGGTCGGTGCGGGCCCATGCGACGGCGGAGGTGACCTCGTCGGAGGAACGGAAGCCCGCGACCACGCAGGCCACTACGGGGTCGCGGAGCGGGAAGCGGACGGCGGCATGGGGGAGGACGGTTCCGTGCCGGGCGCTGACGTCGGCAAGGCGCCGGGCACGACGCAGCACCGCGTCGGGGACGGGGCCGTAGTCGAAGGTGGCGTTGTCGGGAGGGCAGGGCCGGCTGAGGAGGCCCGAGTTGAACGGGGCCGCGGCGACCACCGAGACACCTCGCTTCGTGCACGCCTCCAGCAGCGGGCGTGCGGTGCGGTCGATGAGAGTCCACCGGCCGGCCATCATCACGGTGTCCACGTCCGCTTCGGCGACGACCCGCAGTAGTGGAGCGACGGCGTTCATGCCCACGCCGACGGCTCCGATGACGCCCTGGTCGCGGAGGGCCACCAGCGCGGGCAGTGCCTGGTCGATGGCCGCGTCGAGGTGATCGTCGGGGTCGTGGACGTAGACGACGTCCACACGGTCCAGACCCAGTCGGGTCAGGCTGCCCTCCAGGCTCCGCAGCACGCCGTCGCGCGAGTAGTCGGGGCGGCGGATCAGCGTGTCCGGTACGGCGAAGCCGCCTGCGGCCAGGTCGGATCCGGTGGGGGCGGGGTGTGGCTCCAACAGGCGGCCGACCTTGGTGGAGAGGGTGAACTCCGCTCGTGGCCGGTGGGCGAGGGCCGCGCCGAGCCGGCGTTCGGACAGCCCCAGGCCGTAGTGCGGGGCGGTGTCGTAGTAGCGCACACCGGCGTCCCAGGCGGCCTCGACCGCGGCCCGCGCCTGGTCGTCGTCGAGCGGGGCGTAGAGATTGCCGATGGGTGCGGCGCCGAACCCCAGTGCACTGACCCGGACGCTCGTACGGCCGAGCCGGCGGGCCGTCACGCGGCGATCCCGTACCAGCGCGCGGCCGTCGTGCCGAAGACCGCCTCGCGCTCGCCGGGGTTCAGGTGGTCGGTGAGCGTCTCCGCGACGGCCAGGACTTCGTCGTATCCGGCGGCAAGCAGGCAGACCGGCCAGTCCGAGCCGTACATGAGGCGGCCCGGGCCCATTGTCGCGAGCAGTACGTCCGCGAAGGGACGCAGAGCGCGGGCCGGGTCGGCTGCGGTCCGGGTGACCAGGCCGGACAGTTTCACGGCGACATTGGGGCAGTCGGCCAACTCGGTCAGCAGCGAGGTCCACGGCGTCAGGCCGTCGGTGCCGACGACCGGATTGCCGGCGTGGTCCAGGACGAAGCGGACGTCGGGCAGTTCGCGTACGGTCCGGACGGCGGCGGGCAGTTGGTCGGGCCGGACGAGCAGGTCGTAGACGAGGCCCGCGGCACCCACCGCCTTGATGCCGCGGCGCACCTCGGGACGCGCCGGCCAGTCCGGGTCGGCCTCGTCCTGAATGCCGTGCCGGATGCCGACGAGCGCGGATCCCCCGGGCAGCTCGCGCAGTCGCGCGAGGCGGTCGGCGATGCCGGGGTCGGTCAGGCTCGTCCAGCCGACGACCGCTCGCACGTGCGGGTCTGCGGAGGCCACGGCGAGCAGTTCGGGGGTCTCCTCCGCAACGGCGATGGTCTGTACGAGGACAGTGGCGTCGATCGCGTTCCGGTCGAGTGCCGGTCGCAGTTCGGCGGTGGCGAAGCTGCGGCGCAGGGTGGGCAGGTCGCGGGTCCACGGCTGGTCCCGCACTGCGAGGTCCCACAGATGGTGATGAGCGTCGATGCGCACCGTTCGGTCCTTGGGGTCGGTGGACGGATGTCGGGAGGGCTCCTGGCCCCCACCGTCAGCGAAGGAGCGGGGCCGGACCTCCGCGGGGGCGGCGTGGGCACGGACCGGGGCGGGCACGTGCCGTCAGTCGAGGTGGAAGACCTCCTCGGCGGGGGCCCACCACTGCCCCTCGGCCACGCTGTCCAGCGGCTGCTGGCACGGATCGGTCAACTCCCACCACTCGCGGGAGACCGGGTCGGCGGCGATCGCCGCAGTGTCGGTGGAGTAGTCGGTCCCCGTGTACTCGAGGTAGCTGAAGAGCAGGCCGTCCCGGAGGAAGATGGAGTAGTTGCCGATGTTGGCCCGCTTGAGGGCCGCGAGCACGCCCGGCCACGCGGCGGCGTGCAGTTCGCGGTACTCCCGCTCCTTCTCGGGCCGCAGACGGATCACGGCGGCGAAGCGCTGCATCCGCTCAGCCCTCCTTCCGCAGTCGCAGTCCGTCCATGCCGCCGTCCACGGCCAGGGAGGTGCCCGTCGTGGAGGCGGCGGCCGGGGAGGCCAGATAGGCGACGGCGGCGGCGACCTCGTCGGCGCTGACCAGGCGGCCGTGCGGCTGCCGGGCCGCCAGCGCCGCATGTTCGGCCGCCGGGTCGTCCGCCCGGTCCAGCAGCCGGCTGACCCACGGTGTGTCGGCGGTGCCGGGGTTGACGGCGTTGACCCGGATGCCGGCCGGCAGCAGGTCGGCGGCCATCGCCCGGGTCAGCGACAGCACGGCGCCCTTGCTGGCCGAGTACAGCGCCCGCTGCGGCAGGCCGGCCGTCGCGGCGATCGAGCTGATGTTGACGACCGCCGCGTGGGCGGAGGCACGCAGCGCGGGCAGCGCGGCGCGCGTGACCCGCACCAGCCCGAGGACGTTGATGTCCAGGACGCGGTGCCACTCCTCGTCGGGGTTGTCCTCGATGCCGCCCTGCGCGCCGATCCCTGCGTTGTTGACCAGCACGTCCAGGCCGCCCAGGGCCGAGACGGCCGCTCCGACGCCGTCCCTGATCGAGGTGTCGTCGCCGATGTCGGCCCGGACGTGAGCGGTGAAGCCCTCGGGCGCGGCCTGCAGATCGAGCACGGCCACCCGGGCCCCCTCGGCGGCGAGCAACCGGGCGGTGGCAAGGCCGATGCCGGAGGCACCGCCGGTGACCAGAGCCCTGAGTCCGTCGAAAGCACCCATGTCAGGCCTGCCCGAATGTCTGCCGCTGGCGGCCGAGGCCGTCGATCTCCAGGTCCACGACGTCGCCCGCTCGCAGGTAGGGCAGGCCGGGCCGGCCCAGGGCGACGCCCGCGGGGGTACCGGTGTTGATGACGTCACCGGGACGAAGCACCATGAAGTGGCTCAGATACCGGATCAGGTGGTGCACACCGAAGATCATGTCGGAGGTGTTGCCGTCCTGGCGCGGCTCGCCGTTGACCGACAGCCGCAGGCCGAGCGCCTGTGGGTCGGGCACCTCGTCCGCGGTGAGCAGCCAGGGGCCCAGCGGATTGAACGTCTCGCAGTTCTTGCCCTTGTCCCACTGGCCGCCGCGTTCGAGTTGGAACTCGCGCTCGGAGACGTCATTGCTGATCGCGTAACCGGCCACGCACGCGGCAGCGGCGGCCTCGTCGGGCAGATAGCGGGCCTCGCGGCCGATGACGACGGCGAGTTCGACCTCGTAGTCGGTCTTCAGGGAGCGGCGGGGGATCAGGACCTCGTCGTCGGGGCCGACCACGGTGTCCGGCGTCTTGAGGAAGACGACGGGCTCCTCGGGGACGGCGGCGCCGGTCTCCGCGGCGTGCTGCCGGTAGTTCAGCCCGATGCAGACGATCTTCCCGATCCCGGTCAGCGGCGGTCCGAACCGGCCGGGCGACTCGACCACGGGCAGCGCGTCGAGGTCGACGCCGTCCAGGACCGTGGGAAGGGTGTCGGGCGTCAGGTCGGCGACGACGGGGCGCAGGTCGTGCCACGGTCCGTCGGCCGCGGATATCAGGGGGCGTTCGGCTCCTGCCGTGCCGTGCCGTGCCAGTCTCATAGGGGTCTCTCCCACGGGTGCGCGCTCGGAATTCCCGCCGCATGGGGCGCCGCCGGGCCGTACGGCCCCGCGCTCCGATCGCGGCTCGAGCCGGATGCGGGTCCTGATGGCAGCCGCGCCGAGCGCCCGTCCCGGGGCCGGCGTGATCTCCATCGCGAAGGATCTGCTTCATCCGACAGGCAGGACCATAAGGATCTGACCCTTCCTGCGCAATAGTTCCGAGTGAGATTCCCGATTTGTCATGATAGACGGGCGTTTCAAAGCGGGGACGAACAAAAAACTCCTCAGACTCTTTCCAGTCCGTAACGCCGATGTCATAGTTACCCTCACCGATGAACCTGATTAATGTGAAACAGGCAAGAGGAGGGTCACCCCGTGGCAGCCGCAACACAGGTCCCTGGTGAAGGGGATGACGAGGCGTCGCCTCGCTACCGGCCGGGCTATGAGCTGGTCGCCGAGCAGCTGCTGAACTACATCGACGAGCAGAACCTGCGGGCCGGCGACCGGCTGCCCACGGAGCAGGGCCTGGCTGAGATCCTGGGCGCCTCCCGCAATGTCACCCGCGAGGCGGTGAAGGTCCTGGCCGCCATCGGCCGGCTGAGTGTGCGGCGTGGCGCGGGCATCTTCGTCGCCGAGTCCACCGGCGGGCTGGTGGACGACCAGCTCTCGCACTTCCGGCCGACGAGCATGGAACACGTCCTGATGCTGCTTGACTACCGGACGGTGATCGAGTCGGAGACGGCGCGCCGTGCGGCCTCCCTCGCCACGCCGATCGAGGTCCGTACCGTCCGGGAGTGCGCCGAGTCGTCACTGGAGGCGGCCCGGGCGGCAGACGGGTACGCCTTCGCCAGGGCCGACGCGGCGTTCCACGACGCGGTGGGCGCCGCCGCACACAATGTCTTTCTGAGAGCGAGCGTCGCCAACGTGCGGCGTTTCGCGTCACAGTCCGACGTGCTGCTCTTCCACGGTGACGCTCCCGGGTCACTGGAAGTAGCCGCAGGACAGCACCTCGCCATAGCTGAGGCGGTCGCCGCGGGGGAGGCCGATCTCGCCACGCAGCTGATGGTGGAGCACATCGCCACCACTCAGAGCCAGTTCGAACGCAAGATCCGTGACCGGCTGTTCAATCTTGACGGCCGCGGCGCCTCCGGGGCGCCGGCGCAGCCGCCGAGGAGCGCCGGTGCCGCGGACGAGCCGTCGTCCCCGGAGACATCCGCCTCGTAGACCGGCACCGCGCCGGTACCACGGGCTCGCGGACCGAGCCGCCCAACGCCGGAGGAACCCGCAGGACGAGCGGGCTCCCGGACGTCATCTCATTCAGGCGATTGGATTCCTGTGTCTGTACCGTCTGTTTCTCCACGAATATTCGTGCCGCTCCGAAGAGTTTTCGTTGCCGCACTGGCCCTCGCTGCGACAACGGCGCCCCTGGCCGCCGTGCCGGCCCAGGCGTCCCCTTCGAACGCGTCGGGCCTGGACGTCTACGTCTCGCCTACCGGCCGCGACGCCGGCTCCGGTACCGCCAAGCATCCGTTCAAGACGCTGGAACACGCACGGGACTACGTGCGTGACGTCAAGACGAAGGTCTCCGGCGACGTCCGCGTGCTGCTGATGTCGGGTACCTACCGGCTGAGCCGGACCTTCACCCTCACCGCCCAGGACTCGGGCAGTGCCGGGCACCGGGTCGTCTACGAGGCCGCGCCCGGCGCGCAGCCGGTGATCAGTGGCGGCACGCAGGTCACCGGCTGGACCCCGGCCGACTCGTCGGGGAAGGTCTACAAGGCCGAGGTCGGCGACCTCGACACCCGCCAGCTCTATGTGAACGGCGAGTTGGAGACCCGGGCGCGGGGCGGGAAGAACCCGGCCGGCTTCAGCAAGACGTCCACCGGCTACACCTTCACCGACAGCAGTCTCAGCAACTACAAGCGTCCCTCGGACCTGGAGGTCGTCAGCAGTTGGGGCTGGAAGCTCATGCGCTGCCCCGTACAGTCGATCTCCGGCAACACGATGACGATGCAGCAGCCCTGCTGGCACAACGCCAACCTCCAGCAGGGTCAGGAGATCACCAATCCGACCTGGCTGGAGAACGCCCGCGAGTTGCTGGACACTCCCGGCGAGTGGTACCTGGACAAGGGCGCGGGCGAGATCTACTACATGCCCAAGGACGGTCAGGACCTGTCCACCGCGACCGTCACGGTGCCGCGCGTGCAGGACCTGGTCGACCTGAACGGCACCAGGACCGACCCGGTGACCGACGTGTCCTTCCAGGGCATCACCTTCTCGTACTCCACCTGGCTCGCCCCCAGTTCGTCCGACGGCCTCATCGAGGGTCAGGCGGGCTTCCGGATGGTCGGTGACAACAACCCCGACTTCGACTCGACCCGTCTGAAGTGGCAGAAGACGCCAGGCGCGGTCAATGTGAGCTACGGCCACGGCGTCAATTTCCAGGACAACACCTTCACCCACCTCGGCGCGGTCGGTCTCAATCTGAACACCGGCACCCAGGGCACCGACATCACGGGCAACGTCTTCCGCCAGATCGCCGCCACCGGCATCCAGATCGGCGGCACCGACGTGATCGACGCCCACCCCGATGACCCGCGTGACATCACCAAGGACACCACGGTCGACAACAACGTGGTCACCAAGGTCGCCGACCAGTACAACGGCTCGCTGGGCATCCTGGCCGGCTACACCGACCACACGGTGATCACCCACAACAAGGTCTACGACCTGCCCTACAGCGGCATCTCCGTCGGCTGGGGCTGGGGTCTGACCGACAAGGGCGGCGACACCAACTACCCCGGCAACTCCGGCGTACCGATCTGGAACACCGACACCACCAGCCGGGACAACAAGGTCACCGACAACGACATCTCCGACATCATGAAGTCGCAGGCGGACGGCGGCGCCATCTACACCCTCAGCACCAACCCCGGCGGCGTGGTCTCCGGCAACTACATCCACGGCGTTCCGGCGCCGGCCTACGGTGCCGTCTACCACGACGAGGGCAGCCGCTACTGGCAGAACACCGGCAACGCCTTCTGCGACGTGGCGTACCAGTGGCTGCTGATGAACCACGGCATGGACATCACCGCCACCGGCAACTTCACCACCCAGCCCGCGTTCACCACCCAGGCCAACAGCACGGGCAACAACGTGAGCGGCAACACCACCGTCGGCTCCTGCGACCAGCTCCCGGCCTCGATCGTGAACAACGCCGGCCTCCAACCGAGCTACCGTCACCTCGACCCGGGCCCGGACGTCACCGACCGCCAGGCGCCCACCGCGCCCGGCACCCCGACCGCGGTCACCGACTTCCCGACCATCGCGGACCTCAACTGGCCCGCGTCCACCGACGACACGGGCGTCACGGGCTACTCCGTCTACCGCGACGGCACGCTTGTCAGCGCCTCCGGAAAGACCTCGGTGCGCCTGTCCGGCCTGACCGGCGGGAAGACGTACAGCTTCCAGATCACCGCCCGTGACGCGGCCGGCAACGAGTCCCAGCCGAGCCAGGCACTGGAGGTCACCATGCCCTCCGGCTCCGACCTGGCGCTGAAGAAGCCGGTCACCTACTCCTCGTACTCCGAGGACAACACCCCCGAGAAGGCGGTGGACGGCGACCTGTCCACCCGCTGGGCCCAGGGCCTCGGTCTGCCCGACCCGTCCTGGATCCAGGTGGACCTCGGTGCCCAGTACGACGTGAACGGCGCGATCACCACCTTCGAGAAGAGCAGCGGCTACAAGTACCGCATCGAGGTGTCCCCGGACGAGGTCCACTGGCAGACGCTGGCGGACCACACCTCCGCGAACACCACGGCGATGACCGACTACTCCCACACCGCCGATCCGGTCGCCGGCCGCTTCGTGCGGCTGACGGTCACCGGCTCCAGCGGCAACGGCGGCAGCATCTACGACTTCCAGGTCTACGGCACGCCCAGGGCGCCCAGTTCCGACCACACGCCTCCCGCGGCCCCCGGACAGCCCAACGTCAAGCCGCTGCTGCCCAGCCTGGCGGACCTCACCTGGCCCGCCGCGACCGATGACACCGGCGTGACCACCTACGCCGTCTACCAGGACGGCAAGCGGATCGCCGTCACCGATGCCACGACCCTGCGGGTCTCCGGCCTGACTCCGGAAAAGCAGTATTCCTTCACGGTCGTCGCCCGCGACGCCGCGCTGAACACCTCCGACCCCAGCCCGGCGGCCGTCATCACCATGCCGGCCGACCACGACCTGGCGCAGAACAAGGCGGTCACCGCTTCCTCGTACTCGGAGGACAACACGCCTCAGAAGGCGGTGGACGGCGACCTGTCCACCCGCTGGGCCCAGGGCCTGGGGCTGCCCGACCCGTCGTGGCTCCAGGTGGACCTGGGCCAGGACACGTCGGTCTCCAGCGTGGTGACCACCTTCGAGAAGCCCAGCGGCTACAAGTACCTGCTCGAGTACTCCGCCGACGGCGTCACGTGGTCCACGTTCGAGGACCACACCTCCGAGAACACCGCTTCGGCGACCAACTACTCGTTCGCCGACGCGCCCGTCACCGCCCGCTACCTGCGGCTGACCGTCACTGGATCCAGCTGGAACGGCGGCAGCATCTACGAGCTCCAGGCATACGGCGACTTCTGACCCGTACGCGCCCCCGGAGCCGGCCCGCTCACAGAGAAATGACATCAGGATGAAGATCACCCATGTCGAAGTACACCGGATCGAAGTTCCGGCGGCCAGCCCGCCCTTCCGCTGGAGGGACGGACTGAGCGGAAGCGCTCCGGTGGGCGACGGCGCGGTGCTGCGGATCGGCACCGACGAGGGAGCCGAGGGGGTGGCGCTGTTCGCCCGGCCCGGAGCCTTCGCCACCCTGCGGGACCTGGTGGAGCGGGTCTTCCGCGAGGAACTGGTCGGAGCCGACCCGTTCCAGCGGGAATGGCTGTGGCACCGGGTGTGGGAGCTGGACCGTATTCACGAGCTCCCGCTCCCCGCCCTGGGCCTGATCGACACCGCCCTGTGGGACCTGGCCGGCCGGTACCACGGCCAGCCTGTCTGGCGCCTGCTGGGCGGCTTCCGGGAGACGATCCCCGCCTACGCCTCCACCTCGACGTTCTCCAGCATCGCGGAGTTCCTCGACGTGGCGGACCAGTGCTTGGAACTGGGCTACCGCGGTATCAAGCTGCACGCCTGGGGCGACGCCCGGCGTGACGCCGAGCTGTGCCTGGCGTTGCGCGACCACGTCGGTCCGTCGATCCCCCTCATGTACGACGGCTCGGCCGGCTTCGACCTGCCCGACGCGATCCGCCTGGGCCGGGCGCTCTCGGAGGCCGACTACCTCTGGTACGAGGAGCCGATGCGCGAGTTCAGCATCTCCGCGTACCAGAGGCTGGCAGCGGCCGTGGACATACCGCTGCTGGTGGCCGAGACCTCCGACGGAGCGCACATGAACTCCGCGGACTTCATCCGGGCCGGTGCCGCCACCTTCGGGGTGCGGGCCGGCACCACCCTCCGCGGCGGCATCACCGGCGCCATGCGCACCGCACACCTCGCCGACGCCTACCGGCTGCGGGCCGAGGTGCACGGTTCGGACATCCCGAACCACCACCTGTGCATGGCGATCTCCAACACCACCTACTACGAGTCCCTGGTGACCGCGGCGAAGGTCGTCCGCGAGCGCCATGTGGACGACCAGGGCCTGGTGCACGCCCCCACGGGGCCTGGCATAGCCCTCCCGCTCGACTTCGGCTACGGCAAGGAGCTCCTGCCGTTCGTCGAGCAGCCGCGCTGACCGTGTGGTGGCCGTCCGCCCGGACCGCCACCGCAGCGGCGCCCCCCATCAGGCGCGTTACCTGTCCCACGCAAGGAACAAGAAAGGCAAGACGATGAGGTCTTCCGGATCTCCGAGAATCGGCCGGCGCCGCGCAGTGCTGCGCACCACGGCGGCCGCGCTCTCCCTGGCCACAGCGGCTGTCCTGGCCGGCTGCGCCAGCGCCGACACCACCGCCCAGTCGTCCTCGTCCGCGCAGCCGGCGTTCAAGCCGGTCACGCAGCAGGACGGCTCGCAGATCACGGTGTGGGCCGACTCGACCCGCCTGCCGTCGGTGCAGGCGTACCAGAAGTCGCACCCGAACGTGAAGATGAAGATCGTCACGTACGACGGCGGTGCCGACGGCTCCACGTATCTCCAGACGAAGGTGCAGCTCTTCGACCGGACCGGCAGCGGCTGGCCGGACGTGGTGTTCGGTTCACCCACCGACGTGACCTGGGCGTCGGAGCCCACCAAGCCCGGCGCACAGCCGTTCGCCGCGCCCCTGGACGACAAGCTCGTACCGCAGAGCACGCTGGACGGCTTCGCCAAGGGCTCCCTCGCGCCCTGCCAGTTCAACGGCCACACCTACTGCCTGCGCAACGACATCGCTCAGGTCGTGCTCTGGTACAACAAGAACCTCATGGACAAGTGGGGCTACAAGGTCCCCACCACCTGGGAGGACTACGAAGCCCTGGGCAAGCAGGTCGCCAAGGACCACCCCGGCTACCTCGTCGGCTCCGTCGGCGACACCAACTCCCACGAGTCGTACTTCTGGTCCGGCCGGTGCCCGGCGTTCAGCCTGACGAAGCCGGACACTCTGCGCAGCGCCCTGCAGGACCCGAACTGCACCCGGATGGCGAAGCTGCTGGACGGGCTGATCTCCGCCAAGGCCGTCACCACCAAGGGCTTCTTCAGCCAGGGCTTCGCCAAGGAGAGCGGCAGCAAGGTCCTGATGGCGTACGGCCCGTCGTGGTACGGCCAGTACCTCTTCAAGGCCGCCTTCAACGCCCCGGCCAAGCAGATCGCCGCGGCGTCCCCGCTGACCTGGAAGGGTGAGACCACGGCCGCCACCGGCAACGTCGGCGGCGGCGTGTGGATGGTGTCCTCGCACAGCGCCAACCTCAAGGCGTCCACGGACCTGGCCACCTGGCTGACCACCTCCGCCCAGAACCAGGCCTCCGCGCCGACCTACCCGGCCTACACCAAGGCCGCGGAGGCGTGGCTGGCCAACCCGGCCAACAGCGACTACTTCGCCAACGACGTGAGCAAGCCCTTCCAGGAGGCCGCCAACGAGGTGTGGACCGGCTGGTCGAACACCAAGTTCCCGGACGCCACCGCCTGGTCCAGCGTCGTGCTGCCGGCCCTGACCGCCGGCAAGACCCTGACCTCGACCCTGCCGGCGTGGCAGCAGGAGATCAGCAACGAGGCGAAGGCCCACGGATACCAGGTGGTCAACCAATGACCTTGCTGGAGACCGAGCGCGTCGCCGTCTCCCCCCTCCGCCGCGGCATCATGCCGCGGCGGAGGGGCCGCGGTCTCGCGGGCTACTTCTTCGTCGCCGGCTACGCGGTGCTGCTGCTCGCGTTCGGCGTCTTCCCCACCGGCTACTCGTTCTACCTGGCGCTCACCAACGACCGGGGCCAGTTCACCGGACTCAACCAGTTCCTGAAGGTCGCCCAGGACTACCGCTTCGTGCCGGCCTTCACGAACATGCTGATCTACCTGGTCATGTGGCTGGTCACACTCGTCGTCCTGGTGGTCCTCGTCGCGGTGGTCCTGCGCAGCCGGGTGCGGCCGGGCACTTCGGCGCTCTTCCGCTTCCTGTACTACATTCCCGGTGCCCTCGCCGGAGTCGCCAGCGTCCTGGTCTGGCTGTTCATGCTGGACCCCGACGTCAGCCCGGTGTCCTGGATGCTCAAGAGCATGGGACTGCAGACCTTCGCGGCCGTGCTCTCGCCCGGCAACCTGCCGCTGGTCCTCATGCTGATCGCCTTCTGGACCGGCGCCGGCGGCTGGATGGTCGTGATGTACGGGGCGCTGAACAACATCCCCGACGAGGTGCTGGAAGCCGCCCGGATGGACGGCGCGGGGCCCTGGCGCACCGCCTGGCACATCCAGATCCCGATGATCCGGCAGTGGATCGTCTACATGACGATCATGGCGTTCGCCACCGGCACCCAGCTGTTCGTCGAGCCCCAGTTGCTCCAGACCGCCAGCCTCGGCCGGGTGAGCCCCACGTGGTCACCCAACCAGCTCGCCTACGTCTACGCCTTCCAGCAGGGCGACTTCAACGGCGCCGCCGCCATCTCCGTCTTCCTGCTGGCGCTGGGGCTCCTGGCGGCCGGACTGCTGGTGGCCCGATCGAACCTGTTCAAGTTGGACGAGAAATGACACAGACCACTGTCCCCTCGGCGGCGGCGGGCCGGCGCTTCGCCCCTTCCCGGGCCGCCTCCTTCCTGGTAGTGGGCCTCCTGCTGGCCCTGTTGCTGGTGTTCTTCGTTTTGCCGGTGATCTGGCTGCTGCTCGCGCCGTCGAAGACCGCGGGCCAAGTGGTGCAGGACAACCCGTTCTCCTTCGGCTCGTTCCGGCAGATCGGTGCCGCCTGGCGGCACCTGTTCGCCTTCCAGGACGGCGCCATGGTCACCTGGCTGCGCAACTCGGCCATCTACTCCGGTGGTTCGCTCATCCTGACGCTGGCCGTCAGCGTGCCCGCCGGGTACGCACTGGCCCTGACGAAGTTCCGCGGACGCAAGACGCTCCTCATGATCACCCTGGTCACGATGATCATGCCGCAGGCCACCCTGGTGCTTCCGGTCTTCCTGGAACTCAACCGCTTCCACCTGATCGGCACCATCTGGTCGGTGATCCTGCCCTTCTCCTTCTACCCGTTCGGCGTGTACCTCGTGTACATCTACTTCGGGAGCAGCCTGCCCAAGGACCTGCTGTCGGCCGCGCGGATCGACGGCTGTACGGAATGGCAGCTCTTCTCGCGCATCGCGCTGCCGCTGGCGAAGCCGGTGGTCGGGCTGGTCGCCTTCTTCAGCTTCGTGGGCAACTGGAACAACTTCTTCCTGCCGTACCTCGTCCTGCCGAAAAGCGAGCAGTTCCCCGTCCAGGTGGGCCTGTACCAGCTGCTGACCTCCACGCCGTCCTTCAACCCCGTTGCCGGTGCCGGTCTGAACATCACCATCCCGGAACTGGCCCTGGCGATCATCGTCGCCATCCTGCCCGTTCTGGTGCTCTTCCTGTTCTCGCAGCGCACACTGGTGTCCGGGATGCTCGCCGGAGCGACCAAGGAATGAGTTCCCTCCGCGTCGCCCTCTTCCCCACCTGCGTCAACGACGCCGTCCACCCCGCCACGGCGATCGCCACGGTCACCGTCCTCGAACGGCTCGGCGTCGAGGTGGACTTCCCCTTCGAGCAGACGTGCTGCGGCCAGCCGCAGTACAACACCGGCTACCGCCGGGAGACCGAGCCGCTGCTGCGCCGCATGGCGAAGGCGTTCGACGGATACGACCACGTGGTGGCCCCGTCGGGCTCCTGCGTGGCCATGGTACGCGACAACTATCCCCGGCTCGGCTCGCGCGCCGCGGCCGAGGGGCGGGCCGACGACCTTGCCGACCAGGCCCGTTCGCTGGCCGGCCGGGTCCACGAGTTCAGCGAGTTCCTGGTCGACGTACTGGGCGTGACCGACGTCGGCGCGTACTTTCCCCACACCGTCACCTACCACCCGTCCTGTCATGGATTGCGGGTGCTGGGACTCGGCGACCGTCCCCGGCGGCTGCTGGAGGCGGTCGAGGGCCTGGAACTGGTGGAACTGCCCGGCGCGGACGAGTGCTGTGGGTTCGGGGGCACCTTCGCGGTGAAGAACCCCCACGTCTCGGCGGCCATGGGCGCCGACAAGATCCGCAACGCCGAGGCCACCGGCGCCCGCGTGCTGTGCGGCGCCGACAACTCCTGCCTCATGCACCTGGACGGGATGCTGCGCCGCCGGGGCAGTGACCTGCGCCCGCTGCACCTCGCCGAAATCCTTGCCTCCACCCGGACGGAACCCTTGCGATGACCGGTACGTACCTGGGGATGCCCGCCTTCCCCCGCGCGGCCGCCGCCGCCACCCAGGACACCCGTCTGCGGGCGAACCTGACCCGGGCCACCGGCACCATCCGCGCCAAGCGCGCGCAGGCCGTAGCCGAGCTGGACGACTGGGCACGGCTGCGCGCCGCCGGAGCCGCGATCAAGGACCGGACGCTGCGGCATCTCGACCACTACCTCGAGCAGTTGGAGGCGGCGGTCACCCGAGCCGGCGGTGTGGTGCACTGGGCGGCCGATGCCGGCGAGGCCAACCGGATCGTCGCCGACCTGATCAAGGCCACCGGGGAGACCGAGGTCGTCAAGGTCAAGTCCATGGCCACCCAGGAGATCGGCCTCAACGAAGCCCTGGCTGCCGAAGGCATCACCGCCTACGAGACCGACCTCGCCGAACTGATCGTGCAGTTGGGCGACGACCGGCCCTCCCACATCCTGGTCCCGGCAATCCACAAAAACCGGGGCGAGATCCGGGACATCTTCCGCGCGACCATGAGCCAGTGGGGACGCCCGGCGCCCGAGGGACTCACCGACGATCCCGCGGAACTGGCCGAGGCCGCCCGCCTGCACCTGCGCGAGAAGTTCCTGCGCGCCAAGGTGGCCATTTCCGGCGGGAACTTCATGGTCGCCGAAACCGGCACGATGGTCGTCGTGGAGTCGGAGGGCAACGGCCGGATGTGCCTGACCCTGCCCGAGACGCTGATTTCCGTGGTGGGGATCGAGAAAGTCGTACCCACCTGGCGGGACCTGGAGGTCTTCCTCCAGACCCTGCCCCGCTCCTCCACCGCCGAGCGGATGAACCCGTACACCTCGATGTGGTCCGGCACCACCGAAGGCGACGGGCCCCGGGAATTCCACCTGGTCCTGCTCGACAACGGCCGCACCGCCACCCTCGCCGACGAAGTCGGCCGCCAGGCGCTGCGCTGCATCCGCTGCTCCGCATGCCTCAACGTCTGTCCCGTCTACGAACGCGCCGGCGGCCACGCCTACGGCTCGCCCTACCCCGGCCCCATCGGAGCCATCCTCACCCCCCAACTCCGTGGGATCGGTACCGAACTGGACGCCTCCCTGCCCTACGCCTCCTCCCTGTGCGGCGCCTGCTACGAGGTCTGCCCGGTTGCCATCGACATCCCCGAAGTCCTCGTCCACCTCCGCGAACGGGTGGCCGAGCAGGGCGGTGCGGGCCACCGGCTGGAGAAGGGCGCCGTCCGCGCGGCCGGCTGGGTCCTCGACCGTCCGGCGGTTCTCGCCGCGGCCGAGCGCACCGCCTCCCGTACCCGACGGCTGCACCCCCGCCGCCTGCCCGGACCCGGCAGCGGTGCCTGGAGCGAGTCCCGCGATCTGCCCCGTATCCCGGCCGCGCCCTTCCGCGACTGGTGGCGCGCCAACCGAACGACCGAGGAGCGCCCATGAGCAGCCGGGACGTGGTGCTCGGCCGTATCCGCACGGCCCTGAGCGACGTCCCCCGCCAGGAGGGGCCCGAGGACGTCCCCGTCGCCCGCGACTACCGGGCCGCACACGCCGCGGACGACCCCGGTGAGCTGCTGGACCTGCTTCAGGACCATCTCACCGAGTACCGCGCGGCCGTGCACCGGTGCGACCCCGCCGGTCTGCCCGGGACGGTGGCCGCGGTGCTGGCCCGGCGGGGTGCTCGTACGGTCGTCGTCCCCGAGGGGCTGCCCGAGGAGTGGCTGTCCGAGGCCGTGGTCGAACGGCTCACCGACACCCCGCCGCTGAGCCCGCGCGCCTGGGACGCGGCGGACAGCGTGGTGACGGGGTGTGCGCTGGCCATCGCCGAGACGGGCACGATCGTGCTGGACGGCGGGCCGGGGCAGGGCCGGCGTGCGCTGAGCCTGATCCCCGACCACCACCTCTGCGTGGTGCGCGCTCCGGAACAGGTCGTCGCCTCGGTTCCGCGAGCCGTGGCGCGGCTGTCACCGAACCGCCCGCTCACCTGGATCTCCGGTCCTTCCGCCACCAGCGACATCGAACTCGAACGCGTCGAAGGCGTCCACGGCCCCCGAATCCTCGACGTCGTCCTCGTCCACCCCTGAGCCGCACCGGCGCCGCGCACCCCTCACCCGACGACACCTGGAGCAGCCTTGCCCTCCCAGCCCATCGCCTGGCCGCCGCCCGAGCTCGCCGTACCGCCGGTACAGCTCCCACCGACCGCCCCCACCACCGCCGCCGACGGCCCTTCTTCGACAGGCGACTTTCCCGTTCCCATGTTCCGCGTCCTCCGCCCAGGACTCGAACCTGCGGCCCGGCCGACGGCCACCGGTCACAACAACGGACCCTATGGCGCCCTGATGCAACGCTCCGGGCGACGGTGCCGACACTCCACCGTCGGCGCCCGCCGCCCGCGGCGGCCCGTCGGCTACGGATTCCCCGGCCAGTCTGCCGCACATACAGCTGACGCACCGTCAGTCATATCCAGCGCCGATCCAGCTGGGGTACGGACAACCAGGGATGATGACAGGTGACGAGGTGTCAGAAAATCCAGTACGGATCCAGCACGGGGTACAGCGACGGGGCCGACCCCGACCGGGATAGACCCCATCTGACCTGCACATTTGCCAGATCGCCACGCCGACGCTGAGGCGGCGACTAAACGTTGAAGCGGAATGTCTGCACACCAACCCTGACCTGTGGCGGAGCCGCATGCAGCGCCCTGACCAGGCATTTCCTCGTTGGCGTGCGTTGGGTCCCGACGGTCGCTTACGGGTGCCCTGCGGACTCTTTGCGGACCGCTCCCAGCCGCGCCTGTTCCTCCTCGACGATCTGGCGGGCCATCGCCGTGTCCGAAACGTCGACCGCGTCCGGCGTCGACTCGGCGACCGCGCTGCGGCGCGCGTACGCGTCGAACAGGCGGGTCTTGTTCTTCAGCATCTCCACCATCCGCTCGTCCACCCCGCGGGTGGTGAGCAGCCGGTGCACCCGGACCGAACGCACCTGCCCCATGCGATGGGCCCGCGCCACCGCCTGGTGTTCGATGGTCGGTTTGATCTGGGGCTCACAGATGATCACGACGGACGCGGCCTGCATGTTGAGCCCCACCCCCGCCGCCTCGATCTGCGCCACCAGCACCGCATGACCCCGCACGGCGGCAAACTCGTCCACCAGCTGCTGACGGCGCGCGGGTGGCACGCTTCCCGAGATCGGACCGAACACCTGAGCGCCACCATTGCTCCGCGCGCCATCCAGCGTGTCCTTCACCGTTCCAAGGACATCCCTGAAGTTGGAGAACACCACCACCTTCAGCCCATTCTCGGCGGCGTCCTCGACGATCTCGCGCAGCCGGTTCAGCTTGGCCGACTTCTCGGGGCGCGCGTACGCCGCTCTGCGCATCGCCATGAAGTTGCCGGCGTGCACGGCCTCGCGGTAGGCATCTTCGTCCGACGCACTCAGTTCCTCCCACTCGTCCGTCTGCTGGAGCGCGGGCAGTTCGGTCAGAACGTCCTGCTGGTTGCGGCGCAGATAGACCGGGGCGACGGCCTTCCGGAATGCCTTGGAACCGGCCACTCCGTCACGGTCACCGACAACCCCTGCCAGGTGCGGCTGGAGAATCTGCACAAGGCTGCGAAACTCGGCGACTCGGTTCTCCATGGGCGTGCCGGTCATGAAGAGAACGCGTTCGCAGTGCCCGGACCATTCCGTCACGGCTTGGGAGCGACGCGTCTTCGAATTCTTCACGTAGTGCGCCTCGTCCACGACCAGCATCCCCAGCTCGCCACCTCCGGGGGTCGGGAAACCACGCAAGGCGTCGAAGGTAGTCACCCCTACGCCGCCCCGGGTCTTCCAGTCGGCAAACGCTTCCTGCCTGTCGGGGCCGTGAAGAGGCATCACGCGCAGCTTGCTGCGGGCCTCGATCTCGCGTGTCCAGTTGATCAGGACGCTGGCCGGGCAGACGACCATGAAGTGAGTCTGCCCCTCGGCAGCGAGATGAGCCAGAGCAGCGATGGCCTGGATGGTCTTGCCGAGCCCCATCTCGTCGCCAAGAATCACCTTGCGTTGCGCCAGGGCGAAGCGCGCCCCGAAGGCTTGATAGCCGCGCAGCGACACCCGCCGATGAGTGTCATCAAGCATCTGGTCGCGGACCCGCTCGGCAACTTCGTCGGGCAGGAACCCCTCGGCAGCGGCAGTGTCGGGGCTACGGCCGGAGATCTCCGCGAGCAGGCTGTAGTACTCGGCGGAACGCAGCTCGAAGTCGACCCAGGCGGCAACCTCGGTCGAGGTACCGCGCAGCAGATCCACCGAGGCCTGTGCAAGCAGCTCCGGCACACCGCCCTGCGCTGCTTCCTCGGCCAGCCTGCGGACCTCTGCAACGGCCTCCAGCGCCCGAGCTCGTTTGGCCTGCCCCACCAGCAGCATCCGCAGCCGCCTGGCGGCCGGCTTGGCCTCGGCCAGCAGCGGACCGAGCCGCTCCGAGAGAGCCACAGCCGTGTCGACGGCTCGCCGCGCATCGGGGCCCGCTTCCACCAGCACATGCAGGGCCATGACGAGTGAGGTGGTTCGCGGCTCTGGCCGGTCCACGTCGATGTAGACGGCGATGGTCTCCCGAACGGCATCAGATATCTGACGTGCCGCCGCGATGACCTGATCGGCGGTCCGCTGCCCCACCCCAGGAATCTGTCGCAACCGGTAGGAACCGGCATCGAGTACCTGCCGGACCGATCGCAGGCCACTCTTCTCGACTTCCCCGAGCCTCAGCCGACCCTCGGTGACCTCCTTCAACCGGGCCACTGGAATGGCGTCCAGCGCTTGTTCCGCCGCCGTGTCGCAGATCGGCTTCAGCGCCGCCCGAACCGCCTCGACAGCCCGCCCGTGGTCGCCGGCCACCGCCTGCGCCGCCTCGTACAGCCGCCCTCCCGCGGCAACCGCCTCCCGCTCACTGCGCCCCATCCCGCCCCGGCCCCTCTCGCTATGTCCCCACATACTGCCACCGCTGACCCCCGGCACCGGCCGGGGCCCGCAAGTGTGTACACATGGCACACTCGGTACCCTTGAAGCATGACTCAGCCGCTGCCCATAGAGTCCATCCGCGATGTACGCGCTCACTTGGCCGAAGTCGTCGAACGGGCCGACCGTGACGACGTGCCCACTGTCATCACCCGTCGCGGCAAGCAGGTCGCCGCTGTGGTCTCGATCGACGTGCTGCGCAAGTACCAGGAGTGGGAGGAGCGCGAGATCAACCGCATCATCGACGAGCGCATGGCGAGCCCGGCCGTCGGCGTCCCGATCGAGGACGTGATGAGGGAGACGCTGGCTCGCAGTGAGTGACTACCGCACGGTGTTCCGGCCCGAGGCCCAGGCGGAGCTGCGCAAGATCCCGCGGGACATGGCGCTTCGCATCCTGGCCAAACTGACAGAGCTGGAGAGCGACCCCTTCGGCTTCAACACCACCGCACTCGTATCCCAGCCTGAGCGCCGCCGCCTTCGGGTCGGCGACTACCGTGTCGTCTACACGATCGACAACGGGGAGCTGGTGGTGTGGGTCGTAGACGTCGGACACCGCTCCACGGTCCACGACACGTAGCTGCTCCAGGTTCTGCGGACAGTTGCGGACTGCACAACGGCCTGACCTGCTTTCTCGCAGGTCAGACCGTTTGTCCACGTCCAATCAGACGTTGAAGCGGAACTCCACCACGTCCCCGTCCTGCATCACGTAGTCCTTGCCCTCCATGCGGGCCTTGCCCGCCGCGCGGGCGTCGGTCACCGAACCCGTGGCGACCAGGTCCTCGAAGGAGATGACCTCCGCCTTGATGAAGCCCTTCTGGAAGTCGGTGTGGATGACACCGGCGGCCTCGGGGGCGGTTGCGCCCCTCTTGATCGTCCAGGCGCGGGACTCCTTCGGGCCCGCCGTGAGGTAGGTCTGCAGGCCCAGGGTGTTGAAGCCCACCCGGGCCAGGGTCGCGAGACCCGGCTCGTGTTGGCCGACCGACTCGAGGAGTTCGAGGGCCTCGTCCTCGTCGAGCTCGGTGAGGTCCGCCTCCAGCTTGGCGTTGAGGAAGATCGCATCGGCGGGGGCGACCAGCGCCCGCTGCTCGTCCTTGAAGGCGTCGTCCATCAGCTCGTCCTCGTCGACGTTGAAGACGTAGAGGAAGGGCTTCGTGGTGAGGAGGTGCAGGTCGTGGAGCAGCTCGGCGCGCTCGCTGCCCTGGACGATGCCGTGCGCGAAGAGCGTGTCGCCCTTGTCCAGGATCTCCTTCGCCTCCTCGACGGCCTTCACCTTCGGGGCGACGTCCTTCTTGATCCTGGATTCCTTCTGCAGCCTCGGCAGGACCTTGTCGATCGTCTGGAGGTCCGCGAGGATCAGCTCGGTGTTGATCGTCTCGATGTCGTCCTTCGGCGAGACCTTGCCGTCCACGTGCACGACGTTCTCGTCCTTGAAGGCGCGGATGACCTGGCAGATGGCGTCCGACTCGCGGATGTTCGCCAGGAACTTGTTGCCCAGGCCCTCGCCCTCGCTCGCACCGCGCACGATGCCCGCGATGTCGACGAAGTCCACGGTCGCCGGGAGGGTCCGCTCCGACTTGAAGATCTCGGCCAGCTTGGCGAGACGGGCGTCGGGGACGCCCACGACTCCGACGTTCGGCTCGATCGTGGCGAACGGGTAGTTGGCCGCCAGCACGTCGTTCTTGGTCAGGGCGTTGAAAAGGGTCGACTTGCCGACGTTGGGCAGACCGACGATTCCGATCGTGAGCGACACGTTGCGACTTCCCGTACGTGAGGTGGAGGACTGGACTGGGCTGTCTGGGCCCGGGTCCGTCAGGAGAGCGTTGGGGCCGATCCACCAGTCTACGGCGTGCCGGACAGCGACCCGGCGATGTATCGAACGCTTGGCCAAGGTCTCGCCATCGGCGTGTCTGAGCGGGCATTCCGCACATAAACCGACCTAAGTTGGTCCAGTGGAGCAACACAGGACGCGACCTGCGCAACACGGACCGCGACGCGGCGCCCCCCTTCCCCCGCAGGGCCGAAGGGGTCCGGCCACGCCCGCGCGGTCCGGTACGGCTGCCCGGCCCTCCCGGTCCGGCGGCCCCGGCCGGCCCGAACCGCGCGGCGGTGCCGTCGGCGCACGGCCGGCGAACCAGGGGAACGGCGGCCTCCAGCGGCACCCGGCGGCTGAGCAACGCACCGGCGCACCGCTCGCCCAGGCGGTACGGCGCCTGCCCGGCCCCCGGCTCACCGGCCTCGGCGGCGGACTGTTCTGCGCAGCCGTGATGCTCGCGCTCGGATGCCTCGACCGACTGCTGTTCGACTCGTCCCTGACGGTGTACGGCGTGCTGTTCCTGCCCGTGTGCGCGCTGACCGCGCTGTGGGTGCGGCCCGGGGACCTGGTGGCCGCGCCCGTGGTGGTGCCGATCGCCTTCTCCGTCGGCGTGCTGATCGTGACCGACGGCGACGGCGGACTCGGCGGGCGCCTGGTGGGGCTGGTCACCGCACTCGCCACCCAGGCGGGCTGGCTGTACGGCGGCACGCTCGTCGCAGGCGTCATCGCGACCGTACGCAGGCTGCGGATGATGCGACGCCGGGCGGCGGCGCGCCGTCGAACGGTCTGACCGCCCCGGCGCGCGCCGCTACCCCTCCTTGGCCGCCCTCATCGCCGCGCCCACGATCCCCGCGTTGTTCTGCAGCTGGGCCGGGGCCATCTCCGCTTTGATGCCCTCGATCAGCGGCAGGAACTTCTCGGACTTGCGGCTGACGCCGCCGCCGATGATGAACAGCTCCGGGGAGAACAGCATCTCCACATGGGCGAGGTACTTCTGCACGCGGCGGGCCCAGTGCTCCCACGTCAGCTCGTGGTCCTCCTTGGCCTTCGTGGAGGCGCGCTTCTCCGCGTCGTGGCCGCCCAGTTCCAGATGGCCCAGCTCCGTGTTGGGGACGAGGACACCGTCGATGAACAGGGCGCTGCCGATGCCCGTGCCGAGCGTCAGCACGATGACCGTGCCCTGGCGGTCACGGCCCGCGCCGAACTGCATCTCGGCCACGCCGGCGGCGTCCGCGTCGTTCAGCACGGTCACCGGGAGCCCGTCCAGGCGCTCGGTGAACAGGGCGCGCGCGTCGGTGTCGATCCAGCTCTTGTCGACGTTGGCCGCCGTACGGATCGTGGAGCCACCGGTGACGACACCGGGGAAGGTGATGCCGACCGGTCCCGCCCAGCCGAAGTGGCCGACGACCTCCTTCACCCCGTCGGCCACGAGGTCGGGCGTCGCCGGATGCGGCGTGAGCACCTTGTAGCGCTCCTCCGCCAGGTCGCCCCGGTCCAGGTCCACGGGAGCGCCCTTGATTCCCGAGCCGCCGATGTCCACGCCGAAGATCTGCATGGGCGCCACGGTACGTCGTGGGACCGACAGCCTCTTGCCGGCGCCCTCCTGACGGCCGTGCGGTCAGATCTCGCCGGTGCGCTCCGCCATGAGGGCCTCGGCCTCCGCGCGCAGGTCGCGGCGGAGTTCCTTGGGGAGCGAGAAGGTGATGGACTCCTCGGCCGCCTTGACGATCTCGACGCCCTCGAAGCCGCGCTGCGCGAGCCACTCCAGGACCTGCTCGACCAGGACCTCCGGGACAGAGGCACCCGAGGTCACGCCGACCGTCGACACGCCCTCCAGCCACGCCTCGTCGATCTCGTCGGCGAAGTCCACGAGGTACGCCGCGCGCGCACCCGCGAGCTTGGCGACCTCCACCAGCCGCTTGGAGTTCGAGGAGTTGCGGGAGCCGACCACGATCACCAGGTCCGCCTCGGCGCCCATCTGCTTCACCGCCAGCTGACGGTTCTGCGTGGCGTAGCAGATGTCGTCGCTGGGCGGGGAGATCAGCAGGGGGAACTTCTCCTTCAGGGCGTCGACGGTCTCCATGGTCTCGTCGACCGAGAGGGTGGTCTGGGAGAGCCACACGACCTTGGACGGGTCGCGGACCTCGACCTTGGCGACGTCCGTGGGGCCGTCGACGAGCTGGATGTGGTCGGGGGCCTCACCGGAGGTCCCGATGACCTCCTCGTGGCCCTCGTGCCCGATCAGGAGGATGTCGAAGTCCTCCTTGGCGAAGCGGACGGCTTCTTTGTGGACCTTGGTGACCAGCGGGCAGGTCGCGTCGATGGTGGCGAGCCGGCCCTCCTCGGCCTCTTCGTGGACGGTGGGTGCGACGCCGTGCGCGGAGAACATGACGATGTTCCCCGGCGGCACCTCCTCCGTCTGCTCGACGAAGATCGCGCCCTTCTTCTCCAGGGTCTGGACGACGTACTTGTTGTGGACGATCTCGTGGCGGACGTAGATCGGGGCCCCATACTGCTCCAGGGCCTTCTCGACGGCGATGACGGCACGGTCGACACCCGCGCAGTAGCCCCTGGGGGCGGCGAGCAGAACACGGCGGCCAGGCGAAGCAGTCATGCCAACCATCGTAAGGCCGCCCCCGGCACCGTAGATCGCCTCCGTGGGGAGAGGTCGCACCGACCGGCGTTGTCGGTCCTGGCCGTTACGCTCGGGCGCATGGCAGTCAACACGTCCGCGGAGTCCCCGCTGCCCGTCGGTGAGGTGTCGCGGCTCATCGGCGGGTGGATCGACCGTCTCGGGGCCGTGTGGGTCGAGGGGCAGATCACGCAGCTGTCGCGGCGGCCCGGAGCGGGCGTCGTCTTCCTGACGCTGCGCGATCCGTCGTACGACATCTCCGTCGGCGTCACCTGTTATCGCCAGGTGTTCGACGCCGTCGCCGACGTCGTGAGCGAGGGCGCCCGTGTGGTCGTCCACGCCAAACCCGAGTGGTACGCCCCGAGGGGACAGCTCTCCCTGCGCGCCGCCGAGATACGGCCGGTGGGCGTCGGTGAACTCCTCGCGCGGCTCGAACAGCTGAAGAAGTCCCTGGCCGCCGAGGGGCTGTTCGCGGCCGAGCGCAAGAAGCCGTTGCCGTTCCTGCCGCAGCTCATCGGGCTCGTCTGCGGCCGTGCCTCGGCGGCCGAGCGCGACGTGCTGGAGAACGCGCGGCACCGCTGGCCCGCCGTCCGTTTCGAGGTGCGCAACGTCGCCGTGCAGGGTGTGCACGCCGTCCCCCAGGTCGTCCAGGCCGTGAAGGAGCTGGACGCGCTGGACGAGGTGGATGTGATCATCGTGGCGCGCGGCGGCGGCAGCGTGGAGGATCTGCTGCCGTTCTCCGACGAACAGCTGGTACGGGCGGTGTCCGCCTGTCGTACGCCCGTCGTGTCGGCCATCGGGCACGAACCGGACAATCCCCTGCTCGACCACGTCGCCGATCTGCGCGCCTCCACCCCGACCGACGCCGCCAAGAAGGTCGTGCCGGACGTGGGCGAGGAGCTGCAGCGCGTACAGGCGCTGCGGGACCGGGCGCGGCGGTGTGTCCTGGCGTTGGTCGAGCGTGAGGAGCGAGGGCTCACGCACGCGCTGGCGCGGCCCTGCATAGAGGATCCGCACCGCATGATCGACGAACGGGCCGACCAGATCGCCTCGCTCGTCGACCGCAGCCGCCGCACGCTCCGCCATCTGCTCGACCGCGCCGAGTCGGAGCTCACGCACACGCACGCCCGCGTGGTGGCCCTGTCACCGGCCGCGACGCTGCAGCGGGGGTACGCGGTGCTGCAGAAGGCCGATGGGGGCGTCGTACGGGGGCCGGACGAGGTGGCGCCGGGTGAGGCGCTGCGGGCGCGGGTGGCCGAGGGTGAGTTCACGGTACGGGCAGAGATCTAGGGTGGGCGCATGACCAGCAAGACGGACGAGGCACTCGGGTACGAGCAGGCGCGGGACGAGCTGATCGAGGTCGTACGGCGCCTGGAGGCCGGCGGCACGACGCTCGAGGAGTCCCTGGCGCTGTGGGAACGGGGGGAGGAACTGGCCAAGGTCTGCCGGACGTGGCTGGAGGGCGCCCGCAAGCGGCTGGACGCCGCGCTGGCCGAGGAGAGGGAAGAGGAGGCCGCCGAGGACTCCGAGTGATCCGCGGCCCGCACGGACCCGGCCGACGCTCTGCGCGCGAGAAGGGCCCCCTGCTCATGGGCGGTTTCCAGGGGCCCTTCTCTCAGGCCGGACCGAGAGGGGGTGTCACGTGGTCCTCAGCGCCTCAGCCATCTTCGTCAGCTGCGCGAACGACGCCGTTCCGGCCACCACGGTCGTGGCGCCCTCGTCCTTGAGCACGAGCGCGTCATAACGGCCGCCCGTGTAGCGCTGCCAGGTCCGGCCGCCGATGTTCTGCGTGACCTTGGTCTCCTGCGCGCCCTGGCTGGCCTCGTCGATGAACGTGGACGGCTTCTGAGTCGACTGCTCGATCGCCACGTACTGACCGGTGGGGTCCTGGAAGCCGAGGTGCCAGGCATCGAAGTTGTCGCCCCGGAAGCGCACCGAGGTGGCTTTCCAGGTGTCGGGCAGGCCCTCGGGCGCCGCCACCGGGTAGGTTGCCGAGCGACGTGCCGTGAGCAGCTCGACTCGGTAGTCGACCCGCTTGAGATCGGGAGCGTGGTCGTCGTGCGGGATGAAGAGGTAGATGACGCCCGCCATCAGCCCGATCAGGCCCAGGGAGAGGAGCATGTCCCGGACCGTCTTCTGCTTGCCTTTCGTACCTGCCACGCCCCTATCGTCGCAGGTGCAGGGGTCTGCTCATCCGTGGGGCCCCCTGCTCATTTTGTCTGCCCGACGATAGAGTCATGGGCATCACCCTCATCCGGCCGTCGTCGTATCAGAAAGGTGCGCTCCGATGACCGAGAATCATCATCTGCCGTCCGAACTGGAAGTTCCCTCCGAGGCGCCAGACCGCAACCTCGCCCTCGAACTGGTCCGCGTCACCGAGGCCGCCGCGATGGCCGCGGGCCGCTGGGTCGGCCGAGGAGACAAGAACGGCGCCGACGGCGCCGCGGTACGCGCCATGCGGAGCCTCGTCTCCACCGTGTCGATGAACGGCGTCGTCGTCATCGGCGAAGGGGAGAAGGACGAGGCGCCGATGCTCTTCAACGGCGAGCGGATCGGCGACGGGACCGGTCCGGAGTGCGACATCGCCGTGGACCCGATCGACGGCACCACACTCACCGCGAAGGGCATGCCGAACGCGATCGCGGTGCTGGCCGCCGCCGACCGCGGCACCATGTTCGACCCGTCCGCCGTCTTCTACATGGACAAGCTGGTCACCGGCCCGGAGGCGGCCGACTTCGTGGACATCGACGCTCCCGTCTCGGTGAACATCCGCCGCGTCGCGAAGGCCAAGCGGTCCACGCCCGAGGACGTCACGGTCGTCATCCTCGACCGGCCGCGTCACGAGGGCCTCATCAAGGAGGTCCGGGAGACGGGCGCGCGCATCAAGCTGATCTCGGACGGCGATGTCGCCGGTTCGATCCTGGCGCTGCGCGAAGGCACCGGAGTCGACCTGCTGCTCGGCATCGGCGGCACGCCCGAGGGCATCATCTCCGCCTGCGCGGTGAAGTGCCTGGGCGGCACCATCCAGGGCAAGCTGTGGCCCAAGGACGACGAGGAGCGGCAGCGGGCCGTCGACGCGGGCCACGACCTCGACCAGGTGCTGACCACGGACGACCTGGTCTCCGGCGAGAACGTCTTCTTCGTCGCCACCGGCATCACCGACGGCGAGCTGCTGCGCGGAGTGCGCTACCGCTCCGAGACGGCCACCACCGACTCGATCGTGATGCGTTCGAAGTCCGGCACCGTCCGCCGGATCGACTCCGTGCACCGGCTGAGCAAGCTGCGTGCCTACAGCGCGATCGACTTCGACCGCGCGAAATAACCGGGCTCGGTCGGTCCCCGGGGCGGGAAGCCCCGTCGGCTCGCCTGCCGGGAACGTCGAGGGCGCCCTCTGTGCGGAGAGGGCGCCCCCCTCTTTTTGAGGCTCGGTTCTTTTTGAGGCTCGGTTCGCCTCAAAGGTGCTGAAGCCTGTGGTGAGAGCCCCTTCGACTCACTCACCCGCCGGTCGGGGCGTCCCTCTTGCCATGGGCTCCCTAGCCGGCCGCGGCTATCGTCCCCCGTGCGGCCTTCTTGAGCTCCATGTCGCGGCGGCGCCGCCGGGCCAGCACCACCCGGCGCTCGGCGGCCGTGAGACCGCCCCACACCCCGTAGGGCTCGGGCTGGAGCAGCGCGTGTTCCCGGCACTCGACCATCACGGGGCAGCGCGCGCAGACGCGCTTGGCGGCCTCCTCGCGGGAGAGCCGGGCCGCCGTGGGTTCCTTGGAGGGGGCGAAGAACAGGCCGGCCTCGTCGCGCCGGCACACCGCCTCCGTGTGCCACGGGGCGTCCTGATCCCTGTCGCGCACTGGCACCCGCTGGTGCGGAACGTCAGCGACCTGCAGGGACGAATGCGGCGGTTGCAGCACGGTCTACTCCTGACGACGGCTTCGCGAGCGAGAGACGATGCAGCAAGGCCTACCCGCTGTGCGCGTGCCTATGCACTGAGTCCCCAGCCGCTGGAATCCCAGGGGATGTCGGTGCCGCCGGTGCGCGACCGGTTCACCTCGGACGCGACCGAATTCACAAGCGTCAACGGTCCAGGTGTCTGCGCAAAGCCTTGTCCACCTTGCCCGACACACGGTCGAGGATGTCCGCGACCAACTTGCCCCGCTTGGGGCGCGCCTCGACATTTCCTAGGACGGCCAGTCCGTCCACATAGATGACGGGCGCGTCCTGTTCGGCCGAGTCCAGCGGACTCACCTCGAAGTTGCCGAGCACGCCGCCACCGGTGCCGCGCAGCGAGACGTTCTCCGGGACGCGGATATCCACATTGCCGAAGACCGAGATCGCCTTGATCACGACCTGCTGGTATTCGAATATCGCCTCGCTCAGGTCGATGTCGACGCTGCCGAAGATCGCGTACGCGTGCATACGCCGGCCGGGGCGCCAGCGGCCCTTGCGCACGGCGCTGCTGAAGACCGCCACCACGTTCTCGTCGGGCTCGACCGGCGTCGAACCCGGAGCCGGGCGGTTGGGAGCCGGCGTGTACGCCGGGGCGGTGCGGCGCGGGTGGCCGGCGGGCAGGTCCCGGACGAACCGGTCCAGCTCTCCGACCGTCTTGGCGTTCAGCACGCCTTCGACGCGCTCGGCGTGCTCCTCCGCCGTCAGGCGGCCCTCGGCCAGGGCGTCGCGCAGGATGTCGGCGATGCGGTCACGGTCGGCGTCGGAACAGCGCAGCTCGGCCGGGGCCACGGTCTGCCGGTCCGTCGGGGCGGGGCTCTTGTGAAGGTCCACGGCAGCAGCGTACCGAAACGCGATAGATCGCGACTACCCCTCGATCCGGCCTGTGGAAAACCGGCCTTGCGATGCAGTTCGCACACACGTCCGGCCGGACGCCCGACTGAGCCCTACCTCACAGGTTCGCCGTCAGCGCCAGGTTCTACGCTGGTGCACGCTGCCAACGGAGGCCAGCCGCTGTCGCTTGAGTGAGGAATGGGCGAGAATGCCTGAGTTCGCGTACACCGATCTGCTCCCCACGGGAGAGGACACCACCCCCTATCGGCTGGTGACCTCCGAGGGTGTCTCCACCTTCGAAGCCGGCGGGCGTACGTTCCTCAAGGTCGAGCCGGAGGCGCTGCGCAAGCTCGCCGAAGAGGCGATCCACGACATCCAGCACTACCTGCGGCCCGCGCACCTCGCCCAGCTGCGGCGCATCATCGACGACCCGGAGGCCTCGGCGAACGACAAGTTCGTCGCCCTGGACCTGCTGAAGAACGCGAACATCGCGGCGGCCGGCGTGCTCCCCATGTGCCAGGACACCGGCACGGCGATCGTCATGGGCAAGCGCGGACAGAACGTCCTCACCGAGGGCGAGGACGAGAAGGCGCTCTCCCACGGTATCTACGACGCGTACACCAGGCTGAACCTGCGTTACTCACAGATGGCTCCGCTCACCATGTGGGAGGAGAGGAACACCGGCTCCAACCTGCCGGCGCAGATCGAGCTCTACGCGACGGACGGCGGCGCCTACAAGTTCCTGTTCATGGCGAAGGGCGGCGGCAGCGCCAACAAGTCCTTCCTCTACCAGGAGACGAAGGCCGTCCTGAACGAGGCCTCCATGATGAAGTTCCTGGAGGAGAAGATCCGTTCGCTGGGTACGGCCGCCTGCCCGCCGTACCACCTGGCGATCGTCGTCGGTGGTACCAGCGCCGAGTACGCGCTGAAGACCGCGAAGTACGCCTCCGCGCACTACCTGGACGAGCTGCCCACCGAGGGGTCCGCACTGGGCCACGGATTCCGGGACAAGGAGCTGGAGGAGAAGGTCTTCGAGCTGACGCAGAAGATCGGGATCGGGGCGCAGTTCGGCGGCAAGTACTTCTGCCACGACGTACGGGTGGTGCGGCTGCCGCGGCACGGCGCGTCCTGCCCGGTCGCCATCGCGGTCTCCTGCTCGGCCGACCGCCAGGCGGTCGCGAAGATCACGGCCGAGGGCGTGTTCCTGGAGCAGTTGGAGACGGACCCGGCGCGGTTCCTGCCGGAGACGACGGACGAGCATCTGGCGCAGGACGGCGACGTCGTACGCATCGATCTCAACCAGCCGATGGACGACATCCTCGCGGAACTGACCAAGTACCCGGTGAAGACGCGGCTTTCGCTGTCCGGGCCGCTGGTCGTGGCGCGCGACATCGCGCACGCCAAGATCAAGGAGCGTCTCGACCGCGGTGAGGAGATGCCGCAGTACCTGAAGGACCACCCGGTCTACTACGCGGGTCCCGCCAAGACCCCGGAAGGCTACGCCTCCGGTTCCTTCGGTCCGACGACGGCCGGCCGTATGGACTCCTACGTCGAGCAGTTCCAGGCGGCCGGCGGCTCCAAGGTGATGCTGGCGAAGGGCAACCGGAGCAAGCAGGTCACGGACGCGTGCGCGTCGCACGGCGGCTTCTACCTCGGCTCGATCGGCGGCCCGGCCGCCCGTCTGGCCCAGGACTGCATCAAGAAGGTCGAGGTCGTCGAGTACGAGGAACTCGGGATGGAGGCGGTCTGGAAGATCGAGGTCGAGGACTTCCCGGCGTTCATCGTGGTGGACGACAAGGGGAGCGACTTCTTCCAGGTCCCGGCCGAGCCCCCCACGTTCACGTCGATCCCGGTCAGGGGCCCCGGCCTGGCGTAGGCCTCCGTGCGGCGGGGACGGGATCCCCGCCGCGCCGCACCTGCCCGTCCCGTCGCGGTCCCCTCCACCCCGCAGGGACTCCGCCCCCCCGGGGGGCAGCCCCAAGAGTGGGCGTGGCCGTAATCCTTCGCGCCCCCCATTCGGCCCACCCCCGGAACATCCGCATCGCCTCCCGCGCTGTACCCGGTATGAGCGAATACCGCATCGAGCACGACTCCATGGGTGAAGTGCAGGTCCCCGTAGACGCCAAGTGGCGGGCGCAGACCCAGCGGGCCGTGGAGAACTTCCCCGTCTCCGGGCAGCGGATCGAGCGCGCGCACATCGAGGCGCTCGCGCGGATCAAGGGCGCCGCCGCCAAGGTCAACGCGGAACTCGGCGTGCTCGACAAGGATGTCGCCCAGGCCGTCCAGGAGGCCGCGGCCGAGGTCGCCGAAGGGCGGTGGGACGAGCAGTTCCCCGTCGACGTCTTCCAGACCGGGTCCGGGACCTCGTCCAACATGAACACCAACGAGGTGATCGCCACTCTCGCCAGTGAGCGGCTCGGCAGGGACGTGCACCCCAACGACCATGTGAACGCCTCCCAGTCGTCCAACGACGTGTTCCCCTCGTCCCTCCACATCGCCGCCACCGCCGCCGTCACCCGCGACCTCGTACCCGCCCTCGAACACCTCGCGGCCTCCCTCGAACGCAAGGCCGACGAGTTCGCCGATGTCGTGAAGGCGGGGCGGACCCACCTCATGGACGCCACGCCCGTGACACTGGGACAGGAGTTCGGCGGATACGCCGCCCAGGTGCGGTACGGCGTGGAGCGGCTGAACGCCTCGCTGCCGCGGCTGGCCGAACTGCCGCTGGGCGGCACCGCGGTCGGCACCGGCATCAATACCCCGCCCGGCTTCTCCGCCGCCGTCATCGCCGAGGTCGCCCGTGTCACCGGGCTCCCGCTCACCGAGGCCCGCAACCACTTCGAGGCCCAGGGCGCACGGGACGGCATCGTCGAGACCAGTGGGCAGCTCAGGACCATCGCCGTCGGCTTGACCAAGATCGCCAATGATCTGCGGTGGATGGCCTCCGGGCCCAGGACCGGACTGTCGGAGATCAGTCTTCCCGACCTTCAGCCGGGGTCCTCGATCATGCCCGGCAAGGTGAACCCCGTCATCCCGGAGGCCGTCCTCATGGTCGCCGCGCAGGTCATCGGGAACGACGCGACCGTCACCACCGCCGGCGCCTCCGGCACCTTCGAGCTCAACGTCATGATGCCGGTCATCGCGAAGAACGTGCTGGAGTCGATCCGGCTGCTCGCCAACGTCTCGCGGCTGCTCGCCGACCGGACCGTCGACGGCATCGTCGCCCACCGGGAACGCGCCCGCGAGTACGCCGAGTCGTCGCCCTCCGTCGTGACCCCGCTCAACAAGTACATCGGGTACGAGGAGGCCGCGAAGGTCGCCAAGAAGGCGCTCGCCGAACGCAGGACGATCCGTCAGGTCGTCCTGGAGTCGGGGTACGTGGACCGCGGCGACCTCACGCTGGAGCAGCTCGACGAAGCACTCGATGTCCTGCGGATGACGCGCCCGTAACGTCTCGCGTCACATCACCCGCCCCTCGTGCGAACCGTGACGGGCACCGCAGCGTCGTATGCCTGGGGCACCTAATATCTGTGCATGGCAGACGGTGGAGCGGTGAGACGAGTGGAAACGGGCGGGTCGACGACGTACTGGGCGCCGGGGGAACAGATCCTGTGGCGCTACCGGGAGAACGCCGGCGAGCGCTTCCACATCGCTCGCCCCGTCACCGTCGTCAGGGACGACGCCGACCTGCTCGCCGTGTGGATGGCACCCGGCACCGAGTGCGTGAAGCCCGTCCTCGCCGACGGCACGCCGCTGCACGCCGAGCCGCTGGAGTCCCGCTACACCAAGCCGCGGACCGTGCAGCTCGACCGCTGGTTCGGCACCGGCGTGCTCAAGCTGGCCCGGCGCGGCGAGCCCTGGTCCGTGTGGCTGTTCTGGGACCCGGACTGGCGGTTCAAGAACTGGTACGTGAACCTGGAGGAGCCGCTGGTCCGGTGGGCCGGCGGGGTCGACTCCGAGGACCACTTCCTGGACATCTGCGTCTACCCCGACCGCCGTTGGGGCTGGCGCGACGAGGACGAGTTCGCGCAGGCCCAGCGGGACGGCCTGATGGACGCTCAGCTGGCCGAACGGGTAAGGGAGGCGGGACGGTCCGCGGTGAAGGTGATCCGGGCGTGGGGGACGCCGTTCTCGGACGGCTGGCAGCACTGGCGCCCCGATCCGTCCTGGTCGGTCCCGTCTCTGCCGGAGGACTGGGACCGTACGCCTGTGCATGTGACCTCATGAGACCCTTGTTGCGCCCCCGCGGTACAACCGTAGGATCGTCCTCCGCAAGGGCACACAACAGCAACTCCCGCAGTATGCGCTGGGCTTGACCGAACGTCACCGAGGGGCGGCAGGACGTGAGCGAGGGGTACGAGGGTCACACCGGGACGGCTCGCCCGACCCGTGGATCATGGACGGTGTGTGACCACGCGGGAATTCCGTTCCTGGGACACGTATTCCGGGTATCGGCTTCACTGCGGGACGAACTGCACGCATGGCGTGCAGCCCCGGACGGACGGATTCGACACGCGTGACGGAGCACCCGACCTCCCACGAGCGCCCGCAGCCGGGCGTAGGCCCCGCGGACCCCCGCGGGGCGCTCCTGCGTACCCCCGAGCCGCTGCCCACGCCGCCCGCCACGGCATTACCCGCGCAGACCCGGGCGGGCGACGCTCCCCCGTCCTCGGGCGCTCCGCTGCCCTGCGCGAAGCACGGAGCGTCGGGCACGCCGGGCGGCGCCTCCGCCCCTTTGCCCGCGACGGGCGGCACCGAGCACTCCCAGCCGGCCGCCAACGAGACCGATGCGCACCGGCCGCGCCCCGCACCGGAGGCCATTCCGGTCCAGCCCGGCGGCAGCGAGCAGGACCGGACCCCCGGGCTGCCCGGCGGCAAGGACCGGCGCACCGGCCAGGCCCCGCCGAACGGTCCCATGCCCATGCGGCGCGACGGTGACCGGCTGCGCTTCGTGGGCGCCGCGACCCGGCGGATCGCCCGCGGCATCGACCTCGACGAGATCGTGATGGGGCTGTGCCGGGCCACGGTACCGACCTTCTCGGACGCGATCCTCGTGTATCTGCGCGACCCCCTGCCCGTGGGCGACGAGCGGCCCACCGGGCCCCTGGTGCTGCGCCTGCGGCGCACCGACCGGATCCCGCAGGATCGGGACCTGGAGGACGGGATCCTGCCGGTGCCGGTGCCGGAGAACTCCGGCCTGGTGGCGCTGAGCAACGAGTTGTGCGAGGTGCGGCCCGGCGGTGCCCTCGCGGAGGTGCTGCGCGGGGTGCGGCCGGTGTTCGCGGACGCTCCCGCCGCCCGTGCCGCGCTCCCGGAGCTGCTCGGCGACGACCTCGGTATCCCCGCGGGCCAGCGCGCGATCCTCGCGCCGCTGCGCGGCCGCCGCCGGGTCATCGGTGCCGTGCTGTTCCTGCGCCGCCCCGAGCGCCTGGCGTTCGAGGCGGACGACCTGCTGGTCGCGGCACAGCTCGCCACGCACAGCGCGCTCGGCATCGACAAGGCGGTCCTGTACGGCCGTGAGGCGTACATCGCGGACGAGCTCCAGCGGACGATGCTGCCGGAGACCCTGCCGAACCCGACGGGCGTACGGCTCGCGTCCCGCTATCTGCCGGCCGCCGAGACCGCTCGGGTCGGCGGCGACTGGTACGACGCCATTCCGCTGCCGGGCAGCCGGGTGGCGCTGGTCGTGGGTGACGTCATGGGCCACTCGATGACGTCCGCCGCGATCATGGGTCAGCTGCGGACGACGGCCCAGACGCTCGCCGGGCTCGACCTGCCGCCGCAGGAGGTGCTGCACCACCTCGACGAGCAGGCCCAGCGGCTCGGCACCGACCGCATGGCGACCTGCCTGTACGCGGTGTACGACCCGGTCGCGCACCGGATCACCATCGCCAACGCCGGCCATCCGCCACCGGTCCTGCTGCACCTGGGCGGCCGGGCCGAGGTGCTGCGGGTGCCGGCGGGCGCCCCCATCGGCGTGGGCGGGGTGGACTTCGAGGCGGTGGAGCTGGACGCCCCGGCCGGCGCGACTCTCCTGTTGTACACCGACGGTCTCGTCGAGTCGCGCCTGCGGGACGTGTGGACCGGGATAGAGCAGCTGCGGGAGAAGCTCGCCGCCACCGCCCAGCTCACGGGCGCGGACCATCCGCCGCCGCTCGAGGCGCTGTGCGACGAGGTCCTCGACATGCTCGGTCCCGGTGACCGGGACGACGACATCGCGCTGCTCGCGGCCCGCTTCGACGGGATCGCGCCGAGCGACGTCGCGTACTGGTTCCTGGAACCCGAGGACGCGGCCCCGAGCCGGGCCCGGCGCCTCGCCCGCCGGGCGCTCGCCCGCTGGGGCATGGAGGAGCTGACGGACTCGGTGGAGCTGCTGGTCAGCGAGGTCGTGACCAATGCCGTGCGCTATGCGTCACGGCCGGTCACACTGCGCCTGCTGCGCACCGACGTGCTGCGCTGCGAGGTCGGCGACGACGTGCCGCAGCTGCCGCGGCTTCGGCAGGCGCGGGCCACGGACGAGGGCGGCCGCGGGCTCTATCTGGTGAACCGGCTGGCCCGGCGCTGGGGCGCGACCCGGCTGAGCACCGGAAAGGTGGTCTGGTTCGAACTGAACCGTGGCTGAGCCGGGCCCGCAGGCCCGCGCTCAGCAGAGAACCTACTTTGGACCCAGTCCAAAAGTTGCCACCATCCCGTCGCCGGAGTTGACTGCTGGGGTGAGCGAAGCGACCTGACCGACCCCTCTGAACGACGGGAGGACGCTCGTGACCCACGTACCCCAGTCGGTTCCTTACACCACCAGCAATTCGGGTATCCCGGTGGAGAGCGACGAGCACTCGCTCACCGTCGGTCCGAACGGCCCGATCCTGCTCCAGGACCACTACCTCATCGAGAAGATGGCCCAGTTCAACCGGGAGCGGGTCCCGGAGCGGGTGGTACACGCCAAGGGCAGTGGCGCGTACGGAACCTTCGAAGTCACCAACGACGTAAGCCAGTTCACCAAGGCGGACCTGTTCCGGCCCGGGAAGCGCACGGAGATGCTGGCGCGCTTCTCGACCGTGGCGGGCGAGCTCGGCTCCCCCGACACCTGGCGTGACCCCCGTGGTTTCGCGCTCAAGTTCTACACGGACCACGGCAACTACGACCTGGTCGGCAACAACACGCCGATCTTCTTCGTCCGTGATCCGCAGAAATTCCAGGACTTCATCCGCTCCCAGAAGCGCCACCCGATGACCGGGCTGCGCAACAACGACATGCAGTGGGACTTCTGGACCCTCTCCCCCGAGTCCGCGCACATGGTGACGTGGCTCATGGGCGACCGGGGCATCCCGAAGACGTACCGGAACATGAACGGGTACTCGTCCCACACCTACATGTGGATCAACGGTGGCGGCGAGAAGTTCTGGGTCAAGTACCACATCAAAACCGACCAGGGCATCGACTTCCTCACGCAGGAGCAGGCCGACGAACTGGCCGGTAAGGACGCCGACGTCCACCGCCGTGACCTGTACGAGGCGATCGAGCGCGGCGATCACCCGTCGTGGACGATGCACGTCCAGGTGATGCCGTTCGACGACGCGCCGGACTACCGGTTCAACCCGTTCGACCTGACCAAGGTGTGGCCGCACGGCGACTACCCGCTGATCGAGGTCGGCCGGATGACCCTGAACAAGAATCCGGAGGACTACTTCATCCATATCGAGCAGGCCGCGTTCGAGCCGTCCAACATGGTGCCGGGCATCGGTCCGTCCCCGGACAAGATGCTGCTCGGTCGGCTCTTCTCGTACCCCGACACCCACCGCTACCGCATCGGCCCGAACTACACCCAGCTGCCGCCGAACCGGCCGCGCGTGGATGTGCGCTCCTACGCCAAGGACGGTCCGATGCGCTACGACCCCGCGCACACCGCGCGGCCGTACGCGCCCAACTCCTACGGCGGACCGGCCGCGGCCGTCCAGCAGTTCGGCGACCCCGCCGGCTGGGAGACGGCGGGCGAGATGGTGCGGGAGGCCTACCGGCTGCACCGCGAGGACGACGACTTCGGCCAGGCCCACACGATGGTCCGCCAGGTCCTGGACGAGGCGGCCCGCGACCGGCTGGTCTCCAACGTCAGCGGGCACCTGCTGCAGGGCGTGAGCCGTCCGGTCCTCGACCGCGCGCTGCAGTACTGGCGCAACATCGACAAGGAGGTCGGCGACCGCATCGCCCACAACGTCAACGGCGGCTGAACCGGCCCGCTTCCGGGACGCCCCTGTCCCGCACGAGCGCGGGACAGGGGCGGTCACAGGACCGGTGGCATACGAGTCCCAGCGGAACGAAGTCGCCGTGGAACGCGGCAACGCGGATCCCCTCGGCTTTCTTCGCGCATGCGTTGCCGATGTCCTGCCGTTCCAGGAAGGGGACGTGGAGGCATCCCCGCAGGTACAGGGCGAGCGACGCGGGGGCCGTCAGCAGGGACAGGTCTCGGCCCACGGTCGGCGGGGTGCAGGTGCCGAGGCTCTGTCTCGTGAGCCGGGAGGTTGTACGTCTCGAAGATCACGTAAAGAGCGCTACTGATCGGCTTGTGGCTTCAGCGGGTTCTGCGGCGTCGTCGGCGGGGTCGTGGCCGGCGGCGTGGTCGGTTGGTTCGTCGTCGGTGTTTGGGTGGGCGTCTGCGTCGGCGTCGTCGGAGCCGTGATCGTCGGTGGCTGGGACGTCGGCTGCTGCGTGGTCGGCGTCGTCGACGGGGTGGTCGTGGTCGGCGACTGGGTGATCGTCGGCGACACGGTCGGCTGGACCGCCGCGCCCTGCGTGGTCTCCAGGTCGAACTTGCTGACGCTGCCCATCGCCCCGAAGGTGTACGCGGCCCAGATCTGCGCCGGGTAGCCACCGCCGTTGATACGGCCGCTGCCCGGGATGAGACCTGTGGCGCCCTTCAGGGTGACCTGGGCATGGGTCTTGGAATCCTCGCCGAACAGACCGACCGAGGTGACCAGGTCCGGCGTGTAACCGGTGAACCACGCCGACTTGTTGTTGTCGGACGTACCCGTCTTGCCCGCCACCTGCTGGCCGTCGCGGGCGGGGTTGCTCGCGACCGACACCTTGGCCGTACCGTCGTCGACCACGCCGGTGAGCACCGAGGTGACCGTGTCGGCGGCCTCGCGGGTGATCACCTGATCGCCGATCGGGTCGGGGAGGTCGACCGTACGGTCCTTGTGCTCCGCCGACTTGATGATCGCCGGGGTGACCTTCTTGCCGTGGTTGTCGAGGGTCGCGTACACACCGGCCATCTCCAGCGGGCTGGCGCCCATGGAGCCGAGGGTCTGTGCGGGCACGGCCTGCAGGCCCTTGGTGTCCAGGCCGAGCGAGTTCGCGACCTTCAGCACGTTCTCCATGCCGACGTCGACACCCATCTGCGCGAAGACCGAGTTGACGGACTGGTTCATCGCCTTCTGAACGGTGATGTCGCCGTAGTTCTGGTCGTCCTCGTTCGGCGGGGCGAAGGCGATGTCGCTGCCCTTGACCGGGCGGCCGCTCGTGCCGTCGTAGATCGTGTTCGCGGTGATGGCCCGGCCGTCCTGCGTCTTGGCCTGCTCGTCCAGGGCTGCCGCGAGGATCAGCGGCTTGAAGGTGGAGGCGGGCTGGTAGTCGCGGCGGGTGGCGTTGTTGGTGAAGTGCTTGAGGTAGTCCGCGCCGCCGTACATGGCAAGCACGCGGCCCGTCTTCGGGTCCACGGACACGGCGCCGGGCTGGACGTCACCGTCGACGGAACGCTTCTTGGCATCCAATTTGCTGGTCAGCCTGTCCTTGACGGCCTGCTCCAGCTGGGCCTGCTTCTTCTTGTCGACGTTCAGCGTGATGGTCCAGCCGCCCGCCTTCACGAGCGCCTCGGCGTCACCGAGCGAGGAGGCGGTGCCCTGGGCGACGAGCTGCTTCTCCAGTGCCGCGTTGGCCGCGTCCACCAGATAGCCGGTCTGCCCCTCCATGCCGGGCGCCCCCTTGGGCGTCTTCGGCACCGGGAACTTCATGGCCGCGCGCTTGCCCGCGTCCAGCCAGTTCTGGCCGACCATGTTGTTCAGCACGTAGTTCCAGCGAGCCTGCACCAGCTTCTTGCCGGTATCGGTGGCGACCGCCCAGTCGTACTGGCTCGGCGCCTGGAGCAGCGCCGCCAGGTACGCGCCCTCCTCGACCGTGAGGTCTTTCGCGTCCTTGCCGTAGTACGCCTGCGCGGCGGCCTGGATGCCGTACGCGCCACGGCCGTAGTAGCTGGTGTTGATGTAGCCCGCGAGGATGTAGTCCTTGGACTTCTGGCGGTCCAGTTTCAGCGAGATGACCAGTTCCTTCAGCTTGCGCGTGACGGTCTGGTTCTGGTTCAGATAGTAGTTCTTGACGTACTGCTGGGTGATCGTCGAACCACCCTGTGCGCCCTTGCCGGAGACGGTGTTGAGCAGACCGCGGGCGGTGCCCTTCAGGTCGACACCCGCGTCCTGGTAGAAGGTCTTGTTCTCGGCGGCGACGAAGGTGTGCTGAACGTCCTTGGGCACCTCGGCTAGGTCGACGTTCTCGCGGTTGATCTCGCCGGTGCGGGCGAGGATCGTGCCGTCGCTGTACTTGTAGACGTTGCTCTGCAGCTTGGCGGCGGCGTTGCCCGCGGGAATGGGGGTCATCACGTACAGCAGTACGAACGCACCCATGACCAAGAGCACGAAGCCGAACAGCGAGCCGAGGACCGACTTCCAGGTGAAGAACCTGCGTATGCCGCTCTTCTTGCTTTTGGCTGCCCTGCCGCGCGCGGCGGCCCGGCCTCCGGCCGGCGCGCCGCCCGTGCCGATGGACGCGGAGCCTGCCACCCCGGACGAGCGCTTGGGCGCCGCGCGGCGGCCACCGCGCTGCCGCGCTCGTCTCTCTTCCGCTCGTCCCATGAGTCGATCCGCTCCGCTTCGTTCTCGTGTGTCACACAGGTACGTGGCTCAGGTCAGCTCAGAAAGCTAACACCGCGCGGTATGACAAAGGGTTGCCGATCCCGCCTTTTGCGGACGTGACAATCAGCACCCGCCTCACCGGAACCGACGATCGGGAGGCGCGGATGGTTGTCGGACCGGAGAATGCGTTATCACTTCGCTAGAGTCGAGCTATGGGATGAAACGGGTGAAACCACCCATGTCCGCACATGGTGTTTCCGCCACCGGCGACATACCCGAGATGCCCGCGCCGCGAGTCCGGGAGTTCACCGCGCACAGCGTCGTCGGCGGTCTCGCGCCGGCGCTCGGCGGGGACAGGGCGCCGCCGCCCGCACTCAACACGGGATCGCTCCACCAGTGACGGATCCCTCCGGGGATCCGGCCCCCAGCGTCGGCCGCAGCAACGAAAGCAGGTACTACTACGGCTGGACCCGTTGACCCATGAGGCCCTGGCCCGATGGGCCTCGGACGATCTGCGCTCGGCCGACGCACAGATCGAGTTCCTCCTCCGGCGCGCCCTCGCGGAGGCGGGCCGCCTGCCCGGCGGAACCAGGCCGACCCCCCGCCGGGGGCGTCCGCCGGCTTCAGGCGAGCCCGAAGCATAGACCCCGCTGCAGCCGTGTAGCAGAACCGTGACAATCGGCCCTCACCAGCGAGGACGCCCACTCGACCGGGATCTATACGCGCTATGTATACGCGGGGTGTATACGCCGTATGTAGAGTGCTTCCCATGTCCATCGGTCACACCCTCCTGGGACTCCTGGAGTCCGGGCCCCGTCACGGTTACGACCTGAAGCGGGCCTTCGACGAGAAGTTCGGTCATGACCGGCCGCTGCACTACGGCCAGGTCTACTCGACGATGTCCCGGCTGCTGAAGAACGGGCTCGTCGAAGTCGACGGCATCGAGGCGGGCGGCGGGCCCGAGCGGAAGCGTTACGCCATCACCGACGCCGGGATCACCGACGTACAGCGATGGCTCGCGACTCCGGAGAAGCCCGAGCCGTATCTGCAGTCGACCCTCTACACGAAGGTCGTCCTCGCCCTGCTCACACACCGCAACGCCGCCGACATCCTCGACACCCAGCGCGCCGAACACCTGCGCATGATGCGGATCCTGACCGACCGCAAGCGCAAGGGCGATCTGGCGGACCAGCTGATCTGCGACCACGCCCTGTTCCATCTCGAGGCCGACCTGCGCTGGCTGGAGCTGACCGCAGCACGTCTCGACAAGCTCGCCGAGGCGGTGGCCAAGTGACTGCTCCTCCCGGTTCCCTGCTCGCCGCCGAGGACCTGCGCAAGGCGTACGGGCCGACCGTCGCCCTCGACGGCGCCGAGTTCTCCATCCACCCGGGCGAGATCGTCGCGGTGATGGGTCCGTCCGGCTCCGGCAAGTCGACCCTGCTGCACTGTCTCGCCGGGATCGTGCCACCCGACTCGGGCTCGATCATGTACAACGGCCGCGAGATGGCCGGCATGAGCGACGCCGAGCGCAGTCTGCTCAGGCGGTCCGAGTTCGGGTTCGTCTTCCAGTTCGGGCAGCTCGTGCCAGAACTGACCTGCGTCGAGAACGTGGCCCTTCCGCTGCGGCTGAGCGGCACGTCGCGCAAGGCGGCCGAGAGCACCGCCCTGTCCTGGATGGAGCGGCTCGAGGTCGACGACCTGGCGGGCAAGCGGCCCGGCGAGATATCGGGCGGTCAGGGACAGCGCGTCGCCGTCGCCCGCGCGCTGGTCACCAGCCCGCGTGTGCTGTTCGCGGACGAGCCCACCGGCGCCCTCGACTCGCTCAACGGCGAACGCGTGATGGAGCTGCTCACCGAGGCGGCCCGGTCCACCAACGCGGCCGTCGTGCTGGTCACGCACGAGGCACGGGTGGCCGCGTACTCCGACCGCGAGATCGTCGTACGGGACGGGAAGTCCCGGGACATGGAGCGCGTCGTATGAGGACGCGTCAGTGGTGCAGGGACTTGGCCATGGGGGTCCGTTTCGCCTTCACCGGCGGACGCGAAGGATGGGCCCGGGTTCTCCTGACGGCCGTCGGCGTCGGTCTCGGCGTGGCTCTGCTGCTGCTCACCACCGCGCTGCCGAACGCGCTGACCGTCCGGCACGACCGCGAGGAGGCGCGCCTGGACTACACGTACGGCCGCAAGACCCTGCCCAGGGCCGACGACACCCTTGTGATCGCGGACATCGACACGACGTACCACGAGAAGGACGTGCGCGGGCGGCTGATGGAGCCCGAGGGGGTACGGGCGCCGCTTCCGCCGGGGGTGGACGAGTTCCCGGCGGTGGGGGACATGGTGGTCTTTCCGGCGCTGAAGGAGCTGCTCGTCTCCGACAGCGGGAAGCTGTTGAGGGAGCGACTGCCGTACCGGATCGTCGGGACCATCGGGGAGCGCGGGCTCATCGGCTCTGCCGAACTCGCCTACTACGCGGGGGCGGACGACCTCGCCGCAAAGATCAACCGATCGACGGTGGCCCGGATCGACCGCTTCGGCGACCCGAACCCGACCACCGAGCAGTCGGATCCGGTGCTGGTCCTGCTGTCCCTCGTCGTCTTCGTGGTGCTGCTGACGCCGGTCGCCGTGTTCATCGCCGCGGCCGTGCGGTTCGGCGGCGAGCGGCGGGACCGCAGGCTCGCGGCGCTCAGGCTGGTCGGCTCCGACGGCGGGATGACCCGCCGGATCGCCGCGGGCGAAGCGCTCGCGGGGGCCCTGCTCGGGCTGGTCCTCGGCATGGTGTTCTTCCTGATCGGACGTCAGGCCGGGGGCTCCGTCGAGCTCCTCGACGTCAGCGTGTTCCCCAGCTATCTGAACCCGTCGCCCGCCCTCGCCGTGCTCGTCGCGATCGCGGTCCCGGCGGCCGCGGTCCTGGTCACGCTGTTCACGCTGCGCAGGGTCGTCATCGAGCCGCTCGGAGTGGTGCGTACAGCGCGCCCGACTCGACGCCGGCTGTGGTGGCGGCTGTTGCTGCCGTTGGGCGGGCTCGCGATGCTCTACCCGATGGTCGGCCAGGGGCGGGACAACGGGGACTTCAACCAGTACCTGGTCACCGGCGGCGTCATCCTGTTGCTCGTCGGCGTGACCGCTCTGCTGCCGTGGATCGTGGAGACGGTCGTCGCCCGGCTCGGCCAGGGCGGCATCGCCTGGCAACTGGCCGTGCGCAGGCTGCAGCTGAGCAGCGGCACCGCGGCCCGCATGGTCAACGGCATCGCGGTGGCGGTGGCCGGGGCGATCGCGCTGCAGATGCTGTTCGCCGGGGTCGAGAGCGACTACACCAAGCAGTCCCAGAACGACCTCTCACGGGCACAGATGCAGGTGCACCTGCCGAGCGGGGTGCCGGTCGACGCGGCCGCCCGGCAGCTCGTCGGAACCAAGGGCGTACGGAAAGTCACGGCGCTCTCCGGCGGCACCATCGGTGAAAGGCGCAAGGATCCCGACGCGAGCATGGACCTCAATGTCGGCGACTGTGCCGCCCTGCGCGAGCTGGCGTCGCTTCCCTCGTGTCGCGACGGTGACGTGTTCGCCGTACGGGGCGGCGAGTACGACACCGACACGCCGAAGCTGGCCAAGCCGGGCCGGACGCTCTACATCGATCCGTCCTACTCCGATGAGCGCAACCGCGAGGTCGCCTGGACCGTGCCGGCGCAGCTGAAACAGGCTCAGTCGATGAAGGATCCGACGGGTGTGCGGCGTGGCGGCATCCTGATGACACCGAGCGCGCTGCCCGGGCGGGCCACGGCGGCGGTCACCGGGCAGATCTACCTGTCGCTCGACCCGGCCGTGCCGGACGTACGCGAGTACGTACGGAACACGGCGGCCCGGGTCGACGTGCGGGCGGACACGATGGTTTGGGCGGCCACCGAGCGGTCCAACAGGTACACCTCCATCCGCACGGGGCTGTTCGTGGGCGCCGCCTGTGTGCTGGCGCTGATCGGAGCGAGCCTCCTGGTGTCGCAGCTGGAGCAGCTGCGCGAGCGCAAGAAGCTGCTGTCCTCGCTGGTCGCCTTCGGCACCCGGCGCCGCACCTTGAGCCTGTCGGTGCTGTGGCAGACGGCGATCCCGATCGCGCTGGGACTGGTGCTGGCATCGGCGGTCGGTCTGACTCTGGGCGCGGTCCTGCTGAGGATGACCGGCCAGACCGTCCGCGTGGACTGGCCGAGCGTGCTGTCCATGACGGGCATCGGCGCCGGGGTCGTCCTCCTGGTGACGCTGCTCAGCCTGCCTCCGCTGCTGCGGCTGATGCGGCCGGACGGGCTGCGTACGGAGTAGCCGACAGCCGACGGCCCACCGTGCGGGCCCTCCCCCTGACCGGGAGGGGCCCGCACGCGTTCACATGGTTGTCGTTGCCGATCCCCGGCGCTCCTCGAGCACGTCCTCGATCATCACGACCGTGCGCTCCTGGAACAGGGCGAGGGTCGCGCCTGCCAGGAGGTCGAGAACCTCGGGCGGGTGGTTGTCCACGGTCTCGTACGACAGCAGCGTCCCCGTCGACATGTCGACCACGCCGGAGGGGTTTCTCCGACCAGGTGATGGGCCTGGTCAAGGCCCTCCGTACGGACGCCCCCGACTGCGCCGATCGGACGCCTGAATGACCGAGTATGTGTGCGCGGCCGCTCGGGAAATCTCAGGAGTCGGGCCCCAGGACCCGCACGGGCAGCGGGCGCAGCGCGTCTCGGAGCGCCTGGGCCAGTTCCTCGTACTCGGCGCCCCGCGCGGCGCCCGCGCGCATCGCGAAGGCGACGCGCCGCGTCGGCGCCGGGTCCGCGAAACAGCCGGTGAGGAGCTGATTGCTGCGGCTGGTCTCCAGCTTGAGCGCGGTGCGCGGCAGAAGAGTGACACCGAGGCCGCCGGCGACGAGCTGCACGAGGGTGGACAGCCCGGCGGCGGTCGTGGTCACGGGCATGTCCTCGCGGCCGGCTTCCCGGCAGATGTCGAGGGCCTGGTCGCGCAGGCAGTGGCCCTCGTCGAGCAGTAGCAGGCGCAGCTCCCGCAGGACCTCGCGGGGTATCCCCTCCCGTCCCCCGAGCCAGTGGTCGAGCGGCGTGACGAGCACGAAGTCCTCGTCGAAGAGCGGGAGTTCGACGACACCGGGCACGCCGAGGGGAACGGCGAGCAGCAGCAGATCGAGCCGGCCGGTGGTGAGTCCGTCGAGCAGGTTGGCGGTCTGCTCCTCGTGGACCTGCAGATCCAGGTGGGGATAGCGGTCGTGGACGAGCTTGAGGACGGTCGGCAGCAGGTACGGTGCGACGGTCGGGATCACACCCAGCCGCAGCGCCCCGGTGAAGGGTGCACGGACGGCTTCCGCGTCCTCCATGAGGGCGCCGACCTCCTCCAGCACCGCCTTCGCCCGTACGGCGAGGCGCTCGCCGGCGGGCGAGAGGAGCACCTTGCGGGTGGTGCGCTCCAGCAGGGTGACGCCGAGGACCTCCTCGAGTGCGGAGACCGCGCCGGACAGCGCGGGCTGGCTCATGCCGATCGCGGCGGCCGCGTCCCGGAAGTGGAGGTACTCGGCGACGGCCGCGAAGGCCCGCAGCTGGGCCAGAGTGGGCTGACGGCGCCCGCTGCCCTTGGTCCCGCCCATGGCCGCACCCCTTACCGGTAGTCACTGATAGTCGTCGTCGATCAACGCGACCGAGTGTAGCTATTTCCTGAATCAATGCACCGTGTGCCAGGATCGGGACCGTCCAACCCATGAGAAGCATCTTGTGTACACGGTGTTTCTGTGCTGCAAGGAGAGCGTGTGCTCACTGTCGGTGACAAGTTCCCCGAGTTCGAACTGACCGCCTGCGTCTCGCTGGAGAAGGGCAAGGAGTTCGAGCAGATCGACCACAAGACCTACGAGGGCAAGTGGAAGATCGTCTTCGCGTGGCCCAAGGACTTCACCTTCGTGTGCCCGACCGAGATCGCGGCCTTCGGCAAGCTGAACGACGAGTTCGCCGACCGTGACGCCCAGATCCTCGGCTTCTCCGGTGACTCCGAGTTCGTGCACCACGCCTGGCGCAAGGACCACCCGGATCTGCGCGACCTGCCGTTCCCGATGATGGCCGACTCGAAGCACGAGCTGATGCGCGCCCTGGGCATCGAGGGCGAGGACGGCTTCGCGCAGCGTGCCGTGTTCATCGTCGACCAGAACAACGAGATCCAGTTCACCATGGTGACCGCTGGTTCCGTCGGCCGTAACCCGAAGGAGGTCCTGCGGGTCCTGGACGCCCTGCAGACCGACGAGCTGTGCCCGTGCAACTGGAGCAAGGGCGAGCAGACCCTCGACCCGGTCAAGCTGCTGGCCGGTGAGTGAGCGATGTCCCTCGACTCCCTGAAGTCCGCCATTCCGGACTACGCCAAGGACCTGAAGCTCAACCTGGGCTCGGTCATCGGCAACTCCGACCTGCCGGCGCAGCAGCTGTGGGGCACGGTGCTGGCGACCGCCATCGCCGCACGCTCGCCGATCGTGCTGCGCGAGCTGGCGCCGGAGGCGAAGGCGAACCTCACGCCTCACGCGTACACCGCGGCGAAGTCCGCGGCCGCCGTCATGGCGATGAACAACGTCTTCTACCGCACCCGCCACCTGCTCTCGGACCACGAATACGGCACCCTGCGCGCGGGTCTGCGGATGAACGTCATCGGCAACCCCGGGGTCGACAAGGTCGACTTCGAGCTGTGGTCGTTCGCGGTCTCCGCCATCAACGGCTGCGGGATGTGCCTGGACTCGCACGAGCAGGTGCTCCGCAAGGCGGGCGTCGACCGTGAGGTCATCCAGGAGGCCTTCAAGATCGCCTCGGTGATCCAGGCGGTCGGCGTGACGCTGGACGCGGAGGCCGTGCTCTCCGAGTAAGCGGCTGTTGAGGGCCTCGCTCACCCTTGGTGGGCGAGGCCCTCCGTGTTGTCGTGGCCGCCTCCGAGGGCTTCGCCCCAGACCCTCCTTCGGCCGCAACGGCCTCGTCCTCACACGCCGGACAGGCTGAATCCTCGTCAGGCGTCGGGCGTGCTGTCCTGTGGCGTTGACGTCTCCGACTGCGACACCGGCGTCGGCTGGGGAAGGCGGCGTGGCACTCCCGAACTCGCGTACGAGCGCAGATAGCCCACCACCGTGTTCGACACCGCCACCAGCGGCACCGCCACCACCGCTCCGCCGATCCCCGCGACCATTCCGCCGGCCGTCACCGACAGGACGACCGCCAGAGGGTGGACCCTCACCGCCCGGCCCAGGATGAACGGCTGCAGGATGTGGCCCTCGATCTGCTGGACGGCCAGGACCACGACCAGCGTCATGATGGCGGTGAAGACGCCCTGCGTCACCAGCGCCACCACCACGGCCAGCGCGCCCGACGCCACCGCGCCCACGAGCGGGATGAAGGAGAAGAGGAAGATGAAGACGGCGAGCGGCACGGCCATGGGGACGTCCAGGAAGTAGATGCCCAGGCCGATGAAGGTCGCGTCGATCAGGGCCACGATCACCGTGCCGCGGACGTAGGCCGTCAGCGTGCGCCAGGCCCGCGGGCCCGCACCCGCCACACCCGGCCGCGCCGCCGCCGGCACCAGCTTCAGCGTCCACTCCCAGATGCGCCGGCCGTCGTACAGCAGGAAGAGAGTGGAGAACATCGTCAGGAGGATGCCGGTCAGGGCCTCGACGACGACCTGCACGCCCTCCAGGCCTGCCGACGTTATCTGGTCGGTGTTGGCGCCGATCGCCTCACGCAGGTTCTTGGCGATCTGGTTGATCTGCTTGTCCGTGACGTGGAAGGGGCTGTTGAGCAGCCACTTGCGCAACTCGTCGATACCGTCCTGGATCTGGCCGGAGAGCGAGTCGATGTTCTCCATGACCTGCCATGTCACGAACCACCCGATGAGGCCCATGATGACGAAGCCGAGGATCGCGGTCAGCGCGGTCGCCGGGCCCCTGGGCACACCGTGACGTCTCAGCCGCGCCACGGTCGGCTGCAGCAACGCCGTGATGAGCAGCGCGCACACGAACGCCAGCACCACCAGCTGGACGGCGCTGATGACCCGCATCAACACCCAGACGGTGCCCGCGAGGACGAGCAGCCGCCAGCCCGCCTCGGCCGCGACCCGTACGCCCCACGGCACCGCCTCGACGGGGTGCGGGCGCCCCTGTACATCGGGCGCGTATGCCGGTGGTGGCGGGACGCCGTCCGCCGCCGGGGGCGGCTCGGGCTCGGCGTGCTCCTTCTCGACCTCGGCGCGGCGTTCGTCCAGTCGCTCCCCCACCTGGGTCAGTCCGGCGCCGAGCCGGGAGAGCCACCCTGGCACTTGCGACATGATCCGTCCTCTTCCCCCGTGTCCTCGGGTGCTCCCCACCGCTCCCCCCTGGAGTCGTCGGTTCCGACCGTACATGGCGGGGCCCCGCGGCCATGAACGGTCAAAGCCCCTCACCCATAGACGGTGAGGGGCTTCGTGAGGTTGAGCGGCCGCACGGCGGACCCGCGGCTCAATACCAGTGGTTGGCCTGCCAGAACGACCAGGCCTGGCAGGGGCTGCCGTACCGGCCGTTCATGTAGTTGAGGCCCCACTTGATCTGCGTGGCCGGGTTGGTCTGCCAGTCGGCGCCGACCGAGGACATCTTGGAACCGGGCAGGGCCTGGAAGAGACCGTAGGCACCGGAGGACGCGTTGACCGCGCGGTAGTTCCAGCTGGACTCGTGGTCCACGATGTTGCTGAAGCACTGGAACTGGTCTGCCGCCACCATCTGACGCGCCATCGCCTGGATCTGCGCGACGGTGTAGGAGCTCTGGACCGGGAAGCTGGAGGCGTCACGGGACGCACGGCTGGCCGCGAGGGCCGCCTCCTTGCGTGCCTTGGCTGCCTCTTCGGCCTTCTGCGCGGCCTTCTGCTTGGCGATCGCGTCCGCAGCCGCCTGCTTACGGGCCGCCGCCTCGGCGTCCTTCTTGGCGCTCGCGTCCGCCGCGATGGCCTGTGCGTCGGCCTGCTGCGTCAGGGACGCGGTCTGCACCTGGGCCTGCTGACCCGCGGGTATGTCAGCGAGCAGCGTCGAGTCGCTTGCCAGCGCCTCGGCGTCGCTCGAGGGCTGCCCAGTGCTGCCCGAGGCAACACCGGTGACGGCGCCGACAGCGGTGACCGCGGTGGCCGAGGCCACTGCGAATCCCCGGACCGAGATCCGGCTCACACGGTTTCCTTCCAGCATCGCCCGCTTCGGTGACCCTGGCGGACGCAATCGTGCCCCTGACGCTGGCCTCCCAACTGCGGGGTCACGGGAGGCACGGGCCCGGTGGGCAGCCCCCTGACGGGAGCGGCCGCGTGGTGCTCGGGCGGCATACGACGGCGCTATGGAGTTCTGATGCTGCTGTTGTGCCGTACCGCTGGGGGTACAGGTGTGTCGTATGCGGGGCCTGACAGGAGTGAGACTCTGCCGTAACCGGACGCCGGGTGGCAATTCTGAGTTGGGTGTGAAAGCTCACATCCCGTTTGGCCCAGCAGATTTCCGGAAAGCCCACACGCGAAGACGCCGCCCGGCTAGGCTCTAGGCCTTTGCCGGACGGCGCCAACCGACGGGTAACTATCTCAAGTTGAGCACTTGGGTCAGATCTGACCGTCCTCGAGCATTTCGGTCACAAGGGCAGCGATCTGGGACCTCTCGGACCGCGTCAGCGTGACGTGGGCGAAGAGCGGATGCCCCTTCAGCTTCTCCACCACGGCGACGACTCCGTCGTACCGACCCACCCGCAGGTTGTCCCGCTGGGCCACGTCATGAGTCAGAACGACCCGTGAATTCGCGCCGATTCGGGACAGAACGGTCAGCAGTACGTTCCGTTCGAGTGACTGGGCCTCATCCACGATGACAAAGGCGTCGTGCAGCGAGCGGCCGCGGATGTGGGTGAGCGGGAGGACCTCGAGCATCCCGCGTGCGGTGACCTCTTCGATGACCTCGCGGCTGGTGACCGCGGACAGCGTGTCGAAGACCGCCTGCGCCCAGGGGCTCATCTTCTCGGCTTCGGTGCCGGGCAGATAGCCGAGTTCCTGGCCGCCGACCGCGTACAGCGGCCGGAAGACCATCACCTTCTGGTGCTGCCTGCGCTCCAGCACCGCCTCCAGGCCCGCGCACAGCGCCAGTGCCGACTTGCCGGTGCCGGCCCGGCCGCCCATCGACACGATCCCGACGTCAGGGTCGAGCAGCAGGTCGAGAGCGATCCGCTGCTCCGCGCTGCGGCCCTTGATGCCGAACGCCTCCCGGTCCCCGCGCACCAGACGGACGCTGCCCTCCGCCGTGACACGGCCGAGCGCCTTGCCCCGCTCCGACTGGATCGTCAGGCCGGTGTGCACGGGCAGGTCGGCCGCCTCGGGGACGTGTGCGTGCCCCTCCTCGAACAGGATGTCCACCTGCTCGCCGGACAGGGTCAGTTCCGACATCCCGGTCCAGCCGGAGGAGTCCGTGATGGCCAGCTCCGCGCGGTATTCCTCGGCGAGAAGGCCGACGGAGGACGCCTTGATCCGCAGCGGCAGGTCCTTCGACACGACGGTGACGTCGAATCCCTCGGCCTGCAGGTTGCGGGCGACCGCGAGGATGCGGGAGTCGTTGTCCCCCAGGCGGTACCCGGTGGGCAGCACGCTCGGGTCCGAGTGGTTGAGCTCGACCCGGACGGTTCCGCCGAGGTCCCCGATCGGAATGGGGGCGTCCAGACGGCCGTACCGGACCCGGTAGTCGTCGAGCAGGCGCAGGGCCTGACGGGCGAAGTAGCCGAGTTCCGGATGGTGCCGCTTGGCCTCCAGCTCCGTGACCACGACGATGGGGAGCACGACCTCGTGCTCGTCGAAGCGGGTCAGGGCGTTCGGGTCGGCCAGCAGGACGCTGGTGTCGAGAACATAGGTGCGCCGATCTGGCTTATGGCGCTTTGTGCTGGTCACCACGGAAGGACGTACCCCCTCGGATGAGGTCGGGGAGCGACGGAGTGGAGTGCCGGGTGGGGCAGGGCGGGAGAAATCCCGACCGGTCGACGGCCGCGATGCACGGGCCGAGGACCGGCCCTCCGCTGCTTCTTCCGTGCCGTGACCGCACGGTCAAGCTGGTGCAAAGGGCCTCCCGGGCGGACGGCCCCGAGCCGCCCGCTGAGATACGACACCCGTGGTTCGGGTGTCGACCTGTCTGGCTTATGCCCTCGAACATGCGCTGCCATGCCACGGCATATGACGGCGCCCCGATGAACTCCTTGTTACGTTTGCACCCGAGCGGGTGACGTCCGTCACGGAGCGAGAGCCGCCCTCACCGCCGTGACGAGGAGGTTCTTCAGCCGCCGTAGCGCCGGTGTCGCGCCGCGTAGTCGCGCAGGGCGCGCAGGAAGTCGACCTTCCGGAAGGCCGGCCAGAAGACCTCGCAGAAGTAGTACTCCGAATGGGCGGTCTGCCAGAGCATGAATCCGGACAGCCGCTGCTCGCCACTCGTACGAATCACCAGATCGGGGTCGGGCTGGTCACTCGTATAGAGGTGCCTGCCGATCAGGTCGACGTCGACGGAGTCGGCGAGGTCGACCATCGAGGTGCCCTTCTCGTGGGCGTCGACGAGCATCGAGCGGACGGCGTCGGCGATCTCCTGGCGGCCGCCGTAGCCGATGGCGACGTTGACGAGTATCCCGTCGACGTGGGCGGTGGCCTCCTCGGCCTCCTTGAGGGCGGTCTGCATCTGCGGGGGCAGCAGGTCCTGCGCGCCCACGTGGTGCACGCGCCAGCGGCCGTCGGCGGCGAGGGAGCGGACGACGTCCTCGATGATCCCGAGCAGCGGGACCAGCTCCTCCTTCGGTCGGTCGAAGTTGTCCGTGGACAGCAGCCAGAGGGTGACGACCTCGACGTCCGTCTCGGCGCACCAGCCGAGGAACTCCTCGATCTTGTCGGCCCCGGCCCGGTGGCCCTGTGCGGTGGTCGAGCCCGCGGCCTTCGCCCAGCGCCGGTTGCCGTCCATGATGACGCCGATGTGCTTGGGCACCTGAGCGTGGTCCAGGTGGCCCTCCACCCGGCGTGCGTACAGCCTGACCAGCAGGCTGCGCAGCTTGTCGCGCAGGTTCACGTGATTGTCAGCCCCTCCGTGCGGATCAGACAGGTGCGGGCGTACGCGATCCCCGTCAGATGGCAGTCCCCGGAGGCGAAGCCTACCCCTGGGGAACCCGGGCTCCGCCAAGGGGTGTCAGTGCTCTGTCTCAGGTTCGTACCCGTGAACGGGGGCCGCTTGGCCGGAATTCCGGGCCGGAATGCGGGGGGATCGCCTCCGCGCGGGGGCGGCGGGCTCGGCGGACGAGTCGGGAAGGGCCGCGGGGCTCGGCCACGCGGGAAAGGAAAACGGGCCGGTCCGTGGGGGGGGAGACGGACCGGCCCGAGGGGGGGTTTCCACCATAACCCTTCGTAAGTGATGCTGCGTGCATCGGCGTGCCACAACTACTCTCCGGAATCACCCGGCGACGCGTCGGTGGCCCCGGAAGCGTTCATTCAGCTCGTGATCATGGCTGAAACACATCGGATTCCAAGAGAATGCGGCCGAATCCTGAGAGATCCAAGGGATGCGCTTGCCCTGTGGGGCGATCGGCGACATGCCCGGGCGTACTCCGGGCGGGTGACGCACGGCGCGAACGTCCCCTTGACGCCGTCGCTACCTTCGCAGTCATGGCCATGCTCACCACCACGGGACTGCCGGGCCCGGTGCCACTGGAGGTCGCCCGGTCGCCGCGGGACCGCCGGCGCGGGCTGCTCGGTCGCGACGGCATCGAGGGGGCGCTGCTGCTGAGTCCGGCGAGCGCGGTGCACACCCTGGGGATGCGGTTCGCGATCGACGTGGCCTACCTGGACCGGAACTTGCGGGTGGTGGCGGTACGGACGATGCGGCCGGGGCGGATCGGCCTGCCCCGTCCCCGCGCGCGCCACGTCCTGGAGGCCGAGGCCGGGGCGCTGAAGCAATGGGGCGTACGGCGCGGGGTGCAGGTGGCCGTGCGCGACCCCTGACGGGTGGGACGGCCGTCGCATCCGCCTGAACGATGCCCCCGCTTCGGTGGACAGATACGTCATGTGCCGGGTTTGCGGGCCTCGATCAGGAAGCGCGTGCTGTGGGCGACGAAGGGCCCCTCGGACTCGATCCGCTCGTGCAGGGACCGCAGTTGCGTCTCGTACTGCTCCACGGTGAAACCCGGGACCATCCAGATCACCTTGCGCAGGAAGTGGACGACCGCCCCGATGTCGTGGAACTCCATGCGCAGCCGGGCCTCCTGAAGGTCGATGACCTCAAGCCCGGACGCTTCGGCCTCGCGCCCCGCCCGCTTGGGGTCGCGGGCGTTGCGGACCTCCTCCGGCTGCGGCCCGAGGAAGTACTCGACGACCTCGACGGCGCTCGCCGGACCGACCTGCTGGGAGAAGTACGTGCCGCCGGGGCGCAGGACCCGTGCGATCTCGCGCCAGTACGTGCGTACCGGGTGCCGACTGGTGACGAGGTCGAAGGCGGCGTCCGCGAACGGCAGCGGAGCTTCCTCCGGCGAGGCGACCACGACGGCGCCGCGCGGGTGGAGCAGGGCGGTGGCCTTGGCGATGTTCGGCGGCCAGCCCTCGGTGGCGGCGGTGAGCGGCGGCAGCGCCGGAGCGGAGGCCAGGACCTCCCCTCCCCCGGTCTGGACGTCGAGCGCGGCGGACGCCCGCGCGAGCCGCTCCGCCATCGAACGCGCGTACCCCCAGGGAGGCCGCTCCTCCGTGGCCCGGCCCTCGAACCAGGAGAAGTCCCAGCCGTCGACGGCGGCGGCGACGGCTTCCCGGACGAGGTCTTCGAAGGGACGACTGGTGGTCATACGGCGATCGTCCCAACGGCCGCGAGGGCTACGCGAACGAATTTCGCGGGGTCGGACGCCCGCCCCTGCGGGTGTCCGACCCCGCGACGGCCCCCCGCCCAGGTGCTACCGCACCAGGGGGCGGACCTCGTGGGCCACGAACCGTATGAACGCCTCCGGGTCCGGCTCGTCCGCGGTCGGCTGGAGGATCACCGTGTCGGCACCCGCGTCGGCGAGGCGCCGGACGGCCTTGGCGACCGCGCCCGCGTCGCCGGCCACACCGTGTTCCGGCACGAGGTCCTCCCTGTTGGCCTCGATCTCGGCGCGCAGCCTGGCGGCGGCGTCCGGGCCGGTGGCGGTGTGCAGGTAGACGACGACGTGATGGGGGTCGGTGCGACCGGCCGCCTTGCGCCCCTCATCGACGAGTTGACGGGCCTTTCGTACGCCCTCGGGTGCCGTGGCGGCGGTGAGGACGGTCCCGTCGGCCGCCGCGCCGGACAGGCGCAGGGTGCGCGGTCCTGTGGCACCGGCGAGGACGCGGACCGCCTGCGCGGGCGGCCAGTCCAGCGCCACGCCGTCCAGTCTCACGTACCGCCCGTCGGTGGTGACACCCTCACCGCGCAGCAGGGCCCGCAGTGCGTCGAGATACTCGCCCAGCAGCGTCACCGGTGACTCGGCGCGGGCGCCGACCTGCTCCATCCAGCTCTGCACGCCGTGCCCCACACCGAGGATCGCCCGCCCGGGGAACATCCGTTCAAGGGTGGCGGCCTCCATTGCGGTCACCGCGACGTTCCGCAGCGGCACGGGCAGCAGTCCGATGCCGACCCGCAGCCGCTCGGTCCAGGCGAGCGCGGTGGACGCGACGGAGATCCCTCCCTCCAGGAAGCAGTCCTCCCACAGCCACAGCTCCTCAAGGCCCGCCTCGTCCGCGAGCCGCGCGATCGCGCGCAGCCGCTCGGGCGGCAGTTGGGGCCGGAACACGGCACCGAGTCCAGTCATGCGGTCTTCCTATCGAGCGGACCCGGGCAGGACAACAGGTTTACCGGTCGCCCGGCTGCGGGCGCTCGTAGTGCAGGAGCACGACACCGTTGCCGAACCGGCGCGAGTCGATCAGGCGCAGGGCCGTCAGCGCGTCGGTCTCGGGGAAGAGGCGCTGACCGCGGCCGACGAGGATCGGGTGGACGTAGATCCGGAACTCGTCCACCAGGTCGTGCCGCAGGAACTCGGCGGCGAGGGCGGCGCCGCCGAGCGCGAGGTCGCCCCCGTCCTGCGCCTTGAGCGCGAGGATGTCGTCCACGACGACGTCCCGGACGACGGTGGTGTGCCAGGCGGCGTGCTCGAGGGTCCGGGAGAACACGATCTTCGGCATGTTCCGCCAGATCCGGGCGTACTCGACCATGGGCCCCGAGCGGTGCGGATCGGTGTCGGCGGTGGGCCAGAAGTCGGCCATGAGCTGGTAGGTCACGCGGCCGTTGAGAAAGGCCCCCATCTCCTTGAGCACATCGTTGAAGTGCTGGTGCAGCTCGTCGTCGACCAGGTGCCAGTCGATCTCGCGGTTCGGGCCCTCGATGTAGCCGTCCAGGGACACGGACATCATCAGGACGATCTTTCGCATGGGCAACTCCCGGTTCCGACGGCCACCGACTGGACGGCACGAGCATCGCGCAGCCGTGCCGCGCGGGCGCGGAGGCTGCTCCGGCGGAATACGCGCACGCCTACGAAGCCGTGTCCCCCCTTGGGAACGACACTTCCACGCGACGGTTCTTGCGCCTGCCCTCCTCGGAGGAGTTGTCGGCGATCGGGTAGTCCTCGCTGTAGCCGCGCACCTCGAAGGTGACGTTGCCGCCGAGGCTCGCGGCCAGCCGGTCGTGCACCGCCTCCGCGCGCTGCTTGGACAGGACCAGTCCGTGGGCGTAGCTGCCGAGGTTGTCGGTGAAGCCGAAGACACGGACGTTCGTCGCGTTCTGCTTCTTGACCTCGTCCGCGATGGCGTCGATCCGGGAGCGGGCCTCCGGGTTCAGCTTGGCGCTGTCCTTGGGGAACAGCACCTCCGCCTGCAGCGCGAAGGTGACGTTCTCATTGGTGTCCTCCCGCCGCTCCTCGCCGCCGAGGTCCTCCACGACGGACTTGATGTCCAGCACCTTGGCGGGCGCGAGCGTGGCCCCGTCGGCGAGCTTCAGCCCCGGGCTGGTGGGGTCGACGGACGGGGGCGGGGAGGTGGTGACGCTGCCGGGGGGTGCGCTGGGGTTGTCGTCGGCGGTGGCTGGGGGGGCTCCGGTCAGGGTGAGGAGCGTGAGAGCGGCCACGAGGGCGGGCGTGGCGGAGCGCGGGGCGGGGGCCATGGCAGGTCACCCCTCGGAGATCTGGATGGAGGCGGGGGGCATCGCACCGACCTGGAAGTCGACGTCGGTGGTGCCTTCGGGCGGGGCGGGGAACTGGGCGAACCACTGGGAGGTGGCACCCTGACGCACGCCACCCGTGAATTGGGTGCACAGGCAGCGGCCGGAGGTGTCGCGCAGGATGAGGTACTTCTTCTTGCCCTTTTGGTCGATCAGGCTGGCACCGGCGATGGATCCACCGTTCCTCGCCAACTCCTGCTCGTCGCCCCGCCACTCGGCCGCGACCCAGAGCGTGCCGGTGTTGTTCGTGACAGTCCCTTCCACGGTCACGAATCCCCCGGCGTCGCGCTTGGCAGAGGTGACCGTCAGGGTAAGGCCGTTCTCGCCCTTGACCTCGGCCAGCGCCGCGTCCGCCCGGGCCGTCGGCGACTCCTTCTGACCGCGGTTGCTCTGGGCCGTCGCAGAGGAGGCCGCGCTGCCCTTGTCCGACTTCCCGTCGTCTCCCCCTCCGCAGCCGGCCACCGTGAGGAGCAGCGCGGTCGCGACCGCGACCGCGCTCAGCACCCTGCGGCTCACCATGGTGCGCCGAAAATCCATCGGTACGGCTTCCTTTCACTTGGCCAGATGCACAGAGAACAGCACGGACGCGTCAGGAAGGTCGTCCGGACGGAAATCTTCGGGGTCGATGTCGACGAGTTGACCGTCGCAATTCAGCTGCACGGGCTCCTTGGGGTCGGCGTCCTGAGCGAAGGTGCACCGTGGCTCGATCACCGCGGTGGCCTCCGCTCTGGCGTGCTGGCTCTCGGTGCCAGGAATGATGGACTTCCCCACCGTGTAGCGCGTCTCCACCGTCACTTGGTATCCGGGATAGCCGTTGACCGTCGTGGGGACAGCCCCACTCGGCACGGTCGAGTCGTTCGCGGCGGCGAGTCGCTCGGCCGCTGCGGTTGCTCCTGCGCCCTCGAAGCGGTCGCCGTTCAGCCAGTCCAGCCAGTTGTCGTCATGGCCGATGGCCGCCTCGAGGCCAGTCATCAGCTCGTCGCGCGAGTCCTGCGCGGCCGCCAACGCAGCAGCGTCCGCCGCGGATTGTGCTCCATTCCGGGCGGACGCTGCTTGAGCGAAGACGAAGAAGCCGAACGCTGCGAGCAACAGGATCCCCGTCAGCCAGATGTAGAGGGGGAGCGTCTGCCCGCGGTCGTCCAGCGGGTACGGGGAAGTCAGCCCCCACCGATGACGTTGTTCACGGCACGCATGATCGCTCCCGAGATAGCGCCGTCGAGGCCCAGCCCGTCGATCATCGTGAAGATCCCGGCAATGATGATCATCAGCCCGGCATACTCCACGAACCCCGCCCCGGCATCCCCCCGCATCCGGGACGCCACGGTCCGCCCCCACGCGCCGATCCTGTGCCTGGCCCTGGTCATCACGGTCCGTCCCCTCCCGCCCGATGCGGATGCCGTCAACCAACGCACCGTACGTGAAAGAGCCCTCACTCCGAGTGGGCCCGGGGGCCCAACTTCCGCGTCTCCCGGCGGTCATCGGGCCCACCCCTCCCCCGCCGTCCCCAGCCACCGGGCGATCGCCTCGCTGCGCGACGTACTGTGCAGCTTTGCGAAGATGCGATTGATGTGGTTCTTGACCGTCTTCTCGCTGATGAAGCAAGTGGCGGCGATCTGCCGGTTGTTCATTCCGGACGCGATGAGATCCATGACCTCCACCTCCCTCGTGCTCAGACCGAAGTCCAGCCACCCGGCGGCTCGGCGCCGCAGGCTCGCCCTGCGGACGGGCCGAGCCTTCGACGACTGTGCCACAACTGGTTGCATCTGCGAAGAAATTTCCCCCGGTTGGTACGAAGCACCGAGCGGAGACGAGACAGGGCAGCGACGGCCCTCCCTCAGCTCCCGTACCGCCTCGATCAGTTCGGCCGCCGTGAACTCGCCGTGCACCAGATAGCCGGAGGCCCCGCGGCGCAGCGCCTCGGCCACCACCTCGGGTTCCCTGCTGTAGGTCAGCATCATCACGGGGGCGAGGCGGGCCAGCTCGGGCAGTGCCGTCAGGCCGTCCGTGCCGGGCATGCGGACGTCCAGGAGGACGACCTGGGGGCGGTGGCGGCCGGCGAGCGCGAGGGCCTGTTCGCCGTCCGCCGCCTCCGCGACCACCTCGATGTCGGGATGGACGGACAGCAGGGCGGTCAGTCCCGCGCGGACGACCGGGTTGTCGTCGGCCACGAGGACACACAGGGGCGGGCCGGGAAGCGCCTGGTCAGGCATGTGCGGCCTCCTCTTGGGGGGTGGGGGGAAAGGTGGCGCGGAGGGGGACGTGCAGATGGATCTCGGCGCCCCCGAGCGGGGAACGGCCCAGGCCGAGGCGGCCGCCCAGGGACGTGGCGCGCTCCGACATGCCGAGCAGACCGAAGTGGCCGGTTTTCGCCAGGTCCTCGGGTGCGGTCGCCGGGGGCAGGCCGTCGCCGTCGTCCTGCACGCGGAGGTCCAGGGCCTCGTCGTCGACGGTGGTGAGCTCGACCCGTACGCGGGTCGCGTGGGCGTGGCGGTGCGTGTTCTCGAGGGCCTCCGAGACGATCGCCAGCACGTGGTGTGCCGTCGCGTACGGGAGCGGGAGCGGGGCCTGCGGTGCCGACAGTTCGACTTCGGTCTTGGTACGTGCGGTGAACTCCTCGACGGCGCGGCCGAGTTCGGCCGTCAGGTCCGGGCGCGCCGTCGTGAGGTCCGTACGGCGCCGCAGATCCGACAGCAGGTCCCGGGACTCCGCCGCCGCCCTGCGTGCTGCGCCCGCGACCAGGTTCGCCTGGCGCTTGAGCGTGTCGGGGTCGCAGTGGTCGGCGGAGGCCGCGAGGGCGTCCGCCGCCAGCGCCAGACCGTGCAGGGTCTTCGCCACCGAGTCGTGCATCTCCCGGGCGAGCCGGGCCCTCTCGGACTCGACGGCCTCCGCCGCCGCGAGGCGCGCGTCCGCCTCGGACAGCGCCTCGCCGGCTGCGCCGAAGCGGAACAGCAGATTGCGCAGGGTCACACCGATGATGCCCGCGGCCACGCAGAATCCGGCGACGAGGAGGGTGCTGACACCGGCGCCGGGACGATGCTCCCAGGCTCGGAACGCGGAGAGCACCACGACCAGTTGGAGGCCGGTGAAGACGCCCGCGCCCCGCCAGCCGTACAGCAGGCCGGACAGGAGCGGCGTGCAGACGGTGGCGTATGCGAGGGGCGAGGCGGGGGAGGCGGTCACCAGGAGCGTGGCGACGAAGAGGAGGTCCAGCGCCATCAGCGTCGGGTGGGCCAGCAGGCGCGGGCCCACCTTCTCCCAGTCGCGCAACAGGGCGTAGGAGGTCATGACGCCGAGGACGGCGGACGTGAGGACGGCGTATCGCGGCACGCCGTCGGGGGTGTTGGCCAGGGCGAAGGGGGCGCCGATCACGACCATGGCGAGGCGTACCGCCACGGTCTGGCGGCACAGGGACTGCAGCGCGCTCAGCTGGAGGCGGACGCTTGCCGGGGGCGGGGCGTCGTCCTCCAGGTACCCGGGTGTGGGGCGCGGGGCGCGGCTGCTCATCATCGGCCCAGGATCGATCCGAAGTCCGTGCCGGAGCCGAGGAACATGCCCGTCGCGATCAGGATCATCGTTGCCGGGAGCATGAAGACCAGGGTGACCAGCGTGGCCTTGGGGATGGTCTTCGCGGCACGGCGGCGGGCGTTCTGGGCGTCCGTGCGCCGCATGTCCGTGGCCAGCTGGATCAGGGTCTCCGCGATCGGGGAGCCGAGCTCCTCTCCCTGTTGCAGGGCCGACACGAACTGGGCGACCTGCTCGGAGGAGTTGCGCCGACGCAGTTCGTCGAAGGCCTGGCGGCGGCTGACCCCCATGTCCATCTGGCGCAGGGTGATGCGCAGTTCGTCCGCCCACGGCCCCTCGTACTTCTCCGCCACCCGGTCCAGGGCCTGGCGGAAGCCGAGCCCCGCCGAGACGACGACCGCGAGGACGTCCAGGAAGTCCGGCAGCGTGCGGTCGATGACGTCCTTGCGCTCGCGGATGGCCTGCCAGATCAGCGCGTCGGCGGCGAGCAGCCCGAAGGCGAAGGTGCCGACGGCGAGCAGCAGATGGCCGTTGGTGAGGAAGATCAGGCCCATCAGGACGCCGAAGATGCCGTACACGGCCCGGCGGGCGGCGTACCGGTGCAGGGTGAGGCCGCCGGGATTGCCGGCCATGTCGATGCGCCGGCGTTTCTCGTCGATGCGGCGCGGGCCCATCAGACGCAGGACGAGCGGGGCGAAGCGCATCCCGAGCCGGTCGACCGCCGATCCCGCCCGGGACACGCGGGTGGCACCCACTTCCAGGGCCAGCGCGAGGTCGCCGGGCAGTTTGGCGTCGGCGCGGATCATTCGGACGCCGAGGAGGATCCCGGCGACCGAGACGGCCATCAGTAGGGCGAGGAACAGCGGCAGCATGGCGACCTCCCTCACACTTCGATCTTGCCGAGACGGCGGATGACGAAGAAGCCGACCGTGTAGAGGCCGAGGGCCAGCAGGACCAGGCCCTGGCCGATGGGGGAGCCGGTGACACGGGCAAGGGCGCCCTCGTTCGAGGAGTTGACCAGGACGAGCGAGCCGAGGCCCAGCAGCGGGACCGTGAAGGCCGTGGCGTTGACCTCGGAGAGCATCGTGCGGACCTCGCGCCGGGTCTCCTTGCGGTCCTCCAGGGTCTGGGTGAGGTTGCGCAGTGAGTTCACCACCGAGCCGCCCGCCTTGTTCGCCAGGACGAGCGTGGTCACGAGGACGATCAGTTCCCGGGAGGGGAGTCGCTCGGCCAGTTCGCCCAGGGCGTCGTCGACCGAGCGGCCCAGCGTCAGCTGGTCGGCGACCCGGGCGAGTTCCTCGCCGGCGGGGGCCTCGAGTTCCTCGGCCGCCATGGCGAGGGCCGTGCGCAGGGCGAGTCCGGCGGCCGTGGCGTTGGCCAGGAGGCGCGCCACGTCCGGGAGCTGGTTGATGAAGGCCTCGATGCGTTTCTGCCGCTGCCAGTTGAGGAAGACGGCCGCGCTCCACACCCCTACCAGGGCGGCGATCGGGCCGAAGAAGGGGGCCAGGGTCGTCGCGGCGATCAGCCAGAGCGCGACGACGACGGCTGTGACGTAGGTGACGAACTCGCCCGCCGTGAGGTCGAGCCCCGTCGAAGAAAGGCGCAGGTGGACGGCGCGGCCGAGGCGGATGCGGCGCAGCCTGCGGTCGATGGCCGTGAACCGCCGCACCCGGCCGCCCGCCGTGCGCAGGGGGCCCGCCGCGTCGCCGGAGAGCCGGTCGACGAGCGCCTGGCGCTGGGCGCGGCCGGACGCGTACGCGTGCACGCCGGCCACGGCGAGCGTCCCGGTGAGGACGGTGGCGCCGAGGGCGAGGAGAGCGGGGTCGGTCATGGCTCGCTCCTGATGTGGACGGGGTTCATCCGATGGCCTGCCTCGTGTTCCGTGCGTCGATGGCCTCCGCCACGCCGAAGGCCGGCGGGAGCGGCTCGTTGGCGACGTACAGCTTCTCCGCGACCGCCCGGGGCAGCGGCAGATGCTCGAAGCGGCCGCGGACGATCCGGTCGGCGGCGAGGGGCTGGGGCACGAAACGGGACACGGTGGCCACCCGGAACTGCTCGCGGCCGTGCGAGACGACGAGCGCGATCTCCACGACCTTGCGGGAGCCGTCGGCGTACCTGGCGAGCTGCACGATCACGTCGACCGCCGCGTTGATCTGGTCCTTGAGCGCCTCGAAGGGGATCAGCACCTCGGACATCGAGCCGAGGGTCTGCAGCCGCATCAGGGCGTCCTCCGCCGAGTTGGCGTGGACGGTGGCCAGCGAGCCGTCGTGGCCCGTGGACATCGCCTGGAGCATGTCGAGCGTCTCGCCGCCGCGGACCTCACCGACGATGATCCGGTCGGGTCGCATCCGGAGGCTGTTGCGGACCAGGTCGCGGATGGTGACCCGGCCCTTGCCCTCGACGTTCGGGGGGCGGGACTCCAGGCGGATCACATGCTCCTGCTGGAGCTGGAGTTCGGCCGAGTCCTCGATGGTGATGATGCGCTCGTGGGCCGGGATCAGCCCGGACAGGGCGTTGAGCAAGGTGGTCTTCCCGGTGCCCGTACCGCCGCTGACGATGAGGTTGAAACGGGCGCGGACGAAGGCGGCGAGCAGCATCAGCATCTGCTCGTCGAGGGAGCCGAGGCCGATGAGTTCGGGGAGCGTGTAGGCGCGAGGGAAGCGGCGGATGGTGAGGGTGGGTCCGGTCAGGGCAAGCGGCGGGATGATGACGTTGACGCGTTCACCGGTGGGCAGGCGGGCGTCGACCATCGGGTTGGACTCGTCGACACGGCGGTTGACCGTGGAGACGATGCGCTCGATCGTCTGCATCAGCTGCTCGGTGGAGGCGAAGCGCAGCGGGAGCTGCTCCACACGGCCGGCCCGCTCCACGAAGATCGAGTCCGGGCCGTTGACCATGATTTCGGTGATGGACGCGTCGGCGAGGAGCGGTTCGAGGACGCCCAGGCCGAGGGCCTCGTCGACGACCCGCCGGATCAGCTGGGAGCGCTCGGCGGAGGAGAGGACCGGCCCCTCCCGGCTGATGATGTGCCCGAGGACGCGCTCCAGGCGGACCCTGCGTTCGGCTGCGGCGAGGCCCGACATCTCGGCGAGGTCGATCTCTTCGAGGAGTTTGGCACGGTAGACCGCGACGAGGTGCCCGTCCTCGCGGTCGGCCCCGCCGTCGTCGGGGGCGGCGATACGGGAGCGCAGGCTCATGTCCGTCGTCAGCTCCTCTCCGGGGTACCGGGATCGGGGTCGGGGTCGTTGGGCATGGTGGCGTGGCGGGTCACGGTCCAGCCGTCGAAGAGGGGGATGACGGCGGGCACGCGGACGGTGACGGTGGCGGTGGTGGTGCCGGCGCCTTTGGGGGCGTCCACGCGGGGACTGAGCCAGCCGCTGACGGCCGCCGTGCCCGCCGCTCGACCGTCGCCGTTCTGCGAGGCGACGCGGGCCGCGGCCCGGGCGGCGGTGCCGGCCTGGCTGATGCCGTAGCCGATGAGCCCGAGCTGGACGGCGGCCATGCCGATGACGAGGAGGATGGGCAGGAATCCGGCGAACTCCAGCATCGAGACGCCCCGGTCGTCGCGGAGACGAGCCCTCGGCGGCACCCTCATGGCCGGTTCCCCTCGAGCGCCGCGCCCGCGCTGCCGTCCACCCGCCAGCCCGGGTTGACGCCCGGGAGGAACAGGGGGACGTCCGCCTCGACCGTCGCCCTCATCACCGAGCCGCCCGGGTCCGGCGTGCAGCGGATCTGTGCCCTGCTCCACGCGCCCGGCAGATGCCTGGCGCCCGCCGACGCGCACACCACGGTCCAGTCGCCGCCCACCGCGTACGCCGCCGTGGCCGCCCGTGCCGCCTCGTCCGCCGCATTGCCCGCGAGCGAGTACGTGTAGCCGTACAGGGCGCACTCCCACAGGAGCGCCATCACGACCAGGACGAGCGGGAACATGCCGGCGAACTCCAGGGTCACCGAGCCCCGGTCGCCGCCTTTCCGCCACAGGCTCAGCGCTCCCCGGTCCGAGGACACCTTGCGCCTCCGGCCGCCTCCGCCCTCGTGCACCGTGACCAGGCCCAGCTCTCCCGCCAGCGACCACAGCGCCTGCTTCACGGCGGAGCGGGCGTCGAGGTCCTGGAGCCGTCCGGCGTCGACGACGGACTGGAGTTCCTTGAACGATGCCGGGACCGAGGCGCGGGCCACCTTCGTGCCGGTGACGCGTTCGACGAGGGCGGGCTGGATCTCCGTACCGCGTGAGTGGCGGTTGACGACGGTGAGGGTCTCCTCCGCCTTGCGGATCTGGAGCCGGTCCCACAGGCGCACCATCCGTTTGGCGGCGCGGACCGCGATCACGTCCGGGGTCACGAGCAGCAGCGCCTGGTCGGCGACCTCGACGGCCGCGGCGGTGGCGGAGTTCATCTGGGAGCCGCAGTCGACGACCACCACGTCGTGGCGGGAGCGCAGGGTGCCGAGGATCTGGCGGGTCACCCGGTCCGTGACCTCCTCGCCTCGCTCCCCCTCGGCAGGGGCGAGGAGGAGCCCGATGCCGGTGTCGTGGGTGTAGAGCGCGTCCTGGAGGACCCGGGGGTTGATGTCCGTGATCCCGGCGAGGTCCGCGACCGAGCGGCGGAACTGGACGTCCAGGTAGGAGGCGACGTCCCCGGACTGCAGGTCGAGGTCGACCAGCGCGACCGTGCGGCCCGAGGCCCGTGCGGCGAGCGCCAGCTGGACGGCCGTGACCGTCGCTCCCACACCGCCTTTGGCCCCGGACACCGTGACCACCGTTCCGCCGGCGCCGGCGTACAGCTCCGGTGTGCCGCTGCCCAGGTGGCGCCGCATGCCCACCGACCAGGCGGCGGCGGCCTGGACGCGTTCGGCGAGGGCGTCGTAGCCGAGGGGCAGGGTGACGATGCCGCGGGCGCCGGAGTCCATCGCGGCGGTGAGCACGCCCGTGTTCGTGTCGGCGGTGATGAGAACGACCCCGACCGCGGGGAACCGCAGCACCAGATCACGGATCAGTTCGAGCGCGGGGACCGGACCGATCCGCTCGTGCACGAGCACGACCTCGGGCAGTTCGTCGAGGGACTCGCCGGCCAGCCGCGCAAGGGTGTCGAGCAGGGCCGTGGAGTCGTGGACCGGCGGTGCGGGCTCGGCGTCGTCGAGCCGGCTCAGCAGGGTGGTGAGCGAGCGGGCCGTGTCCAGGTCGCCGACGGCGGAGAGGATACGGATGGTCATCGGCGGCACCTCAGGGGGACAGGCTCGCTGGGCACGGGGACGGACCTCATGCGCGGCCTCCTACTTGTCCTGGTCGAGGGTGTAGGTGCGGTCGCCCGGGGCGACCGCGGTCTGGGTACCGCCCGCGACCAGGGCGAGCCGTACGTGTTCGGCGAACGACTCGGCGTAGGCCACCCGCTGGGCGTCGGCCGTGTCGAGCGCGAAGGTGATGGGGACGGCGTCGGTGGCGTTGCGCCGCCGCTCGTCGCTGGACTGGCCCGGGTCGAGCGCGGTGAGCTTGCCGACGTCGAGGACGCGGGCGTTGGTCACGATGACCTTGGACTCGTCCCTGCTCTTCTCGTTGGCGGCCTTGAAGGTGGCGTAGATGTTGACCCGGGAGCCGGGGTCGATCTTGCCGGCCACACCGGTCGAGGCGTCGATCATGATGGCGATCTCCTGCTGTCCGGGCTGGAGTTCGGGCCGGTCGACGATCATGTCGGTCTGGAGCAGGGAGCCCTTCTCCAGCCGGGTCACCGCGATCTTGCCGCGGATCTGCGTGAGACTGGTGACGGCGGTCGCGGACAACCAGCGTCTGGGCATGGCGATCTGCTCGAACTGGTCGGCCGTGAGTTCCTTGTAGGGTGCGATGTCGCTCTTGAGGCGGTACGCCGTGACCTCGGGGCCGACCTTCGAGTTCACGTCGCGGATCACCGACAGCACTCCGGCGAAGGCGCCGACAGCGGCGAGGGCCGAGAGGACCAGCAGGATGACGCCACGGCGCTGGCGTGAGTTCATGACGCGGACAACCTCGATCGGAGCGGTGGGGGACGGGCGGTCGAGCGATCGTGCGGTCGTGCTGTGGAGTTGTGCGTTCGGGGTTACGTGCCGCCCCGTGGCAGGGCGCGGGCAGCGGTGACCGGCTGCTGTTCGGACGGCGGGGGCAGGGGCGCCGCGCAGAACCCGCAGCGGTCGCCGATGAGCTCCAGCCCGCACCAGTGACAGACCTCGCGTCGTACCGACGAGACGAGTTGGTAGAGCACGGACACGTCGTGCAGGCCCGCCGCGAACTCGACGAGCCGGCCGGTCCCCCACCACTGCCCGGACATCTCCGGCAGCGGCACGGTCGCGACACCCTGGACGCGCCAGGCGGGCGCGAGGTGGGCGGTGACCCAGTCCGAGGGCGGCTGACCGGCGGCGACGAGCATCCGGGTACCGAACTCGGGGCCCGGCAGCTCCTCCTGCCCGGCCCGTACGAGCAGCGGCCGGGGATGGGCGAGCACGCCGAACTGGGTGCCCGTTACCCATGATTTGGCGTGCGAGGCCAGCGGGACGGGGACGTGGTCGAGCTTGGCGACCGAACCGAGGAGGGCGCCCGCGTAGATGTAGTGGGCGAGCAGCCGCGCGGACGACGCCAGCACCCCAGGACTGAAGTCGCAGACGGACAGCTGCCGCAACTGCTGGGCGAGCAGGGCGAGTCCGAGGGGAGGCAGGTCCACCCCGAGGACGGCGATGCGGTCGCTCTCCAGGACGGAACGCACCGTACGCAGCCGCTGCACGGCCTCGGCGTCGCCGGAGGCGGGGTGCAGAGCGATCACGTAGCCGTGCTGCTCGACCAGTGCGTGCATACCGGTCAGGGACTGTTCGAGGGTGGGCTGAGGCTGGACCGCGGCGGGTGGCGTCTGCCGGTCGGGCGGCGGCAGCACCAGGTCGGAACTGGTGACGGCTATCGCGGTCGGCACGGCTGCACACCACCCCGTTCGCTGCGGCGGGGTGGTCGACCACCGCCTCAGATCGCCCCTGTGACGTCCAATTGCATCGTCCTGCACCAGCACCATATCCACGGCATGCCCCGCTCAACACCGAATCCGGAAGATCATCTCACCGAAGGTGCGGGCGCGATCGACACAGAGTAGGCGTGCATATCCCAACTCGGCACTTGTTCCGGGCCGTTGGCATCACCAGAGGCCTTGACAACCCAATTGGTCTGGACCAAATTCATTCGTCAGGCGGTGGCCACCGTTCCGCAATGCCCTCCTGCCCCCATCTCCCCCCTCGGAGGCCCAAGTGGACCGCACATCAGGGATACCCCGCCCCAGACGGACCCTCGCCGGAGCCGCCGTCGCAGCGCTCGCCCTCTCCTTCCTGGCCGCCGGTCCCGCGGCCGCCGCGGACGTGAACAACGCCAGGAACGCCGGGTTCGAGTCGGGCCTCGCCAACTGGACCTGTGCGGCGGGCAGCGGCACAACGGTGTCGTCACCGGCGCACGGCGGAACTGCCGCGCTGAAGGCCACACCCACGGGCCAGGACTACGCGCAGTGCTCGCAGACAGTCGCGGTCAAGCCCGACTCGACGTACACGCTGAGCGCCTGGGTGCAGGGCGGGTACACGTTCCTGGGGACCACGGGCACCGGCACCACGGACGTGTCGACGTGGACACCGGACTCGACAAGCTGGAAGCAGCTGTCGACGACCTTCACCACCGGCGCCTCGGCCACGTCGGTGACGGTGTATCTGCACGGCTGGTACGGGCAGGCGGCGTACTACGCGGACGACGTGTCGGTGTTCGGCCCGGACGGGGGCGGCGGCGGTGACCCGTCCCCGACCGTGCCCGCGGCCCCCACGGGCCTCGCGGTCTCTTCCACCACGTCCTCGTCGGTCTCCCTGGCCTGGAACGCGGTGTCGGGCGCGACGGGCTACAGCGTGTACCGCAGTGGCACGAAGGTGGCCGCCGTCACCGGCACCTCCGCGACCGTGACGGGGCTGTCACCGTCGACCTCGTACTCATTCCAGGTGACGGCGACCAACGCGGCGGGTGAGTCGGCCAAGTCGTCACCGGTGACCGCCACGACCGCGGCCACCGGCGGGGGCGGCGGCGGGACGCTCCCCAAGCACGCGGTCACGGGCTACTGGCAGAACTTCAACAACGGCGCGACGGTCCAGAAGATCGCGGACGTCCCGTCGCAGTACGACATCATCGCGGTGGCCTTCGCCGACGCCACGGGCACACCGGGCGCTGTGACCTTCAACCTGGACTCGGGCGGCCTCGGCGGCTACACCGTGGACCAGTTCAAGGCGGACATCAGGGCGAAGCAGGCGGCCGGCAAGAAGGTCATCGTCTCGGTGGGCGGCCAGAACGGCACGGTGTCGGTGAACGACTCCACCTCCGCGGCGAACTTCGCCAACTCGGTCTACTCCCTGATGCAGACCTACGGCTTCGACGGCGTGGACATCGACCTGGAGAACGGCCTGAACACGACCTACATGTCGCAGGCCCTGCGGCAGCTGTCCTCGAAGGCGGGCTCTTCGCTGGTCATCACGATGGCCCCACAGACGATCGACATGCAGTCGACGTCGAACGGGTACTTCCAGACGGCGCTGAACATCAAGGACATCCTGACCGTCGTCAACACCCAGTACTACAACAGCGGTTCCATGCTGGGCTGCGACGGCAAGGTCTACAGCCAGGGCTCGGTGGACTTCCTGACCGCCCTGGCCTGCATCCAGCTCGAGGGCGGTCTGTCCCCGTCGCAGGTGGGCCTCGGCGTCCCGGCCTCACCGAGCGGGGCGGGCAGCGGCTATGTCTCCCCCACGGTGGTGAACAACGCCCTGGACTGCCTGACGAAGACCACGAACTGCGGTTCCTTCCGGCCGTCGAAGACGTACCCCGACCTGCGGGGCGCGATGACATGGTCGACCAACTGGGACGCGGCCTCCGGCAACGCCTGGTCGAACGCGGTGGGACCGCACGTGCACGCGCTGCCGTGACGGTGGGATGACAGACGCTTCAGGGGCGGGACGGCTTGCGGTGAGCAGGCCGTCCCGCCCCTCCCGTCTGTGCCGGAAGGTCACCCCATGGCGGCCGCGAGGCGGACGGATCGCGGGGCCGGTGTCCCCTCCCGCACAGGTCTGTTGAAACATTTCTCCGGGTCCACCGCATCAATGAGATGAGGGCGGTCGGAAGACACCGAGAGACCGGGGGAAGAGATGCGGCAGGACCGGAGCGAGGGATACCCGGAGTTCGCGGCGGCACGTGCCGGGCATCTGTACCGGTCCGCCTGCCTGCTGACCGGCGGCGACACCCATCTCGCCGAGGACCTCGTCCAGGAGACCCTCGGCCGGGTGTACCTCCGCTGGGGCCGGATCTCCCGCGTCGACAACCCCGCCGGCTACGCCCAGACCATCCTCACCCGTACCTTCCTCGCCCACCAGCGGCGGCACAGCAGCCGCAAGGAGCGCGCCACCGACGTGCTCCCCGACGCCCCCGTGCAGGACACGCCCGGTGACATGCCGCTGCGGCTCACCCTGCTCGAGGCGCTCGGCCGGCTGCCCGCCAAGGACCGGGCCGTGGTCGTCCTGCGCTACTGGGAGGACCGCAGCATCGAGGAGACCGCCGCCGCGATGAACACCAGTTCGGCCGCCGTGCGCACACGCTGCGTCCGCGCACTCGCCCGGCTGCGCTCCCTCCTCGGCGGCGCCATCAGCGAGTACGCGACACCCTGACCACCCCGCCCCGCCCCGCCCCTGCCCCTGCCCCTGCCCCTGCCCCTGCCCCACCCGCAGAAAAGGCGGTTCGCCATGCCCGTAGAAGACCACGACCTCTTCGAGGACCAGCTCGCCTCGGCCCTGCGGCAGGCCGGCGACACCTTCGAGCCCGACCGGCACGCCCTCGTCGTCGGCGGCGAGGAGCGCGCCCGGCGGATCCGGCGCGGCCGGGCCGCCGTCGTGGGCGGCGCGGCCGGCGTCGCGCTGGTGGGGCTCGGCGCGGCGATGCTCCTGCCCGGCGGTCACGGCGCGGACGGACAGCAGCGGTCCGTGGCCGCCGGTCGGTCCACCCCCGCCGCCTCGGCCGCGCCGCGGACCACCGTGTCGGGCGCACAACTCGTCAGCACCCTCAAGAAGCTGCTGCCCGAGGGGCGTTTCAGCCAGGAGGAGGGGCGGGGTACGAACGACAAGCGGCTCCCGCTCGCCCGGGTCGTGTACGACGACGGCAAGGGCAAAGCCGGCATCGCCCTCTCGCTCGCCCGGGTCCCGGCCGGCGGTCAGGAGGCCGTTCAGAGCACCCAGTGCCCGGACAAGGTGTTCATCGCGTACGACGCCTGCACCAGCACCACGCTGTCCGACGGTTCCAAACTCATGGTCCTGCAGGGATACGAGTATCCGGACCGCCGCGTCGACACGAAGATGTGGAACGCCGAACTCGTCACACCGTCCGGGCAGCACATCAGCCTTCAGGAGTGGAACTCGCCCGCCGAGAAGGACGCGCCCATCACCCGGGACGCGCCTCCGCTGTCGGCCTCCCAGCTGAGGACGCTCGTCAGCGCACCCGAGTGGCGTGCCGCCGCCGACGCCATCCCTGTGCGCCCCGGGACGCCGTCGGCCGAGCCGGGCGCAACGCAGGGCGTCCCCGGCGGCTCCGTCTCCAAGACACTGGTCTCGCTGCTGCCCAAGGGGCTCCAGGTCGTCTCGAAGAGCGGTGCGGACGCCGGGTTCGGATATGCCGTCCTCGACGACGGAAAGGGCGCGAGCCTGGTCCAGGTCAACGTCCAGCCCGACATGTCGGACGTGGAGGGCCAGCTCTTCGGCGACGGCGCCAAGACCCTGCCCGACGGCACCAAGGTCGCCACGCACCAGGGGCCCGGTGAGAAGGGCGGACAGGGGGTCGTCATGTGGACCGTGGACACCATTCGGCCCGGCGGCTTCCGGGTGGTGATCAGCGCCTTCAACTCCGGCACCCAGCACACGTCCGCGACGCGTACGGTCCCGGTGCTCACCATGAAGCAGCTGGAAGCCATCGCCACCAGCGCGAAGTGGCGCACGCTGGGCTGACGCACGGCAACCGAAAGGGCCCCGGCGGGTGAACGCCGGGGCCCTTTCCTCGTCCGACGCCTGCGAAGACGCCCCGAACTGTGCCGGATCGGCGGGAGGCACCGCCCGCACATCCTCGCGAGGACGCCTTCGGCGGGTCCGGCCGGGCTGGAGAACGCCGACTGCATGTACCGCTCCATCGGGAAGGCGGCGCAGTACTGCAGCTGACGGCCCGGATCAGTCGTCGGCCTCCTCGAGGACGGCGGGCTTGTTCCCGCCGTCCTCGAAGTAGGCGTCCAGGACCTCGTCGAGCCGTGCCTCCCACTCCTGGAAGCGAGAGCGGGAATCGGCCTCGATCTCGATCGGGTACCAGCGGCGTTCCCGCGTGTGCACGGTCACCGTGAACCGCTTGCCGAAGCGCGAGGTCTCCGTCTCCACGGCACCGATCTCGTCCCAGCGGAACTCGCACTCCTGATCGTCCAGGCGGAGTTGTACGCCGCTGTGGTCCGCGACGATCCGGGCACGGCGGTCGGAGGCCTCGAAGACGGGGCCCTCTGGCTCGGACTCCGCCGGGGACTCCTCCTCGGGCTCCTCGGCGGGCTCTTCCTCGGGCTCCTCGGCGGGCTCCTCCTCCCCGGCCGGCTTCTCCTCGGAGGCCGGGGTGCCGGAAACCGCGCCGTCGGAGGCGGTCTCCTGGGTCACGACCCCGGACTCCGGGTCCTCCGGCTTGGCGTCCCCGGGTTCGCCGGACACGGGTGAGATGAGCCCGGGAATGAAGGCCGGGTCCATACCGGCGCCGTCCAGGGGCTGGCTGCTCGAACCAATGCGCTGCTCCACAGCGGGCAGTATGGTCGAAGATCCTGTGCCGGACACAGCCAGCCCCGGCATCGTTATACGAATCTTCGCTATACGAAGACACTCACCACGGCGGCCGCCGCGAACCCGGCCACCGACAGCACCGACTCCAGCACCGTCCACGTCCGCAGCGTGTCGCGCTCGCTGATGCCGAAGTACTTCGCCACCATCCAGAAGCCCCCGTCGTTGACGTGCGAGGCGAAGATGGAACCGGCCGAGATGGCCATGATGACCAGGGCGACGAAGGCCTGGGAGTGGTGGCCTTCCGACAGCAGTGGGGCGACGATGCCCGCCGTCGTGACGATCGCCACCGTCGCCGAGCCCTGGGCCACGCGCAGGACGAGCGAGATCAGGTACGCGAGGACGATCACCGGCAGGCCGACGTCATGGAAGGTGTCGGAGAGGGCCTGCGCGACCCCGCTGCCCTTGAGGACCGCGCCGAAGATGCCGCCCGCGCCGACCACCAGCAGGATGTTGCCGACCGGCTTGAGGGAGGCGGTGGACACCGTCTCCAGGGACTTGCGGGACCAGCCTCGGCGGATGCCCAGCAGGTAGTACGCCAGCAGCAGCGCGATCGTCAGCGCCACGAACGGGTGGCCGACGAACTCGATCACGGACCGACCGGTCGACGGGTCGAAGGCGATCGAGGAGAACGTCGCGAGGAGGATGAGGACCAGGGGCGTACCGATGATCGCGAAGACCGTGGCGAGCGGCACCGGCTTCTCCGGCGGGGTGACGCCGGCCGCCCGCTGTTCCAGCGCGAGAGCGGCCTTCGCCTCCTCCGCCGCCTCGACCATGTCCTGCGGAACGGGCACGAAGATCCGCCTGCCGATCCAGGCCGACCACGCCCACGCGGCCAGCACCGCCGGGATGCCGCAGACGATGCCCATCAGGATGACCATGCCGAGGTCGACCTTCAGCAGACCGGCGGCGGCCACCGGGCCCGGGTGCGGCGGCAGGAAGGCGTGGGTCATCGACAGGCCGGCGAGCAGCGGAAGGCAGTAGAGCAGGATCGACTTGCCCGTGGGGGTCCCCCCTGCTCGAGCGGAGTCGAGAGCTTGGGGGCGTTTGGCGGCCGCGTACACGATCGGCGCGAGCACGAAGATGCCGACGTCGAAGAAGACCGGGATACCGAAGATCAGACCGGTCAGGCCCATGGCGAGGGGGGCTCGCTGCTCGCCGAACAGGCCCAGCAGCCGGGACGCCAGCACCTCGGCTCCGCCGCTGACTTCGAGGACCGCGCCGAGCATCGTGCCCAGGCCGATGATGATGGCGACGTGGCCGAGGGTGCCGCCCATGCCCGACTCGATGAGGGAGACGGCGTCCGAGCGCTGGACCGTGCCGAAGAGTTCGGTGACCGACAGGCCCGCGCCGAGGCCGACGGCTATGGAGACCGCCAGCAGCGCCACGAAGGGCTGGAGCCGCAGCTTGATGATCAGGACGAGCAGCAGCGCGATACCGAGTGCGGCGACCGTGAGCAGACCGGCGGTGCCGTGGACGAGGGCGAGCAGGCCGCCGGTGTGGGGCGGGGGCGGAGGGGTTCCGGTGGCGGCCAGGAAGGGCATGGGCATGACAGGGAGACCTCTTGCTTCTCGTAAGGCCATGGAGCTTTCGGGCAGGGGGGATCGCGGCACGGCACCCCGGGGGTGGGGGGCGCCGCACCGTGACGGCGTACGGAGGTGCGGGGGGGGCGGACGCCGCGTCAGCCGAGGACGGCCAGCGCGTCGATCTCGATGAGGAGGCCGGCCGGGAGACCCACGTAGACGGTGGTCCGGGCGGCGGGCGGCTGGGTGAGGCCCTGCTCCTCGAAGTAGGAGTTGTAGATCTCGTTCATCTCGGCGAAGTGGTCCACGTCGGTCAGATAGACGCGGATCATCATCACGTCGTCCCAGGAGGCGCCGCCCTCCTGAAGGATCGACTTGACGTTGGCGAGGGTCTGGAGGGTCTGCTCGCGCAGCGTCGGGCCCGCGGGCGTGGGCGGCTTGCCCTCCTCGGCGGGCAGGAAGCCGACCTGGCCGGCGACCTGGAGGATGTTCCCCCTCTTCACTCCGTGCGAGAACCTGGCGGGCGGCATGGTGTGGGTCTTCGGCGTCAGGGCGATCTTGTCCGTCATACGGCGTCCTTTGCTGGTGTGTTGCCGGAGTACTCCCGGCTGATGGCGGCCGCGGTACGGCGCACCAGCGGAAGCAGGGTGAGGAGTTCGTCGGCGGTGACGACGACATTGGGCGCGGAGACCGACATGGCCGCGACGGCCCGCCCGTCGGCGCCGCGGATGGGGGCGGCGACGCAGTTGATGGACTCCTCGTGGCCGCCGAGGTCGGTGGCCCAGCCCTGTTCGCGCACGATCGCCAGTTCCTTCAGGAAGACGGCCGGGTTCGGTGTCGAACGGGCCGTGTACAGGGGGTAGTCGAGCTTCTCCACGACCGCGCGGCGCTCGGGCTCGGGCAGATCGGCGAGCAGCAGCTTGGCGACGGCCGCGACCGTGATGGCCACCGGCTTCCCGATCCGCGAGTACATCCGCACGGGGTAGCGGCTCTCCACTTTGTCGATGTAGAGGACCTCGTTCTCCTCGTAGACGGCGAGGTGGACGGTGTGCCCGCACTCCTCGTTGAGGCGGACGAGGTGAGGATGGGCGATCTCGCGGACGTCGAGGTTCTCCACGGCCTCCTGGGCGAGGGCGAAGAGGCGGGCGCCGAGGCGGTAGCGCTGGTCGGACTGGCGGTACACCAGGCCGTGCTCGTGCAGGGTGCGCAGGAGCCGCAGGGCGGTGGACTTGTGCACCCCGAGCCGGTCCGCGACCTGTCCGAGATCGGCGGGTCCCTCGGCGAGCAGCGGCAGAATGCTCAGCGCCCGGTCGACGGTCTGGCTCATGGTGTACGTACCTCCTCCTCGGCCCGTGCGTCGGCTTCGGACCAGCCGGGGCTGAGTCGAAGTGTCCCCCACCCGGCCTCGTCGAGTGCGGCCAGACGGTCGGCGTGGTCACGCGCGGGAGGGGCGGCGAGATCACCGGGGACGGTGAGGGCGGCGGCGGCCATGAGATGGCCGTGGCGGAGGCGGTCGCGGACGGGCAGGCCGCGCAGGGTGGCGGAGAGGAAGCCGGCGGCGAAGGCGTCCCCGGCACCGACGGCGGCCACGATGTCCACGTTCAGGGCGGGTACGGAGGTGGCGGTACCGGTGGCGTCCTCGCACAGGCCGTCGGTGTCCTTGTCGAGCGCCGTCGCCCCGCCCCTGCCCTGCTTGACGACCACGATCTCCGGCTCCGGCAGCGCCTCCCGGATCGCGCGGGCGCCGTGCAGCCCCCACGCCTGCCGGGCCTCGTCGTCCCCGACGAACACGATGTCGGCTCCGCGGGCCAGTTCCAGCAGCACCCGGGGCCCGTCGGCGTCACGCCACAGCCCGGGGCGGTGGTTGACGTCGAAGGAGACGAGCGGACGCCCCGCCCGGGGCGCCGTCAGCTCCCGCAGCAGATCCAGGCAGCCACCCGAGAGCGCCGCCGTGATCCCGGACAGGTGCAGCACCCGGCCGGAGCGCACCGCGTCCAGGTCGACGTTCTCCACCGCCATCGCCGAGGCCGCCGATCCCGCCCGGTAGTACGCCACCTCGTGGGCGTCGGTCGCCCGGTCCCCCGCCGTGCGGAAGTAGATGCCGGTGGGCCGCGCCGGATCACGCCGTACGGACGCGACGTCGACGCCGTACGCCCCGATGGCCTCGACCAGGTGGTCTCCGAAGCCGTCCGCCCCGACCCGGCTGACCCACCGCGCCGAGTGCCCGGCGGCCGCCAGCACACAGGCGACGTTGGACTCCGCGCCGCCGATCCCCCGCTCGAAGGACGGCACGTCGGCGAGGCGCCCCGGCCGGGACGGCAGGAACGTGACCATGGACTCGCCGAGCGCGACGACGTCCACGGTGTCCATGGCGTCCGGGGCGGTGGGCAGGCCGTTGGCGGTCACGATGGTGGTGGCTCCTCGTCGGACGGGGGTGCCCCTGCTCGAGCGGGGGCACAAGCTCGGGAACGGTCACGGCGACTCCGTTGACCGCATGTTGGCCGGGATGTTAGACAGCAGCAAGCGAGACACGCAACGACCGTTGCACATGCTGCAATGGTCGACCTCAAGGAGGCCCCATGGACGCAGCCACCGTCGCAGAACGCCTCGCCGCCCTCGGGGCGGAACGCGTCGACCACCGCTTCAAGGGCCTCCCGCCGGACGCCCAGGGCCTGACACTCGCCGAACTGGCGGCCGAGTGCCGCAATCTCTTCACCGGCGGCTTCACCACTCCGGTCCTCGCCCTGTCCGCCGAGCGGCTGGACCACAACGTCCGCCTCATGGAGACGTACGCGGCCCGCCACGGCCTCGCCTTCGCCCCGCACGGCAAGACGTCCATGGCACCCCAGCTCTTCCACCGCCAGATCGAGCACGGCGCCTGGGGCATCACCCTCGCGGTCCCCCACCAGGTGCGTGTGGCACGGGAGTTCGGCATCCAGCGGGTCTTCCTCGCCAATGAGCTCGTGGACCCGGCGGCCCTTCGCGGGCTCGCCGCGGAGCTCGCCGCGGACGAGGAGTTCCGCTTCATCTGCTACGTCGACTCGGTACGCGGCGTGGAGCTGATGGACGCGGCGCTGAAGGGGACAGCGCGCCGGATCGACGTGGTCGTGGAACTGGCGGCCGGTGAGGGCGCCCGGACCGGCGCGCGCACGGAGGAGCAGTGCGCGGCGGTCGCGGACGCCGTGGCGGCGACGCGGACCCTGCGGCTGGTGGGCGTGGCGGGGTACGAGGGCGAGGTGCCGCAGGCGGACCCGGACCGGGTACGCGCCTGGCTGCGCCGGCTCACCGCGCTGGCCGTGGAGTTCGACAAGGCGGGCCGATTCGCCGGTCTCGGCGAGATCGTGGTGAGCGCGGGCGGCAGCGCGTGGTTCGACGCGGTGGCGGACGTCTTCGCGGACATCCCGGAACTCTCCGCACCGGTGCTGAAGCTGCTGCGCTCGGGCGCCTATGTCTCGCACGACGACGGTCACTACCGCAGGCTCACCCCGTTCACCCGCGTCCCGGAGGAGGGCGGGCTGGAGCCGGCGTTCCGCCTGTGGGCCCAGGTGGTCTCCCGCCCCTCCCCGGAGCAGGCCTTCGCCAACGCGGGCAAGCGGGACGCGGCGTATGACCTGGACCTGCCCTTCGTCCAGGTGGTGCGCCGGGACGGCGAGGAACGGCCCGCCACGGGCGTCTCGGTGACCGCCCTCTCCGACCAGCACGCCTGGCTCCGTACGGCCCCCGAAGCGGACGTCGAGGTCGGCGACTGGATCGGGCTCGGCCTGTCCCATCCGTGCACGTCCTTCGACAAGTGGCAGCTGATCCCGGTGGCCGATGCGGACGGCACGGTCGTCGACTACATCCGTACGTTCTTCTAAGAGATCCGGCGTGGAAGAGCTCGTCATCCGGGACGCCGACGTCGTGGACGGCAGCGGGGAACCCGCCTACCGCGCCGACGTGGTCGTCGACAACGGCAGGATCGTCTCCATCGTCAAGGAAGCCGCGACGGCCGGCTGCCAGCGCCCCGAGGCCCGCCGCGAGCTGGACGCGGAGGGCCTGGTCCTCTCCCCCGGCTTCATCGACATGCACGCCCACAGCGACCTGGCCCTGCTGCGCGACCCGGACCACAGCGCCAAGGTCGCGCAGGGCGTGACGCTCGAGGTCGTCGGGCAGGACGGGCTGTCGTACGCCCCGGTCGACGACCGTACGCTCGCCGAGGTGCGCCGCGCGATCACCGGCTGGAACGGGTACGGCGACGACATCGACTTCACCTGGCGGTCCGTCGGCGAGTACCTGGACCGTCTGGACGAGGGCATCGCGGTCAACGCCGCGTATCTGATCCCGCAGGGCACGGTCCGGATGCTGGCCGTCGGCTGGGAGGACCGGGAGGCGACGGCCGAGGAGCTCGACCAGATGCGGCGACTGGTCGCGGAGGGGATGGAGCAGGGCGCCGTCGGCATGTCGTCCGGGCTCACCTACACGCCCGGCATGTACGCCCCGGACACCGAACTGGCCGACCTGTGCCGGGTGGTGGCCTCCTACGGCGGCTACTACTGCCCGCACCACCGCTCGTACGGGGCGGGCGCCCTCGGGGCCTACGAGGAGATGGTGGCCCTGACCCGCGAGGCCGGCTGTGCGCTGCACCTCGCCCACGCCACCATGAACTTCGGCGTGAACAAGGGCCGCGCCCCCGAACTGCTGTCCCTGCTGGACGCGGCGCTCGCGGCGGGCGCGGACATCACGCTGGACACCTATCCCTACACCCCGGGCTCGACGACGCTGGCCGCGATGCTGCCCAGTTGGGCGAGCGAGGGCGGCCCCGAGGAGATCCTCGCGCGGCTCGCCGACGACGCGGTTGCCGAGCGGATCCGGCACGACATGGAGGTCACCGGGGCCGACGGCTGCCATGGCGTCCCCATCGAGTGGGACACGATCGAGATCTCCGGGGTGAGCGGGCCCGGGCTCGCCGCCTACATCGGCCGGACCGTCCAGGAGTCGGCGGACCTGCGCGGCGAGGCCCCGTGGACGACAGCCCGGCGGCTGCTGGTCGAGGACCGGCTCGGCCCCACGATCCTGCAGCACGTGGGCCATGAGCAGAACGTGCGGGCGATCATGCGCCACCGGGTCCACACCGGCGGCTCGGACGGCATCCTCCAGGGGACGAAACCGCACCCGCGCGCCTACGGCGCGTTCCCGCACTATCTCGGCCGGTATGTGAGGGAGTTGGGAGTGCTGTCGCTGGAGGAGTGCGTCGCCCACCTCACCTCGCGGCCGGCGGCCCGGCTGCGGCTGCCGGACCGCGGCCTGGTCCGTGAGGGACACCGCGCGGACCTGGTCCTCTTCGACCCGGCCACGGTGGCCGCGGGCGCCACCTTCGAGCGGCCGCGCACCCTTCCCACGGGCATCCCGTACGTCCTGGTCGACGGCCGCTTCGCGATCGAGGACGGGCGCAGGACGGACGTCCTCGCCGGGCGGGCGGTCCGCCGGACTCCGGTGTGACCGCCCGCCCCGCGCCTTCGGCGCCGGATGCTACGGCTTTGGCAGGACGCAGCCGCTGGCGTTCAGGTTCAGCTTGTTGCCGGTGCCGAAGCAGGCGGGGATCTGGTACGTCTCCTCGGCGTAGTTGCTGCTCTGACGGACGTTCACGTTGCCGCTCGCGTCGACCTCGCAGGGGTGTCCCCTCTGGATGACGGGGAGGACCGGAGGTCTCCCTGCCCTCCCTGGTTTGTCATGCGCATTGTCAGCAGTGGGGCGTACGGGGGCAAGGAGCGGTTTTCGGCCGCTTCAGGCGGCTGCTGGGACCGCCGCGGTGCCCACGCATACGGGACGGACCGGCGGCACCCTCACGGCAGCCGCCGGCCGCCTTGCGGCAGGCTCGGCTACCTGGGCCTCTTGGTGGGCCCGTGCCCATGGCCCGGCCTGCCCTGCCAGTCACCGTCACCCCAGCCGCCGTCGCCCGCGGTGGCGGAGGGGCTCTGGCTGGTGGGCGCCGGGGAGGAGGAGGCGGGCGCGGAACTGGTCGCCGGGGAGGCGGCCCGGGAGGCGGCGGCCGTCGGCGACACCTTGGCGGCCGCCGACGATTCGCGGGTACTGGGCGGCTGTGCGGCGACGGACGAGGAGGCGGCGGCGGACCCGTCCGCGTCCGACGCGGACGGGGTGGTCAGCGCCGGCGACGAGGACGGCGCGGCCTTCGGCCGTGCGGGCTCGCCGGCATCACCCGGCGCGCCCGAGGAGCCGGAACCGAAGCCGCCGGCGAGCGCGACGGCGATGCCCACGGCGCCCAGCGCGCCGACGGCGACGGCCGCCCGGCGAGGCAGCCCGGAGCGGCGCTGCGCGAGCCGCGCCTGCCGGCGCGAGCCGGCCTCCGGCCGGGGCGTCACGGGGGCCGGCGCATCGGGGACCGGGGCATCGGGGACCGGGGCATCGGGGACCGGGACATCGGGGATCGGGGGCAGCTTCTGCGTCTCGTCGTAGGCGTTCTGCCAGCCATGGGCGGCCGCGGGGTCGTTGTACTGCTCGTACTCGGGCTCCGTCGCGGCATTCGGGTGGTACACGTTCGGGGGACCCTGTGGGCCACCGTTCGCCGGGTGTGCCCCCTCCGTGGCGTACCCACCCCCCGCACCGTTCGCGGCATTCGCCCCGTCGGCCCCGCCGTCGTGCCCCTGCTCCCATGCCATGGGCGTGCATTTTAGGGGCGGGAGTGATCCGTGGGGCAGTTACCGTCGATAACCGCTCAAACCCACCGTGCCCCACGTGGTGGAAAACACGGGGCGCGAGGCGGTACGCGGCCGTAAGCTCACGAACATGCAGGTGATCCAGTCCACGAAGCTCGCCAACGTCTGCTACGAGATCCGGGGCCCGGTTCTCGAGGAGGCCATGCGACTGGAGGCCGCGGGCCACCGCATCCTCAAGCTCAACACCGGCAACCCGGCCGCCTTCGGCTTCGAGTGCCCGCCCGAGATCCTCGAGGACATCCTGCGCAACGTCTCGACGGCGCACGGGTACGGCGACGCCAAGGGCCTGCTCGCGGCCCGCCGGGCGGTCGTGATGCACAACCAGACCCTCGGCATCGAGACGGACGTCGAGCACGTCTTCATCGGCAACGGCGTCTCCGAGCTGATCGTGATGGCGATGCAGGGCCTGCTGGACGACGGCGACGAGGTACTCGTGCCGGCCCCCGACTACCCCTTGTGGACGGCCGCCGTGTCGCTGTCGGGCGGTACGGCCGTGCACTACCGCTGCGACGAGCAGTCGGACTGGATGCCGGACCTCGCTGACGTGGAGCGGAAGGTCACCGACCGCACCAAGGCGATCGTCATCATCAACCCCAACAACCCGACGGGCGCCGTCTACGACGAGGCGGTGCTCCGCGGCCTGACGGACATCGCGCGCCGGCACAACCTCCTCGTCTGCTCCGACGAGATCTACGACAAGATCCTCTACGACGGCGCGACACACACGCCGACGGCGGCGGTGGCCCCGGACCTGCTGACCCTCACCTTCAACGGCATGTCGAAGGCGTACCGGGTGGCGGGATACCGGGTGGGCTGGATGTCGATCTCGGGCCCCCTGGCGCACGCGGCGTCGTACATCGAGGGGCTGACCATCCTCGCCAACATGCGACTGTGCGCGAACATGCCGGGTCAGCACGGTGTGGTGGCGGCGCTCAGCGGCCGTCAGACGATCAACGAGCTGGTACTGCCGGGCGGGCGCCTGAAGGAGCAGCGGGACGCGGCGTACGAGCTGCTCACGCAGATCCCGGGTGTGTCATGCGTCAAGCCGAAGGGGGCGCTGTACCTCTTCCCCCGCCTCGACCCCAGGGTCTTCAAGATCAAGGACGATCGCCAGATGGTCCTGGACCTGCTGCGCCGCGAGAAGATCATGGTCGTGCAGGGGACGGGCTTCAACTGGCCGGAGCCCGATCACTTCCGGGTGGTGACACTGCCGACCGTGGGGGACCTGACATCGGCGATGACCCGCATAGGGGACTTCCTGGACGGCTACAGCCAGCCCTGAAGCTCACCGTGCGTGTTCGGTGCACACGTTGTGCGATCCGGCTCAACTTTAGACGAAATCCAAGCTAGGATGGTTTCCTGTCAGAGCACAGGAGGCCGTCCCATGTACGAACCGATCCGCACCAAGTCGGTCCACACGAGGGCCGGCACCACCCCCGACTTCCCGCACCGTTCACGCGAGGAGGAGCTGGACATCCAGCTCGCGGGCCATCTGGCGGCACTACTCGCGGTGACGGACGAGCTGCGCGCGCTGGAGCCCTCCGGGGAGCTGGATACGGCCGCCGAGCGACTGGCCTGCCAGGTGGCACGGCTGCGATGGGGGTCCCCCCTGCCCGAGCGCAGCCGAGAGCTTGGGGGAGGAGTGCCGCCGACCCGTGCGGCACGAGCTGCACACGGCGACGCGTCGCGGGTCATGGAACTGCACCGGCGCGCCCACGCGCTGGCGGGCCGTGCCCTGGTGGTCGCGGCGTCCCGCGCCGACACGGCCGCGGCGATCCTGTCCGCCGAACGCATGGACGCGCACACCGCCGCGCTGGCCGGGCCCCGGGCGCCCATCGCCGCCGGCTGATCCCTCCGGGCCGCGACGAGCGGCCCCCTCGGACGGCCCCGGTCCGCGTGCACCCGCAGCGACGCGCGGACCGGGCGCCACGAACGTGCAGTGGGCGCTGGGGTGCTGCGGGAATCCGCGCCGCCCGCCGCGCAAACATGTAGGCAAGCAGCCAGCGCTGGCCGTTGGCACGGCACAGGCGCGCCAGACTTCCTCGCCTCCCTGTCGCGCATCCCGCCGCCGACGATGAGGATGTGGGCACCACCTTCGAGAGCCTCCAGAGTGAACCGCTAAGCGCAGTCATAGTACTCGTGCAGGATGCCGACCGGATCACCGAACCGTCACCCTTGACGATCATATTCAGATGGAGCGTTGACTTCACAGGTCTATCCAACTCCACGGCAGCAAAGGCCCGATATCGGACGGTATTCAGCCACTCACGGCCACGCGACGAGGAAAGTCCGACGAATTCTTGAGCAGCTGTCCCAATAACCCGATGACAGCGCGAAGTTCACGACGTCGGTTTCGGCAAACCGCTTCATTGATGCGTACATTCGGGTGGTCTGTGCGCCCCGACTTACTGACGACTGGCGGCGCCATCTGGACCTACTCGTAACTTTGGTGAAGATGAGGGACGTTCGGACTCCGGTTAGTGCCGGCACCGCCGAAGTCTCATCCGTGCCGGAAACCTGGGATCAGCCGAATCTGTCGTTTCCCTCACCGACTCCATGAGATGTGGCCAAGTGAAACGTAGAACATTGTGGACAGGGCTCGCAGCTACGGCGGTCACCGCGGCAGCGGTTGTCACGGGGGTGACCGTCTGGACGAATCAGTCCCAGTCGGTCGCACCCCCGGAATCCAAGGCCCGGTCGCTGGACGACAGGACCAAGGAGGCAACCCTGCTCATGCAGGACGCCCTTGAGCAGCAGCAACGCCAAGACTTCCTTCGAGCTGCCCATACCTACCGGCGCGTGCTGGCACTGGACCCTCAAAACAAGTTCGCCTGGTACAGCCTGGGGACTGTCGCCCAGCAGTTGGGCAACACGGCCGATGCCCATACGTCCTTCGAGAAGGCGCTGAAGATCGATCCGTCATTCATGTCGGCTCTCTACAGCGAGGCGCTCCTACTAAAGTCGAGCGACTCCGAACGGGCCATCGAACTCCTGAAGCGTGCCGTTGGCGCCGAACCGAAGGCGGCTTCGGTTCGTATGCAACTCGGGCTCCTCCTGGCGGAGCAGAAACGCGACGACGAGGCCAAGGACGAGTTCAGTCGCGCTGTCGCGGAAAATCCCTCGCTCCTTCCCAACGTACCGCAGGGATTCCGGGATTCCGTGAGCCCCTCACCCACGTCGAGCAACGCAGGGAACCCCAGATGACGTCGACCGCGACACCGAGGTTCTCCGTCTTCACCCCCAGCCACCAGCCCCGTTTTCTCGATGAGTGCCTGGCGACCCTGCAGGCGCAGACCTGTCCGGACTGGGAGTGGATCGTCCTGCTCAACAACGGCGCCCGGTGGCAGCCCGAGCGACCCGACGAGCGGGTCCGTGTGGAGATCGCGGACGGCGTCCGCGGCGTCGGTGCGGCGAAGCGCAGAGCCTGTGAACTGGCGCGCGGCGAGATCCTGGTGGAACTCGACCACGACGACCTCCTGGCGAAGGCATGCCTCGCTGAGCTCGGCAAGGCGTTCGACGCCCACCCGGAGGCCGTCTTCGTCTACAGCGACACCGCGCAGATCACCGAGGACGGGAAGTGGGACGACTCCCGTTGGGACGAGCGGTACGGCTGGACGTACGAGGAGGTGCGCGTCGACGGCCGCAAGCTGCTGCGCGTCATCTCCATGGCGCCGACACCGCACAACGTCGCCTACATCTGGTACGCGCCCAACCACGTACGCGCGTTCCGCAAGGAGAGCTACGAGAAGGCCGGCGGGTACGACGCCACGCGTACGGTCCTGGATGACCAGGACCTGATGTGCCGTCTGTTCCATGTCGGTGACTTCCACCACATCCCTCGTTGTTTGTACCTGCAGCGGGTTCACGCCGCGAACACTCAGCGGGACCCGCAGATCAACGCGTACATCCAACGCGAGACGGTCGCTCTGTACGACAAGTACATTGAGGCCAACGCCCTCGCCTGGTGCGCGCGGCGTGGGCTGATCGCGCTGGACCTGGGCGCGGCGAACCGGAAACCGCCTGGCTACCTGGGCGTGGACCGGCAGCCGGGCAAGGGGGTGGACATCGTCGCGGCCCTGCCGGGGAAGCTGGACCTGCCGGACGCATCCGTCGGCCTGATCCGCGCGGTGGAATTCCTCGAGTACGTGCCCGACAAGGTGCCGTTGGTCAACGAGTTGTACCGGCTGCTGGCCCCAGGCGGGATGCTCCTCACCATGACGCCCAGTTCGGACGGTCGTGGCGCGTTCGAGCACCCGACGAGCGTCGCCTACTACAACGAAAGATCGTTCTCGTACTACACGGACAATCAGTACCGCGCCTCCGTGCCCGAGATCGAGGCGAAGTTCCAGAGTTCCCGGCTGGTCACCTACTTCCCGACCCAGTGGCACGCCGAGCACGACATCTCGTACGTAGTCGCCAACCTCATCGCAATGAAGGAGGGCGCCGCGCGGTGCGGCGGACTGCTGCTGGTCTAGGCGCAATGCCGCTGACTTTGGGTTGATCAGCTTGTAGCTTGTGGCCGGGAGGGGTGCTGGTGCCACGGGCTGGGCAGGTGAAGCCGCCGGTTGAGGAGCGGCTGTCGGATCGCATCGCGTTGGGCGTGTTGACGCGGGTGTTTCCGGCGGAGTTGGTCGACGAGGTCATTTCCGAGACGGGACGGGCTGAACAGCGTCATCGGCTGCTGCCCGCGCGGGTGACGGTCTACTTCGTGCTGGCGATGTGTCTGTTCTCGGGGCAGGCGTATGAGGAGGTCGCGCGGCTGCTGGCGGAGGGCCTGGCCTGGGCCGGCCGGTGGCGGGGAAGGTGGGAAGTGCCGTCCACTGGCGCGATCTCCCGGGCGCGGGCCCGGCTCGGCCCGGAGCCGCTGAGGGCCCTGTTCGCGCGGGTGTGCCAGCCAGTGGCGACGCGGGAGACCATCGGTGCCTGGTACCGGGGCCGGCGGGTGGTGGCGGTGGACGGCACCACGCTGGATGTGGCGGACACCCCCGACAACGACGCGTTCTTCGGGCGGCCGGGGTCCGGGCGTGGGGACAAGAAGAGCGCGTTTCCGCAGGTGCGGCTGGTGGTGCTGGCCGAGTGCGGCACGCATGCGGTGTTCGCCGCGGCCACTGGGCCGTGCACGGTGGCTGAGACGGTGCTCGCCGACACCCTGCTGCCGCACCTTCAGCCGGGGATGCTGCTGCTCGCCGACCGCAACTTCCCCGGCTATGACCGGTGGAAGGCCGCCGCCGCGACGGGCGCGGATCTGCTGTGGCGGGTCAAATCGGATGTCGTGCTGGTGGTGCGCGAGCAGTACGCGGACGGCTCGTACCTGTCGGAGATCTACGCGGCCCGGGACAAGCGCCGCGTGCACGGGCAGTTGGTGCGGGTGGTGGAGTACACCGTCGCCGGGCACGAGGAGGCCGGCCCGATCCGGTTGATCACCACGATCCTGGATCCGGAACAGGCGCCGGCGGCCGAATTGGCGGCCTTGTATCACGAGCGGTGGGAGGTGGAAGGGGTGCTGGACGAGATCAAGGTCCACCAGCGCGGCCCGGACGTGGTCCTGCGCTCCAGATACCCCGACGGCGTCGAGCAGGAGGTCTACGGCTTCCTCCTCGTCCATCACGCCGTGCGCCAGGTCATGCACCAGGCCGCAGACCGGGCCGGGACCGACCCCGACCGGCTGTCCTTCACCCGCTCCCTGCGCGTCGTGCGCCGCCAGGTCCCCGCCCAGGCGGCTTTTTCCCCCTGAGCGGCTGGCCGCTGCCTGGGACCGCACCCTCGCCGAGATCGCCCGACGCCTCTTACCGGTCCGCAGACTTCGCGCGTTCCCCCGCGTCGTCAAGCGCAAGATGTCCAACTGGGGCCTCAAACGCGCCCACCACCGCACCTGGCCCCAGCCCGCCGCCCCGCCGGCCGACGCCGTCACCATCGTTCCCGCGTCCAAAACCGCCCCGACCAAGCGAAAACCCAAGGCCACGGCTTAAAACAGCGGCATTGGGTCTAGGCGTTCAACGCATGAGGCGCCCTGCGGGACCATCCCGTAGGGCGCCTCATGCGTTCAGATGTCGCTACCCGTTCGCGCCGCGGCGGCCAGCGCGGCGAAGGCGGGCGTGTTCAGGGCCGCGGTCAGCTGGTCGTCCCACCGTGCGAGGGGGACGAGGCCGGCCCGCAGCCAGTTGCCGTGACCTAGTGTCCTGCGCCTGAAATTCGCCGGAGATATCGCGTGAGGGAGTCGAGGATCTCTTCGGCGGTCTTGGTCCATACGAAGGGCTTCGGGTCCTCGTTCCAGTCCTTGATCCAGGCGCGGATGTCCTTCTCCAGGCTCTGCACGCTTTTGGGACGCCGCGCCGGACCATCTGGTCGGTCAGGAAGCCGAACCATCGCTCGACCTGATTGATCCATGAGCTGCCGGTCGGGGTGAAGTGCATGTGGAACCGGGGGTGCCTGGCGAGCCACGCCTTGATCGCCGGTGTCTTGTGGGTGCCGTAGTTGTCACAGACCACATGGACGTCCAGCCCCTCGGGCACGGTCTTGTCGATGGCAGTCAGGAACTTCTTGAACTCCGCGGCGCGGTGCTGGCGGTGCGTCTCGCCGATGACGGTCCCGTCGGCGATGTTGAAGGCGGCGAACAGGGTGGTGGTGCCGTGCCGGACGTAGTCGTGGGTGCGCCGCTCGGGCATCCCCGGCATCATCGGCAGCACCGGCTGCGACCGGTCCAGCGCCTGGACCTGGGACTTCTCATCGACGCAGAGAACCACCGCCTTCTCGGGCGGGTTGTGGTAGAGCCCGACGACATCCACGACCTTCTCGACGAACAGCGGGTCGGTGGAGAGCTTGAAGGTGTCGGCCAGGTGCGGCTTGAGGCCGAAGTCCCGCCAGATCCGGCCGATGGTGGACTTCGATAGCCCGGACTTCTTCGCCATCGAGGCCCGCGACCAGTGCGTGGCGTTCTTCGGGGTCTCCTCCAGCGTGGCCACCAGCACCTCCTCGACCTGGTCCAGCGTGATGGACGCCGGCCGACCCGGCCGCTCCTCATCCACGAGTCCCTCAAGCCGCCGGGCCACGAACCGCCCTCGCCACTTGCCGACCGTGTCCGGGTGCACCCCAAGCTCCCTCGCAACCATGGCGTTTGACGCGCCGTCGGCGCAAGCCAGCACGATCTTGCATCGCAACGCCAGAGCCTGTGACGACTTCGCCCGACGGGCCCACCTGGTCAGCGTCGTCCGCTCGTCGTCCGTCAGTATCAACTCGGCCTTCGGCCGTCCCGTCCTCGCCACAGGACCAATTTACCTGACAAATTTCAGGCGCAGGACACTAGTACGCCGAACGTCGGGCGGGCAGCCGGTCGCGGGAACTTCTCCGTGCCGACCGGGCGGATCCGCTCCGGGTCGAGGCCGCTGAGTCGGAAGGTCTCCCGCGCCAGGCCGCACCACGTGGTGTGACCGGCCGCCGTGCCGTGGTAAATGCCTGCCGGCGCCCGCCCGGACAGCGCGGCGCGGCCGAGGGCGGCGAGCTGCCGGGCGAGCGCGCGGGACCAGGTCGGCTGACCGTGCTGGTCGGCCACCACGTCCAGGGTCTCGTGACGGGGTGGCGAGTTCGAGCATGGTCGCCACGAAGTTGGAGCCGTGCGCGCCGTAGAGCCAGGCGGTGCGAACGATGTAGCCGGTGTGTGGCAGCAGTTCGGTTACTGCCCGCTCGCCCGCCAGTTTGCTGCGCCCGTAGGCGTTGACGGGCTCCGTCGGCGCGTCTTCGGGGTACGGCCGACGGGAGTCAGCAGGGAGGACGTAGTCGGACGAGATGTGCAGCAGGAGTGCGCCGCTGTCTGCGCAGGCGTCTGCGAGGTGGCGGGCGCCCGTGCCGTTGACGGCCGTGGCCGCCTCCTCGGACCGTTCGGCGCCGTCGACGTCCGTCCAGGCAGCGCAGTTGACGACCACTCGGTGGCTTGCGACCGCCGCACGCACGGCTGTCGGGTCGGTGATGTCCAGCTGGCCGCGGCTCAGTCCCGTCACCACGCTGTCAGGATCAGCGGCGAGCTCGGCAAGCACTTCCTGACCGAGGAGCCCCAGTGCACCGGTCACCAGCCAGCTCGTGGTCATCGCAGCTCGGCCCTCGTCTTGAGCGGCTCCCACCAGGAGCGGTGTGCGCGGTACCAGGCGACCGTGGCAGCCAGGCCTTCCGTGAAGTCCACCTCCGGGGCGTAGCCGAGGTGTTCGCGGATCTTGCTGCCGTCCAGCGAGTAGCGAAGGTCATGGCCCTTGCGGTCGGCCACGTACTCGACCCGGTCCCAGCCCGCGCCCATCGCGTCCAGCAGCAGGCCGGTGAGCTTGTGGTTGGTCAACTCCGTGCCGCCACCGATGTTGTAGACCTCCCCGGCCGTGCCGCCGTGCAGGACGAGGTCGATGCCCCGGCAGTGGTCGGAGACGTGCAGCCAGTCGCGGATGTTGCGGCCGTCTCCGTACAGACGGACCGTCTTGCCGTCGATCAGGTTGGTGATGAAGAGCGGGATGAGTTTCTCGGGGAACTGGTACGGCCCGTAGTTGTTGGAGCACCGGGTGACCACGACGTCCAGGCCGTGAGTGCGGTGGTAGGCGAGCGCCAGCAGGTCGGAGCCGGCCTTCGAGGCGGAGTACGGGGAGTTCGGGGTCAGGGGCCACCCTTCGGTCCATGAGCCTTGCCTGATCGATCCGTACACCTCGTCGGTGGAAACGTGGACGAAGCGGCCTACGCCGTGCCGGTGGGCCGCGTCCAGGAGAACCTGCGTGCCCATCAGGTTGGTGCGGACGAACGGACCGGCGCCGTCGATCGACCGGTCCACGTGCGACTCGGCGGCGAAATGGACCACTGTGTCGTGCCCCGCCAACACTTGGTCGACCACGTCCGGGTCACAGATATCGCCCTGGACGAAGGTGTAGCCCGCGCGTTCCGCCACCGGCGCCAGATTCGCCTCCCTCTCTGTCAAAGTAGACCGAGTCAGGCATACTGGATGATTCATTGAGTCGAGGGCGGAGAGGGAGTAGTGCCCAGGTGGCCAGTACCAACGACCACGGGACCCCTGATCCGCAGGTAGAAGCCCGTTCGACCGGCCCGCGCCGGTACACAGCGGAGTACAAGGCGAGGATCCTCGCGGAGTACGAGAGGCTGGATAAGAAGGGCAAGGGCGCTCTGCTGCGGCGAGAAGGCCTGTACTCGTCGCTGATCACGACGTGGCGGCAGCAGCGGGACAAAGGGGGCCCTGGACGCGCTCGCCGCCCCGGCGGGACGCCCGAAGGCGGACCCGAGGGACAAGGAGATCGAGAAGCTCAAGGCGGAGAAGGCCCGCCTGGAAGCCGATCTGGCCAAGGCCCGCACCGTCATCGAGGTGCAGGGAAAACTCTCCGCGCTGCTCGACCAGTTCGCCACGGACAGCGCCCCGACCCGGAACGGCGAGAAGGACCAGTGACCCAAGCCCAGCTCGCGGCCGCGGTGTTCGACACCGTCCGCGACCAGGCCCTCGAGGAGCTCACTACGGTGGTCGGACGGGTCCAGGCGTGTGCGGCGCTCGGCGTGAGCCGGGCCACCTACTACCGCCACCACCGCCAGAGCTCCGCCCCCCAGCGGCCGCGGCCAGAACGGCGCCGGCATCCCCGGGCACTGTCGCCCGAGGAGGAGATGCGGGTCCTGGACGTGCTGCACTCCCCGGAGTTCGCCGACATGGCCCCCGCCGAGATCTACGCCGTCCTCCTCGACCGTGGCGTCTACCTGTGTTCGGAGTCGACGATGTACCGGCTCTTGCGCCGGCGCGGCGAGGTCCGTGAACGCCGCCGCCAGGCCGTCCACCCGCCCCGGACCGTCCCCGAGCTGGTCGCCGAGGACCCCAACCGCGTCTGGTCGTGGGACATCACGAAGCTGAAGGGGCCCGTCAAGGGCGTCTACTACTGCCTCTACACGATCATCGACATCTTCAGCCGCTACACCGTCGGCTGGATGATCGCCGCCCACGAGAACAAGGACCTCGCGGAGCGTTTCCTGTCCGAGACGATCGCCAAGTACGGCATCGAACCAGGCAAGTTGACGATCCACTCGGACCGCGGGTCCCCGATGATCGCGCAGAACGTCGCCCAGATGATGGCCACTCTCGGCGTCACCAAGTCGCATTCCCGCCCGAAGACGTCGAACGACAACCCCTACAGCGAGAGCCAGTACAAGACCCTGAAATACCGGCACGACTTCCCCGAACGGTTCGGCTCCCTGGAGGATGCCCGCACGTGGTGCGAGCGGTTCTTCACCTGGTACAACACGGAGCACCGGCACTCCGGGATCGGCCTGCACACCCCCTACGACATGCACTTCGGCCTCGCCGGACAACTCCGCGAGATGCGAGCCGACGTCCTGGAGGCGGTCTATGCGAAGCACCCCGAACGCTTCGTCCGCAAGCCACCCGAGCCTCCAAAGCTCCCCGCAGCGGCCTGGATCAACAAGCCGGCACCAGCAGGCCCACTGATACCAGCGCAACGTTAGAACGACCTACCTGCCTTGATCGCTTTGACAGGTTCCGCCTCGACCCCCGAGTAGGTGAGTTTGTCGAGGACGGTGATCCGCGCTGCCGGGTCCGATTCCAGCCGTCGGCGGACGTATTCCGAACCGATGAATCCGGCGCCGCCAGTCACAAGGATGCGCATGGTTCTCCGAGTTTTCTTGCCGGCCCCGCCAGGCAGATGGGTGTTGTCAAGTCGACCTCTTTCTGATCGACCGTCGGGTGATGTCCGATTTCCCCCCAGTGGTCGCGTCATGGGCGACGCGGCGGCGCATTCCTTGAGGGCGTGAGCGCGGACAGCGTGCGGACGGTGCCCGCGAGACCGAAGCCTCGGGGCACCGTCGATCATGTCCCGGTGAAGCGGTCAGCCAGCGCCGCATCGCCGCTCACATGAGGTTTACGGCACTCTGGTACAGACCGCGAATGCCTGGACGAAGGAGTTGCCGGGGAGCTGGTTGGCGGTGGCCTGCCACCCGTCCACCGGACTGGTCTTGAACGGTTGGCTCTGAATCACGCGGCCGGGGCTGCCACCAGGAGGGTTGCTAAGGAATCCGCCGCCGGTGATCTGGTCGTTGGCGTCGTCGCAGAACGCAGTCGACGGGGTGTCCGAAGTGGTTACCCGCGCACCTGTCTTGATGTAAGTGCTAACCCCAGCACCGGCGGTACCCTGGAAGCCCTGCGGGCCCCGGTCGCCCTGGAAGCCCTGCGGACCCCGCTCGCCGTCCTTACCCCGGTCGCCCTGGAAGCCCTGCGGACCCCGGTCGCCCTGGAAGCCCTGCGGACCCCGGTCGCCCTGGAAGCCCTGCGGACCCCGCTTGTTCTTGTCCTTGTCCTTGTCCTTGTCCTTGTCCTTGTCCTTGTCGCCGTCGGCACTCACGGCGCCGTTCGGCCCGGGGAGCGCCACACTGCCGTCGCCGCCGGACCTGTGGATCGCGTCGGCGATGGCCGTCGTGCTCGGGACGACGTTGAGTGCCACCGCAAGCGCGCCGGCCGTCACCAGAGTGACGGACTTCACGCGTGAACTTCGGATCGTTCTACGGCTCACAGAGAACCTTCCTCACTGGGCAGAGATCAGACCGCAAGCGTGCGCACTCGGTGCGCTTGGTTCGCATGCGTGTCGCGTCGCACTGGGCTACGGACGGAGCCAGTCTTCACTCGACACAACAGAAAGATTTACGATCCCATCCGTGTCATAGGCGAACATCACCCGTGCGGCCCCAAGTGAACTTTCCCCGCGCTTTCCTCGGCGCTTTCTTCGCTGTTCCCCCTTGCCAGGGACACGAAGGTTCGCCGCAAGAGCCGGGTTTACTGATGGGCAGTCATTTCAGGCGCCGGTCAGGAGACTTCTGCGATAGGCGGCGCAGTCCGGGAAGGAAGGCAGCAGGCCTCGCCGCTCGGCTTCCTCCAGTGTGGGCGCCGCGGCGTCTTTGTCGGAAAGGATCGGTTCGACCTCCTCGGGCCAGTCAATGGCCAACGCGGGGTCGAGCGGACTGATGTCGTACTCGCGCTGGGGCGCATATCCCTGCGAACACAGGTAGACGACGGTCGAGTCGTCCTCCAGAGCCATGAAGGCGTGGCCGAGCCCTTCCGAGAGGTAGACGCTGCGGTGGGTCGCGTCGTCGAGCCGAACCGCCTCCCACTCCCCAAACTCGGGGAGGCGGTGCGGATGTCGACGACCACGTCCAGGACGGCGCCGCTGACGCACGTGACGTACTTGGCCTGCCCCGGGGGGACCGACGCATAGTGGATACCGCGGAGAGTGCCGCGAACGGAGCGGGAGCAGTTGGCCTGCTCTAGCTGAAGCCCCTGACCATGGAATCGTGGAACCTGCGGCTCTGGAACAACTCGTGGAATCGGCCCCTGTTGTCCGTGAACACCTTCGGTGTGTCCACCCATGCCCCTTCGATACCGAGTGGTCTCACTGATCGCTTCCTTCCGCCAAGCAGCTCACTTGCCCGTCACTACCCCCGGGTTTCGGGACATCCGGAGCCGGACTTCAGACGGCGGGCGACGCGTCGCCGTGGGCAATGGAGGCGACGAGGGACCGGGGTTTACGGCCATTCGGTGGATTCTGGCTGCGCGGGTGTTTGAGCGAGACGAAATACCTCCTGGTGCTGGCATCTTGATGCCGCCACTCCCGGCTTCCTGAAGGGCCCCAGATGCAAGCTCCGCCCGCCAAGAGCGCAACGGTACCGACGCAGCACACGGCATTCGACAAGAAGACGGAGGCCGAACCACCGGGCAAAGGTCGCCTCGACGGCACCTGGTGGATCTGGGCCATGGCGGGAGCGCTGTACGTGATGTACGCGGCGGTATCGCTGCGTCTTCACCAACGGATGCTGACGGACAGTTATGACCTGGGAATCTTCGAACAGGTGGTCCGCTCGTACGCGGAAGGACACTTGCCGGTCTCCGAAGTGAAGGGGCAGGACTTTCCCGTCCTGGGGGATCACTTCTCCCCCATCCTGGCGCTCGTCGTGCCTTTCTACTGGGCATGGCGGGGAGCGGACACGCTTCTGGTCGTGCAGGCCGCGCTCCTCGCGGTGAGCGTCGTCCCTCTGACTCTTTGGGCACGCCGGACCCTGGGCGACCCGGCCGCAGCCGTGATCGGTGCCTGTTACGGCCTCTCATGGGGAATCGCGAGTGCGGTCGGCTACGACTTCCACGAAGTGGCGTTCGCCGTTCCGCTCCTGGCGTTCTCGTTGAGCGCTCTCGGAAATGGACGGCTGACCGCCGCAGCGTGCTGGGCTCTGCCCCTGCTGCTCGTGAAGGAAGACCTCGGACTCACGGTCCTCGTCATCGGTCTCGTCATCGCCCGGCGAGGCAACCGCAGGCTCGGATTGCTCACGGCTGCCGCCGGGCTCGCCGGATCAGCACTGGTGCTCCTCGTGATTGTGCCGGCCTTCAACCCGACCGGATCCTTCGCCTATTGGTCCTTGGTGGAGGAGAACCCTGGCAGTGCGGGCGGTCTGCTGGATCTGCTCCACCGGGGCACGATCGGTCTCATCACCCCCCAGACCAAGGTGTCGACCTTCGTACTCGTGCTGGCGCCCACCGTGTTCCTGGCGCTGCGGTCCCCACTGCTGTGGGTCGCCGTGCCGACTCTGGTGTGGCGCTTCGCGTCGAACAACGGTCTGCACTGGGGTACCGATTTCCACTACTCGCTCGTCCTGATGCCGATCGTCTTCGCGGCATTCGTCGACGCTCTGATCCGCCGTGGGACGAGCGAGCGCAGCCTGCGCCGTTATCTCGCGGGCTCCGCCGCGATCACCCTTATTATCCTTCCGAACTTCGCCCTGTTCCAGCTCGTCCAGCCGGACACCTGGCGGACCGATCCTCGGGTCGCCGTCGCCCGTCGTCTGATGGACAAGATCCCCGACGGGGTCACGGTCCAGACGTCCAACCATCTGGTGCCCCAGCTCGCCAACCGTACGAGCGTCAGCCTCTACGGCTCGTACGGCAGCCGCCCCAACCCCCAGTGGATCATGGTGGACACCTGGGTGCCGGGTAATGAGCGGGAGTGGCTGGGTGAGCCGCTGAGCGCTGAAGCGGAACAGCGGCGATTGGCGGAGGATCGCCGTCAGGGCTACGACCTCGTGGCGGAGCAGGACGGCTTTGTAGTGCTGCATCGCCGTGAGGTGACGCAGCAGCACCGGGGCTGATCGGACATCAAAGTCGTTCGGCGGGGCATCTGCCGCCAGTCACAGCCATCGTCGGGCTGCGGCCGGCGGCAGGTGCAGTTCTCCGGTCCGTCGGGACGGACACAGCATTTGCCGCGGCATGCGAAGACGACGCCCCGCCGCAAAGGCAACCAGAACACAGCTCCGCAGGAAGAGACGCCGTCACACAGAAGCGCCCTGCGCCGTTCTCAGCAGTGCCTCCCGACGCGATCCAGTGCCGCGCTGGGGCATGACGAGGTATCGGGAGTCCTCCAGCAACCCCATCAGGTAATGCCCGTATCCGCTCTTGAGCAGCGGCTGGGCCAGTTCCCGGAGCCGGTCGTCGTCGATCAGGCCTGCCCGCCAGACCGCCTCCTCGATGCAGCCGACCTTGAAACCCTGGCGCTCCTCGATCACCCGGACGAATTCCGACGCCTGAACCATGGAGGTGAAGGTTCCGGTGTCCAGCCACGCGGTGCCTCGGTCGAGCCGGGTGACGTGCAGCGTCCCGGCGTCCAGGTAGACGCGGTTGAGGTCGGTGATCTCCAACTCGCCTCTTGCGCTGGGCCGTAGTCCGCGTGCCACGTCCACGACGCGGTTGTCGTAGAAGTACAGCCCGGGCACGGCGTACCGGGACTTGGGCCGGGCCGGTTTCTCCTCGATGGACAGTGCCCGGCCCAAGTCGTCGAACTCCACCACGCCGTAGGCAGAGGGGTTGGCGACCTGGTAGGCGAACACCCTTCCACCCTTCAGGTCTTCGTGGCGGGCCAGCCGGGTGCCGAGGCCGCTCCCATGAAAGATGTTGTCGCCCAGAATCAGGGCGACCGACTCGTCACCGATGAATTCGGCCCCCAGGATGAAAGCCTGAGCAATCCCCTCCGGGCGCTCCTGTGCCACGTATTCCAGCCGCAGGCCCAATTGACTGCCGTCGCCGAGCAGCCTGACGAACTGGTGCTGATCTTCTGGCGTGGTGATGACCAGAATCTCCCGGACAGCGGCCATCACCAGCGTGGAAAGCGGATAATAGACCATGGGCTTGTCGAAGACTGGCAACAGCTGCTTCGACACCGAGCGGGTCAAGGGCCACAGTCGCGAGCCGGTACCCCCGGCCAACAAAATTCCGCGCATGCGATCACGATAGGTGAATTGCCCGCTAATGCCGCTTTCTTACACGGTCATGGACCGACTTCGATGCATCAGCGTGGTTCGATCACTGATCGGTTCGATTGCCCACCCGCAAGGTCCCTTGCAGCGTGAGCCGAACCGCCATAGCCAGCGACCTCCTCGGCGATCGCGGTGGCTTTCCCGCTGCCCCGGCAACCTTGGTTCCTGCCGATGCCGGTGCAGGTCGCCTCGTTCGGCCGCTGCCTGAAGTGCGTCTCCCCGGGCTTGGCTCCATACATGCCGATGCCTGCGCACGGTGCGCTGACGCCGGCCGCTCCGTCAGCGCGGCCTCCGGTCTCCGCGCCCGCGGCCCGGACAGGGTCAGTTGCCTTTTCTGGTGCCCCAGACGTAGACGCCGTCACCGATGCGGAGCATGGACCACAGTGCCTTGGCGTCGTCGTACCGGAGGTTCACGCAGCCGTGCGATCCCGGATCCTCGAAAATCGGCCGGTAGCTGGCGTGGAGGGCCTCACCCCGGTCGAAGAACTGGCTGTACGGCATCGGGCCGGGGTACAGGTGCGACCAGAACCTCTGCACGCGCCTGTAAATCCGGTGCCGACCGTTGCGCGTCGCGTGACCCGGCATCCCGGTACGGGCGGGGACGGGCCCGAAGGTGATCTTCCTTTTTTTCTGCACCCACAGCAACTGGCGGGACTGATCCACGCAGACCACGACTTTCGACCGGATCGGGCATCCGGTGAGTGACGTCCTGTGCGCCGTGGCCCAGTCCACGATCGCGGCTCGGTAGCTCACGAGGCCCGCATAGCCGTCCGCCGGGGTGATCTCGTACTTCTGCTGCATTCCCCGGATTGCCGTGCAGTCCTCCTCGGACTGCTTTCCGTCCTGAGGAAGGCCCAGATACTTTTCCACCCGTCGCTGATAAGGCCCCGTGGCGAGCCGGCATTCCGTGGTGCCGTCGTCTTCTGCCGGGCGGAACTCCCCCGTGGCCGCGGCCGATGCCACTGGGGCGGCGACCAGCACGAGCGAAAACGCCACGCCCGTCACGGTCCGGATAGGACTCCGTTGGAAGCGGACTCGTTGCTTGTTCGCCATCAGGTTCCCTCTCGTGCCCGTCCATGGAATTCCCGGCGTCCCAGGGGACTCGTTGACACTTCTTCTTCCTATCAAACGGACATACCACGGCTGTCACTCCGAACGACCAGCCGCCCTCCCGGAACGGTTGACCACGCGAGAGATGACGACAGAACACGACAGTGCCCCGGGCCGGACAGCCGGCCCGGGGCACTGTCATCGGTCAGGAGCGCCCGGGGAGGCGAAGCCGGTCATCCGCCATGGCTCGCCTCCTTCCCTTCCCCTTTGATTGCCCGTCATGGAGGAGTACGCCGTGCCGGTGTCATGGACGACGTAGTAGGTCGTGCGTTGCTGAACGGCGGTGCGGTTGCCCCTGCAGCGCCTGCCGCAGGCTTGGCGGCGTGGCTGATTCCGGTAGCGTACCGGGACCGGTACGTCACTGGCTGTTCACCCTCGGAAGCGGGGAATGTTGGATTCCGGGAGCACGCTCCCGGCGTGAGACGTATCGCAGGAATCGTCCTCGCGGTGCTGCTGATCGGTGGCGTGGTGGCCGCCGTCGTCGCGGGCCGCAACAACGAGGACAAGGGCACGGCAACGAAGACCGTGCGCGTGGTGATCGGATCGGAGAAGGCGGAGTTCTTCGCGGATCCGGACGTGGTGAAGGCCCTCGCCGCCAAGGGCTACACCGTGAAGACGGAGACCTCCGGGTCGTGGGCCATGGAGGGGCTGGACCTCAAGGGGTACGACGTCGCCTTCCCCTCCAGCCAGGCGCCCGCCGCCGAGCTCGCCGCGAAGTACAAGGTACGGGGGACCCTCCCTCGTCCCTTCTACTCGCCGCTCGTCGTCGTCGCCCACCGCGGCGCCGCTGAGGTGCTCGCCGGGAACGGCCTGGCCACGCTCGCCGGGAAGAACCGCGGACTTCTGAAGATGGCCGCGTACCTCGACGCGGCCCGGCACGACCGCACCTGGCAGCAACTCAAGGGGGCGATGAAGTATGGGGAGTTGACTGGCACTCTCTACATCGCGAGCACCGACCCGGAGACCTCCAACTCCGGCGCCCTCTACCTCGCCGCCGCCTCCTACGTCGCGAACGGCGGCCGCGTGGCGGCCAGTGACGCCGACGTCGAGCGCACCGCGCCCCTGTTGCGCAAGCTGGTCAGCGTCCAGGGCGCCCAGCAGTCCAGCTCGGACGCGGGCTTCCGGGACTTCGTCAGCGGCGCCGGCAACCCGCTCGTCCTCGTCTACGAATCGCAGGTCGCCTCCCTGCTCGAGGAGCATCACAACCCCGACGACCTGGTGGTCCTCTACCCGGACACCACCGTCAACAGTGACCACACGGTCGTGCCGCTCACCGATGAGGGGCGCGGGCTTGCCGACCTCCTGGGCAGTGACCCGGCGTTGCGCAAGCTGGAGGTCCGGCACGGGTTCCGGCCTCAGGGCGACACCGCCGAGTTCACGGCGGCCACCGCCTCGTACACCTCGTACCTCAACCAGAAGCTGACCGGCATCCGGCAGGCGCCCGTGCCCACCTCCGCGGTGCTGCACGAGATGGCGCGCCGGGCCCGGGCCCAGGGGGGAGACCGCACATGACCGACAACGACGACGCCTTCACCTTGACCCCGCCCGAGCCCGTTGCCCCCGTGCCGCGGGAGAAGGCCGGCGGGCTCGTACCGCTCGACGACTCCGTACGCGCGGACATGGACCGGAAGGCCACCGCCTATATCGAGGGGCTCGCCGCGCTCGACGCCCGCTCTCCCCAATTCGCCGGCAGGGTGGGGGAGATCACCGCGCTCGGCGCGAGCGAGATGCGCAACGCCGCCGCCCAGTCCAACCGTATGCTGGAGCGCACCATCCGCAGCCTGCCCGGAAAGGGCGAGGACGCCCAGTCGAGGGTCGGCGGCTCGCTCGTCGAACTGCGGCGGGTGGTGGAGGACCTGGATCCGCGCGACCTGCCGGCCAACAAGGGGCGGAAGTTCCTCTCCCGGCTCCCCGGCGGCAACAAGCTGCGCGACCACGTCGCCAAGTACGCCTCCGCGCAAGGCACCCTGAACAAGATCGTGGGGTCCCTGCGCGGCGGTCAGGACGAACTGCGCCGCGACAACGCGGCACTCCAGACCGAGCGCGTGCGCCTCTGGGAGACCATGGGCAAGCTTCAGGAGTACGTCGTACTCACCGAGGCTTTGGACACAGCGGTCGAGCAGCACATCGCGGGCGTCGAGGCGGCCGATCCCGCTCGGGGCGACACCCTGCGGGCCGATGTCCTGTTCCCGGTCCGGCAGAAGCACCAGGACCTGCTGACCCAGCTCGCGGTGTGTGCGCAGGGCTACCTCGCCATGGACGTCGTGCGCCGCAACAACGACGAACTGATCAAGGGCGTGGACCGTGCGGCCACCACGACCGTCTCGGCGCTGCGCATCTCCGTGATGCTCGCCTCCGCCCTGGACAACCAGCGCAAGGTCGTCGACCAGGTGAACGCCCTGCGGGGCACCACCGAGGACCTCATCCGAGGCAACGCCGAGATGCTCGCGACGCAGAGCGGCGAGATCCAGCGCATCGCCGCCGATCCGGCGGTCGGCGCGGAGACGCTCCGCTCGGCCTTCCAGCAGATCTACCGCACCCTCGACGCCATCGACACCTACAAGGCGCAGGCGACGCAGACCATGGCGGCCACGGTGGAGTCCCTGACGGCGGAACTGCAGGAGGCGAGCTCGTACTTGGAGCGGAGCCGGTCGCAGGGCGCGCTGGAGGGGGGGCTCGGATGAGACGACGTCTGGCCGTGGTCGCCGGGCTCGCCGTCCTGCTGACCGCCTGTACGGCCCAGAAGGACGAGCCGAAGGACCGCGGCGCGCCCGGACCCGGCACCCTGCGCGTCCTCGCCTCCAGTGAGCTCAGCGACATGGCGCCGGTCCTCGACCAGGTACGCAAGAGCACCGGTATCACCGTCCGGCCCACCTACATGGGCACCCTCGACGCCGTGGACCTCCTGGCGAAGGGCAAGGTCGACGGCGCGTACGACGCCCTGTGGCTCTCCTCCGACGACTACCTCCGCCTCCGCCCCGACGCCGCGAGCAAGGTCGTCTCCGAGACGCCGGTCATGTCCAGCCCGGTCGCCATCGGTGTCAAGCCCCGGACCATCAGCGCACTCCACTGGAAGCCCGACCATGTCACCTGGTCGCAGGTCGAGCAGGCCGTACAGGACGGCAGGCTCACCTACGGCATGACCGACCCCGCCCGCTCCAACTCCGGGTTCTCCACGCTGATCTCGGTCGCCTCCGGGCTGTCCGGCGCTCAGTCCGCGCTCACCGAGGCGGACGTCGCCAAGGCCACCCCGAAGCTGAAGGAGTTCTTCAAGGGGCAGAAGCTGACATCGGGCTCGTCCGGCTGGCTGGCCACCGCGTACACCCGCCGCGGCAGCGTCGACGCCCTGCTCAACTACGAATCCGTCCTCAAGGGCATCCGGGGCCTGACCGTGATCCGCCCCCGCGACGGCGTGGTCACCGCCGACTACCCTCTCTCCTCGCTGGCCTCGACGAGCCCCGGCACCCGCGACGACGTCCGCCGTCTCGCCGACGCCCTGCGCACCCCGGCCGTGCAGCGGCTGATCACCGAACGCACGCACCGCCGTCCGGTGGTCGCGTCGGTACGGCCCGCCGCGGGTCTCGACCCGAGCCGGCGGCGGGAACTGCCCTTCCCGGGCACGCGTTCCGTGGCCGACCGCCTTCTCGACGCGTACGAGAACAAGCTGCGTCGGCCGTCCCGGACCGTCTACGTCCTGGACACCTCCGGATCGATGGAGGGCGACCGCCTCGCACGGCTGAAAAAGGCCCTCACCGATCTCACGGGCGACTTCCGCGATCGCGAGGAGGTCACGCTGATGCCGTTCGGGTCGCAGGTGAAGAGCGTGCGGACGCATGTCGTCAGCCCCTCCGATCCGCAACGGGGCCTGGACGCCATCCGCGCGGACACCCGGGCGCTCAGTGCCGACGGTGACACCGCCATCTACACGTCCCTGGAGAAGGCGTACGAGCACCTCGGCGACGACCGCGACACCTTCACCTCGATCGTGCTGATGACGGACGGCGAGAACACCACGGGCGCCGGGGCCGGGGACTTCGACGGCTTCCACGGCCGGCTGAGTGGCCACCAGCGGGACATCCCCGTCTTTCCCATCCTCTTCGGCGACTCCGACCGGGCGGAGCTGCAGCACATCGCCGACCTGACCGGCGGGCGTCTGTTCGACGCCCGGAAGGGCTCGCTCGACGGCGCCTTCGAGGAGATCCGTGGCTACCAGTAGGCTCATGCGGTACGTCGAGTCCCGGAAGAACCTCACCGGGAGCGCCTGCGGACTTGCCGGTCTCGTGCTCACCTTCACCGGCGTCGCGGGCCCGTACTGGCCCGTCGTCGTCGCCGGGCTGTACGGCGCCGGCGCGCTGATCGCCCCGCCCGAGCGTCCCACGCTGCCGGACTTTCCCGACGCGTCCGCCGAACTGGACGAGCTGCGGGACGATTTCGAGAAGCTGCGCCCGTATCTTGCGGACGTCGAACTGCCACCCGCCGCCTCCGGCCGGCTCACCGAACTGACCGAGCTGTTGTCCGGGTTGCTGGAGCCCGGCTGGGTCGCCGAGGTGCTCGCGCAGGACCCCGAGGGCGTGCACTCGCTGTCACGGGCCGTGCGGCAGGACATCCCGGAGGCCGTCGACACCTTCGTAAGGACCCGCTGGTGGAACCGGCTGGCACCGGGGCAGGAGCCGCCGGAACGTCATCTGGAGCGCCAGCTCACCCTGCTCCACGACGAGGCGGACCGGCTCGCCTCGGCCCTGCGCGAGACGGAGGCACGGCGGCAGGAGACCCACACGCGGTACCTGGAGGACCGCTCCAAGTGAGCCGCGCGCAGCACCCGTACAGGCCGGGGCCCCGCACGCCGTTGTGCGGGGCCCCGGCCTGTACGGGTGCTGTCACCACGGCCGGTCTTGTCGACGTCGCAGGTCAGGGCAAGTCCGACCGGCCGCGGAGTTCATACGGGGGCGTCAGCCCAGGCGCTGCACCAGCGCGCGGTACTCGTCCCACAGTTCCTTCGGCGTGTGGTCGCCGAAGGTGTTGAGGTGCTCGGGGACCAGGGCGGCCTCCTCGCGCCACACGTCCTTGTCGACGGTGAGCAGGAACTCCAGGTCGGACTCCGACAGCTCCAGGCCGTTCGTGTCCAGCGCGGCCTTCGTCGGCAGAACGCCGATCGGGGTCTCGACGCCCTCGGCCTTGCCCTCGAGGCGCTCCACGATCCACTTCAGGACGCGGCTGTTCTCGCCGAAGCCCGGCCAGACGAACTTGCCCTCGTCGTTCTTGCGGAACCAGTTGACGTAGTAGATCTTCGGCAGCTTGGACTGGTCCTTGTCCTTGGCGACCTCGATCCAGTGGCCCATGTAGTCACCCATGTTGTAGCCGCAGAACGGCAGCATCGCGAACGGGTCGCGGCGAAGCTCGCCGACCTTGCCCTCGGCGGCGGCGGTCTTCTCGGAGGCCACGTTGGCGCCGAGGAAGACGCCGTGGTTCCAGTCGAAGGACTCCGTGACCAGCGGGACCGCGGTGGCGCGGCGACCGCCGAAGAGGATCGCCGAGATCGGCACGCCCTTCGGGTCCTCCCATTCGGGCGCGATGATCGGGCACTGGGAGGCGGGGACGGTGAAGCGGGCGTTCGGGTGGGCGGCCGGGGTCCCCGACTCCGGCGTCCAGTCGTTGCCCTTCCAGTCGGTGAGGTGGGCCGGAGTCTCCTCCGTCATGCCCTCCCACCAGATGTCGTTGTCGTCGGTGAGGGCGACGTTGGTGAAGACGGAGTTGCCCCACAGCGTCTTCATCGCGTTGGCGTTGGTGTGCTCACCGGTGCCGGGCGCGACGCCGAAGAAGCCGGCCTCGGGGTTGATCGCGTACAGGCGGCCGTCCTCGCCGAACCGCATCCACGCGATGTCGTCGCCGATCGTCTCGACGGTCCAGCCGGAGATCGTCGGCTCCAGCATGGCGAGGTTCGTCTTGCCGCAGGCGCTCGGGAAGGCGGCGGCGACGTACTTCGACTCGCCCTCCCGTCGCTCCCCACCACCCTCAAACGAGGCCCTTCGGGCCGCAGGGTCATCCTGCGGCGGGGTCAGCTTGAGGATCAGCATGTGCTCGGCCAGCCAGCCCTCGTCGCGCGCCATCACGGAGGCGATGCGCAGGGCGTAGCACTTCTTGCCGAGCAGCGCGTTGCCGCCGTAGCCGGAGCCGTACGACCAGATCTCGCGGCTCTCGGGGAAGTGCGAGATGTACTTGGTCTGGTTGCAGGGCCAGGGAACGTCCTCCTGGCCGGGCTCCAGCGGGGCGCCCAGGGAGTGGACGGCCTTGACGAAGAAGCCCTCGGAGCCGAGTTCGTCGAGGACCGCCTCACCCATGCGCGTCATGGTGCGCATGGAGACCGCCACGTACGCGGAGTCGGTGATCTCCACGCCGATCGCGGAGAGCGGCGAGCCCAGCGGGCCCATGCAGAACGGCACGACGTACATCGTGCGACCGCGCATGGAGCCGCGGAACAGACCGTTCTCCCCCTGGAATATCTCCCGCATCTCGGCGGGGGCCTTCCAATGGTTGGTCGGACCCGCGTCCTGCTCCTTCTCGGAACAGATGAACGTCCGGTCCTCGACCCGCGCGACATCGGTCGGGTCGGAGGCGGCGTAGTAAGAATTCGGGCGCTTGATCGGGTCGAGCTTCTTGAACGTGCCCTTGCGGACGAGCTCCTCGCACAGTCGCTCGTATTCGGCCTCGGATCCGTCACACCAGACCACGCTGTCCGGCTGCGTCAGTTCGACGACCTCGTTGACCCACGAGATCAGTTCCTTGTGCTGGGTGGGGACCGTTGAGGGAGCCGCGTTGTCGCGCGCCACGATTGCTCCTAGATGAGGGGTTTTCTGTTGACTGCCCCGTGGGGGCTGCGACCCGGATGCTTCGTAGCCGCTCATCCGGTGCCGACCGCACTCATTTGATCATCCGACGAGATTGCCCATCTGTCCAGAGGACGTCACAGCTGAGCGGAGTGAGGATCGCCACGTGTGGCCGTTTCTTTGCGTGCACGTAGGGTTCAGCTGGAAGATTTTTTGCCGCGGCATCGCACCCGCACAGGCCGGACAGCCCGGGTGATATCGGTCGCACTTTGATCCGTAACTTACGGTTCCGTAGGTACCATGCCGCGCATGACTGCGTCCGTCCCCGACGCGCCCACGGACTCGCCGACAGCCGGCCGCGGTCCCGTCGCGCTCTCCTTGCCCCACCAGGTCAAGCCGAAGCTCCGCGGCTGGCTGCACCTCGGGATGTTCCCGGTCGTGCTCGTCGCGGGCCTGATCCTCACCGCCCTCGCGGACTCACCCCGGGGGCGAATCGCCTGCGGCATCTACGTTCTGACGGCGTGCCTGCTCTTCGGGGTCAGCGCGCTCTACCACCGCGGCAACTGGAGCCCGCGCATGGACGGCGTCCTGCGCCGGCTCGACCACGCCAACATCTTCCTGATCATCGCGGGCACCTACACCCCCCTGACACTGCTGCTCCTGCCGGGCGCGAAGGGGCGGTGGCTGCTGTGGGGCATCTGGGGCGCCGCGGCGGCCGGCATCGCCTTCCGGGTCTTCTGGGTCGGCGCCCCGCGCTGGCTCTACACCCCCTGCTATATCGCGATGGGCTGGGCGGCCGTCTTCTTCCTCCCCGACTTCATGCGCACCGGCGGGATCGCCGTCCTGGTGCTCGTCATCGTCGGCGGAGTGCTGTACAGCGCCGGCGGCGTGGTCTACGGGATCAAGCGGCCGAACCCGTCACCGCGCTGGTTCGGCTTCCACGAGGTCTTCCACTCCTTCACCCTCGCGGCGTTCGTCGTGCACTACGTGGGGATCTCCCTGGTGGCGTACCAGCACACGTAGCGCTCCACTCCCCTGCCCCCTGGCCACGGCTCACAAGCCGTGGCCATTTTTCGTATGTCGCGAGAAGCTCCTCATTGATAGTGTCAATATTTTGATAGCTACTCTCATTTCATGGCCACTGTCACTGATACCGAAGACGTGCGGCGCGATCCCCGCCGCTGGTGGGCCCTCGGTGCCCTGGTCGCGAGCATGCTGGTGCTCGGATTCGACATGACGATCCTCAACGTGGCGCTGCCGACCATGGCCCGGGACCTCGGCGGGGGTCTCTCCCGGAGGAGAACCCCGACATGGTCCCGGCACCGGAGGATGCCCGACAATGACGACCATGGCCGCCACCGCACACCGCAGGACTCCCGCCGCCGAACCCCGTCTGGGGCTGCGCGAGCGGAAGAAGATCAAGACTCGTATGGCGATCCGCAAGGCGACGTACCGGCTGGTCCAGGAGCAGGGATACGACGCGACCACCATCGAGCAGATCGCGGAGGCGGCCGAGGTCTCCCCCTCCACGGTGTTCCGGTACTTCCCCACCAAGGAGGACATCGTCGTCACCGACGAGTACGACCCGATCCTGGAGGAGGAACTGCGGGCCCGGCCCGCCGACGAACCGCTGCTTCAGTCGCTGCGGTACGTGGTGCGCAGCGCCGTCGAACGCAGCATGTCGGGCGAGTACGAGACGCCCGAGGAGATGCGGCTGCGCGGCCGTCTGATGGTCGAGGTGCCCGCGGTCCGCTCCCGGATGACCGAGAGCATGTCCGTGACCGGCCGGATGATGTGCCGGGTGGTGGCCGAGCGTACCGGGCGGGACCCCGACGACCTGGAGGTGCGCGTGTACTGCATGAGCGTCGTCGGCGCGCTGATGGAGACCTCCCGCTACTGGGCCGAACACGGGCAGCAGGGCGACATCGGGGAGTACGTCGCCCGCACGCTCGACGTGCTGGAGCACGGTCTCGAGCGGCGGAAATCCTAGGCGTCGTGCGCCGTCCGCGTGCCATCCTGACCAGGTGAACGGACCCGAGATCCATATCGCGTTCGCCCCCGAGCTGGGGCTCTTCGTCCCGCACGGGCGACGGGGGCGGGCCACGAAGGTCGTCACCGACGGCGCCTCCACGCTCGGCCATGTCGTCGAGTCGCTGGGGGTGCCGCTGACCGAGGTCGGGGCGCTCGTCGTGGACGGCCTCGCCTCGTCCTCCTCCCATGTGCCCGCCGCCGGCGAGTCCATCGAGGTACGCCCCGTCGAGCGCCCCCAGCAGGTGCCCGGCGCCCCCCTCCGCTTTCTCCTGGACGTCCACCTCGGCACCCTGGCCCGCCGTCTGCGCCTGCTCGGCGTCGACGCGGCATACGAGTCCACGGACATCGGCGATCCGGCGCTCGCCGCCCGCTCGGCGGCCGAGCAGCGCGTGATGCTCAGCCGCGACCGGGGCCTGCTGCGCCGCCGCGAGCTGTGGGCGGGCGCGTTCGTGTACAGCACCCGGCCCGAGGACCAACTCCGCGACGTGCTCCACAGGTTCGCGCCCGAGCTGCGGCCGTGGACGCGGTGCACCGCCTGCAACGGCCTGCTCCGCGACGCCACGAAGGAAGAGGTCGCCGACCAGCTCGAACACGGCACACGACGGTCGTACGACGTCTTCGCCCAGTGCGGCGAGTGCGGCCGCGCCTACTGGAAGGGCGCGCACCACGAACAGCTCGAGGCCATCGTGGAACGCGCCCTGACCGAGTTCCGGAGCCGGGCCCAGTAGTGCTTCGTCCGGTCCTCTGATCTTGTCTTGCCTGGTCGGCTACGTGTTGGCGGTATGAGGCCCGGGGAGGTGGGACGACGTCGGCAGTGGACTTCGGCCCGCGGCCACCGCCTCGTCCGCCGCATGTGGCCGTGGTACCAGCCCACCTGCCTGAACCGGCGCGGTCCTGGCCGCGGTGGCCGAGGTGCACAGCGGGCGCAGGACGAACACCGCGGCGGCTACCAGCAGCGCGTCGCGCACGGCCAGTGTGACGACAGCGGACCAGGTGCTGTTGATGACGTTCCAGTAGGTGAACGGGTAGAGGACCAAGGTGAAACCGCACGCTGCGAGGATCATGCGGGCCGGAATCCGCAGCCCTGAGGTGCGCCAGCTGGTGCCGACGGCGACGAGTCCCACGGCCCAGATCATGAACTGAGGGCTGAAGACCCGGCTGGTGAAGATGCAGAGCAACACGGCGGCGAGACCCAGGACGGAGGGCGCGGCGCCTGTGAAGAAGCTCGCCGGAAGGCGCAACCTCAGCCACACCAGCCCGGCCAGACCCAGGACGTTCAGTACCAGGAGTGCGTGCGCCACAAGGTCTACGTACGGCCCCGTGAACTGCATCGCCCCATAGGACAGATTCACCTGTCCGGGCCAGCCGAAGTGGCGGGCAACATGGAAGGGCAGCGCGCCGAACGACTCGATCTGGAGACCACGGTCCCGCTGCCCGGAGAGGAAGGACCACGCCCCTGGCAGGACGGCGCCGAGCGCCAGGCAGAGACCGGCCGCGGCTCCCAGGGCCCGCTTCCACGCCGCACGCATGGCCCCTCCCGACCCGACCCCCAGCAGCACAAGCACCGGCCAGAGCTTCATGGTTGCCCCGACGCCGGCCAGGGCACCCCCGACTCGGGCACGGGTGGGCAGCCAGAGCAGAGCAGCCACACAGATGCCCGTGACCGTCATGTCCAGGCGTGCGTAGGGCATCGACCCGAGCAGCGGGATACCGATCGTCCAGACCCAGGCGCCCATCATGCTGCGCCCCTCTCGACGGCCGGTGCGCACCAGCGCGGCGAACACGGCGGCGTCGACCAGGAAGGCGGCCAGGAAGAAAGCGTGCTTGTAGGTGAGCACCGGCAGCAGCGCGGGCGCCAGGACCGCCAGGGACATGCCCGGGGGGTATTGCCAGGTCTCGTCGCCTACGGGGAAGCTCCCGGACTGAAAGACGTACAGCCACTGCCGGTAGATGGCAAGTTCGCCGTCGTTCCCGTCCACGACCGGCAGGGAGACCAGGCCGAAGACCAACATCAGCAGCAGCAGTCTGCTGATCCCCCACTCGAAGAGCGGTCCCGCTTGTCGTCCCCGGTCCCGTTGGTGGCCGATCATGAGATTCCTTTCCTTCGTGCCGCGCACCGCATGCACGTGAAGGCCCCTGCTCCGGACGAACGGCGTCGGATGTTTCAGACCAAAGGATGGCGAAAGAGCACGGGAACCCTAGGGGAGCCACCGCCTCGTAGCACGGGCGCCTGGCACGGCTGCGGCACTTTTCGCCCGTTCGGCGGGCTTGGCGCCGGGTTCCGGGTGCATGCGACGGGCGGGGAAAGCCAGTTGGCTTTCCCCGCCCGTCGCATGCGAGGTGAATCTTGCGGGCCCGTCGACGCCTAGCGCTTCTTCCTCACATCACCCTTCCCGCAGGCCACCCCGTCCTTGTTCGGATCGAGGCCCAGCGGGTCGTCCCTGCCGTTGACCTTCAGACGGCCGTAGTCGTTCGCCTTGAGCCAGGCGCAGCGCGCTGCCGTCGTCTTCTTCACCTCGGGTGGGAACACCGTCGGCACACACACGTTGGCCGAGCCGTAGTGCCGGTCGCAGCCGGAGATCGTCGTGCTGACCTTCTGCGAGGCACGCTTCTTGCCGGGGCTGACCGTCTTGCCCTCCAGGGAGTCGGCGAAGGAGTGCACGTGCGCCGAGGCGGTGCTCGCACTCAGGGCCGCCGGGCCCTGCAGGTGGACCCACTTCGCCACCGAGGGGACGCCGTTCGCGTCGACCGCGAAGAGCATGTACCAGCCGGGCGGGGCCAGGTTGGGGTTGCTCGTCACGTTCAGGTCGACGTTGTTGCCGTTCACCGACAGCGGCAGGTCCACGAACCGCTGGTTCGGGTCCGAGGAGTGGGTGACCGCCGCGGGACGGATCAACTCGGCCTTCGCGATGGGCCGGTCCACGGTGATGCGCTGCGTGGTGCCGTACGTCCACTCGTTCGTGATCAACGAGGTGATCGTCGGGCGGGTGCCCTTGAACAGGTACGGCGGCGAATAGATCGACACGTTGTGGTTCCATGTGCCGTTGCCCGGGTTGTCGCCGGTCGCCATGATGCGGCCGTCCGGCAGCAGGAACGCGGAGGAGTGGTAGCCGCGGGCCTCGGGGTCGGCGGTCACCGGGTCGAAGGTGGAGGTGTTCGGGTCGAAGATCGACGCCTCGTAGACGGGGTCGGCCCGGTTGTGCAGACCGCCGCCGGTCTCCAGGACCTTGCCGTCCGGCATGAGCACGGCGGAGACGTACATCTTGCCCTGGTTGCCGGTCTCGGCGACCTTTCCGTTGCCGAGGTCGACGGTGCCCTGCGGGATCTGCGGTCCCGCGACGTACTGCGGGTCGGCCTGCTTGAGGTCGATGATGTCCGTCAGCCGGTTCGCGTCCGGGTTGGAGTCGATGTTGCCGCCGCCGATCGTGAGGACCTTCTGGTCCTGGGCCGGAGGCAGCAGCACGCTCGCGGACTGGTCGCGTTCGTCCTTGTTCTGCAGGCCCGGGATCTGCGTGATCGTGTTGGCGTCGTAGTCGTAGATCGCCGAGCCGGTGCCCGGGATGTTGTTGCCGAAGACATGGCTGCCGGAGTAGAAGAGGCGGCCGTCCTGCATCAGGATCATCGACGGGTACAGACCCCAGTACGACCAGGTCTGGTTGACCTTCCACAGCGGCAGCCACTGCTGTTCGGCGTCTGACCAGTACTCGGTGGTCACCGAGCCCGTGGAGTCCTCGCGCAGCCCGCCGAAGGAGATCACGTCACCGTTGCCGAGCTCGGTCGCCGACGGATACCAGTGGCCGTCGTTCAGGTCGTTCGTCCTGGTGTACGTCTCGGTCGCCGGGTCGAAGATGTACGAGTCCTTGAACCCCTCGTAGCCGTGCCCGCCGGTGACCGGATACGCCTTGTTACCGCTCAGCACCAGCACACGCCCGTCCTGGAGCTGGATGTGCCCGGCGCAGAACATGTCCTTCGGAGTGGGGATCACCTTGTACGAGCCGTTCGAGGGGTCGTAGACCGCACTCGTGAACGTGCCCGCGTTGAAGTTCTCCTCGCTGTTGCCCGAGCCCGCGATCAGCAGCACCTTGCCGTTGTTGAGGACGACGGAGTGCATGGAGCGGACCGGGTTCTGGGTGGGAAGGACCGTCCAGCTTCCGTTCGCGCACTGGTCGGCAGTACCCGTGCACTGGGCGGGTGGCAACGGGTCGGCGACCTGCTCCATGGTGTAGTCGTCGGTGGTGACGGACCCGGTGCCGTACACCGACACTCCCCAGGTGATCAGGTCGGTGCCGTCCGGGACCGCCGGGGTGCGCACGCTCGCCCGGGCCCAGGCCGCGCTCATGTCGAGCGTCTTCAGGTCGGTCCAGTACTGCCAGCCCGCGGTCCTGTCGTGCCGGAAGAGGGTGACCGAGGTGTCCGGGGTCGTCGACTTGTACCAGAGGGACAGGTCGTACTGCTTGCCCGGAGTGACCACCGGAGCGCAGCTCGCGGACTCGGTGATGAGCGCCTTGCGGTCGCCGCTCACGCGGCGGGTCAGCTCGACCTTCATGGCCTTGCCGCCGGTGTGGGCGTCGCTGGTGGTGGTGAAGGTGAAGTCGTTGTCGCCCCAGCCGGACTTCTCCCAGCAGTACGGCATCCCGTCGGTTCCGGCGGTCTCGAAGCCGGGGTTCTTGACGAGGTTGGCGGCGGACGCGGGCTGCGGCGAGGTCAGGAGCAGGCCCGCCGTCAGGCCCGTCACGGCGAGCAGGGCGGTTCTGCGTCTACGGGATATGCGGAGTCTGCGGACGGTTCTCATACGGCTCTCCTTGCTGTGCGGCTCCCGCTCCCGGGGGTGCGGCCCCGGCGCGGCAGATAGACCAGCGCCTCGGTCCCCACGAAGCGCAGGACGAAGGTCATGACCAGCGCGAGCGCGGTCGCGGGCAGGACGCCCACGCCGAACGTGCCGACCAGCAGTGCGATGAGCGGGATGCGCAGCACCAGGTCCGCGTTGGCGAGGAGCGCGAACCGGCCCACCCGGTCCCACCAGCGGCGGTGCCGTCGCCGCTCGCGGAACAGCAGTTGTTCGATGAGCAGGAAGTTCCAGGCGACGCCGAGCTGGTTGGCGAGGATCTCCGCCGGCAGGTAGTGCACTCCGAGCCTGGTCAGCACCCACAGGCCGACCAGGTTCGGTACGAAACCGGTGGCGCCGATCAGCCCGAAGGCCACCATGCGCGCCACCGGCGAGGCGGTGCGCAGCCCGACCAGATGGCGCAGGAAGCGGAAGCCCTCCTGCGCGGTCGACTTGGACTCGCCGGCGAACCGGTCCTGGAAGACGAACGGCACTTCGGTGACCCGGCGCGGCCTGCTGCGCACGGCCAGTTCGAGGAGGATCTTGTAGCCGAGGGGCTGCAGGACCTCTGCGGTGACCGCGCTGCGGCGAATGGCGAAGAAGCCGCTCATCGGGTCGCTGATGCCACGCAGTCTGCGCGGGAACAGCGACTTGGTCAGCCAGGTCGCGCCGCGCGAGACGGCGATCCGGTAGCCGCCGGCCAGTCCGGCGCGGCTGCCGCCCTTGATGTAGCGGGAGGCGACGACGAGCCCGGCGTTCGTGCGCTCCCCGGTGCCGACCAACTCCGGTACCAGGGAGGGCGGATGCTGCAGATCGCCGTCCATGACGACGATCCAGTCGCAGCCGGCCGCCTTCATGCCCTCGACCACGGCCCCGCCGAGCCCGCCGACCGGCTCCTGCCGGTGCAGCACGGTGACCGGGAACGAGCAGTCCTGCGCCTCACGGAAGATCACGTCGCGGGTGTCGTCGGTGGAGTCGTCGACGAAGACGACCTCACAGGGCAGCCGCGACGGCACCGACTCGGTGATCCGGTGCAGCAGTTCGCGGATGTTCCCCGACTCGTTGAAGGTCGGTACGACGATGGTGACGGCACCCGGTTCGGGCACCTCATTTCGGCGCTCGGTTCCCCTCCGGGGCGCCTCGGCCGGTGTCGAGAGGGCGATCGTGCTCAACCCTTCGGGCCTGCGCGCGTTCTGCCTCTCGACACCGGCGCGCCCCTTCGGCTCACCAGCGGTGGCGGCCCGTACGGCCGGATCGCCCCGCTTGCCGGGGACGGTGGATTCATGGCTCATCGGTCGCCTCCCGCGGCCTGGTCGATCCTGCGGATCTCGATCCGGTCGGCGCCGGTACCGAAGGTGGCGACCGGCGTGGAGTGCTGAATGGCGGCCCTGACGTTCGGCAGGTCGACGGCGTCGCGCCGCACCGTGGGAGAGGCGACCACGTAGTCGAGGTCGCGCCAGCCGCGCGGCATCGTCTTGGTGACCGCGGGGTCGAGGTCGGCCTTGTAGAACCAGATGACGCCGAGCCCCGGCCGGTACCCGGCATGGACGAGGTCGAGCCAGAGCGCGTCGTCGACGAGAACCCTGGTGTCCTTCGGGTCCTTCACCTCGCCCGCGAGCCAGTGCGAGGCGGCCCGGTAGGGGGCGTTGGCGTCGGCGGTCACGGCGGTGCGGTCGCCGTCGTACCAGCGGGGCACGACGTAGGCCCCGGCGGCGGCCACGAGCAGCGCCGCCACGGCGTACCGCACCCAGGTGACGTACTGCTTCTCGGTACGACCGCGCCGGCGCCGAAGCACCGCGTGGGCCACGCTCGCGGCGGCGCCGGCCAGGACCAGGGCCAGGAACGGCAGGGCCTGGATGACGTACATCGCGGGCAGATAGCCGCTCGGCCGCATCGCGACCAGGGTCAGGATCACGACCGCGAGCGCGGGGCCGGCCAGTGCCCGTGCGGTGACCGACCAGCGCCAGGTGAGCAGGATCATCAGCGCTCCGGCGAGACCGCCGACGGGCAGGACCCGGTCGTAGTAGAGCCAGGAGTGCAGGACGCCGTAGGAGCCGGAGCCGGGGTCGAAGATGAAGCCGGAGCCGGCCCGGCTCATCTGGTACGTGATGCCGTCCCACAGGGAGACATGGCCCGACCCCGGCAGCAACTCGCCCTTGAGCAGGGCGAAGAGGGGATACGACAGCCCGATCAGCACGCACGCCGTGACCGCGCCGGTGAGCGCGAACTTACGGGTGTCGCGGTGGCTGTGGCGCCACATGGTGAGGAAGACGGCGGGGAGGACGACGAGCATCGTCTCTTTGGTGAGGACGCCCGCCGCCGCGGCGAGGCCCGCTCCGAAGTGGTGCCAGAGGTGGCGGCTCGGGGACGCGGCCAGGGTGAACGCGAGGAGCGTCCACATCACGGCGATGTTGTCGAGGAAGATCTCGCGCTGGAGCACCACCGACAGCGGGGAGAGCCCGAACAGCACCATGGCGAGTCCGGCGGCCCACAGCGGCAGCAGCAGTCGACGGGCGAGAACGTGGACGAGGACCGCGCTCACCGCGCTGACCAGCAGCATCGCGAACCGCATCGAGCCGACCGTCATCAGGTGGGGGTCGATGCGGGCGGGGATCCAGGTCAGCAGGGCTATCTGGACCCAGCCGAGCGGCGGGTGGTCGTACCAGTACGTGTAGTGGGCGAGCCCGTGGCCGTTCTGCACGGCCCACGCCTGGGCGAGGTAGGTGCCCTCGTCGTCGCTGAGGGTCGGGTAGGCGGCGATGTTCCAGCCCTGCACCGTGAGGACCGCCGCGAGGAGCAGCCCGCACAGGAGCAGATCGGGACGAGAGCCGCGGAAACGGAACACCAGTCGGGGAACGGGAACGGTTTCGGGGACACGTGTGCCCTGCGCGGGGACCTTCGTATCGGTCGCCGCGGGAAGAGTGGAGGTCACGCAGGAACGTCCTCTCGGGACTCGCGGATCACGCCGACCGCCGTGAGATGCGCGCCGACATGGCTGGTCAGCTCCCAGTCGTTGCGGCCGCGCTGCTCGCGCCAGACGGCACGGACGGCGGCGCCCGCGAGGAGCACCTGGTAGAAGGGGCCGCCCACGATGAGCTTGACGTAGTGGACGAGGCGGACGCGCAGTCCGTACTGCTTGCCGAAGTCGTGCAGTCCGACGGCCTCGAAGACGAAGGTGACCGCGGCGGTCACGAGCGGCAGGAAGGTGAGGAAGGCGACGCCGACCGGCACGTCCAGGAAGAGGGCGATCGCGGCGTTGAGCGGGATGATGACGCCGGAGAAGGCCTGCAGGAACGGCGTCATGAGCGTGTAGCGGGCGAGCAGCCGCTGCCCGAAGCCGGGGAGCTGCTTCCAGTCCTTCTTCCGGTAGACCTGCAGGAAGCCCTGGTTCCAGCGGGTGCGCTGCTTGAGCAGGGACATCAGCGAGCCGGGGGTCTCCTCCCGGGTCACCATGTCGGAGTCGTAGGCGACGACGACCTTCTTGCCGACGCTGGACAGCCGCACACCCAGATCGCAGTCCTCGGCAAGGCAGTTGGCGTCCCATCCGTCGGCTTCCCGCAGGACGTCGGTCCGGACGAAGACGGTGTTGCCGCCGAGCGGAATGAACCCCTTCTGCGCGTGCAGGTGCAGCCTGGAGCGGAACCAGAAGAAGTACTCCAGGCAGTTGCGCAGGCTGTACCAGCTGGAGTGGAAGTTGATGAGCTGGACCCCGCCCTGGACGACGTCGGCGCCCGTGGTGCGGAAGGCGTGGTCCACATGGGCGAGCAGCTCCGGGTGGACCTGGTCCTCGGCGTCGAAGACCCCGACGACGTCGCCGCGGCAGTGCGGCAGCGCCGTGTTCATGGCCTTCGGTTTGTTCTTCTTCTCGTGGTGGTCGACGACGACGCGGACGCGCTCGTCGCGGGCCGCGGCCCTCCGGGCGACCTCGGCGGTCTCCGGGTCGTCGTGCCCCACGATGACGATGATCTCGAAGTCGGCGTGGGTCGATTCCAGCAGCCGCTGGATGGTGTGGTCCAGCACGGCCTGTTCGTGTCTCGCCGGCAGCAGCAGCGAGAACGACAGATGATCGGCGCCGTCCGGGCTGCTGAACCGGGTGGAGGCGAGCACTTCGGGCGTGCGCCACGCGTGCATCTGCCACCACAGAGTGAAGGCCGCCATCCAGAACAAGGCCAGCGAAACGGCAGCGATGAAGACAGACGTCAGCAACAGATCCCCCCAGATCCCCAAAAACCCCCTGTCGCGACAGTGAGTCATACCTGTCGCGTCACCGTGGAGAGATTAGGAGGGAACTGTGAAGTCCGGGAGCTCTTCAGATAAATAGCTTGTTTCGGAACGAGCGGCCCTCTAGGGGGATCTATCCGAACACATGCTCATCTCCGGCAACTGGAACAGAACCTTCCAACGGACGTTTCAGCCGCTCAGCGCCCTGCGAAGCCGCTCCGGATCGGTGGTCGGGGCATCACAGGTGAAGTTACGGCAGACGTACGCCGTCGGTTCATCATTGACCAGAACTCGGTCAACAAGGAGCGGCAGTTCATCACTCTCCGGTGTGCCCACGGCCACCACCGCCCCCGGAGCGGTGCCCAGAAGTGCCGTGCGGTGCAAGCTCCTTGTGGCCGGGTCGTCGAGCGCCGGGCCGAGGACCGCGACCTCGCGTGGCCCGTCGAGGAGTGCCTCGGAGACGGCGAGCCCCCAACCGATGAAGCGGGGCACGCGCGGCCCGAGCGCCTTGACGACGCCCAACGCCCGCTCCACCGCGGTGCGATGGGGCTCCGAGCCGGTCTGCGCGGCGTACGCCAGGAGGGCGCCGGCGGCAGCGGTCCAGCCGGACGGGGCGGCGTTGTCGGTGGGGTCCTGGGGGCGGCGGATCAGCTTCTCCGCGTCGGCGGCGGTGTCGTACAACGCCCCGCTCTCGTCGGTGAACTGCGCGAGAACGTGGTCGAGCAGGAATCCGGCGAATTCCAGCCAAACCCCCTCGCCGGTGACGGAGGCGAGCGCGAGGAAGCCCTCGGCCACATCGGCGTAGTCCTCCAACACGCCCGCGTTGGCGCCGCTCCGACCGTCCTTCGACGTACGGGCGAGACGGGCATGCTCGTCCATGTGCAGCCGTACGAGGAGGTCGGCGGCACCGATCGCGGCCTCCACCAGGTCGGGGCGGTCGAAGTACGCGCCGGTCTCGGCGAGGGCGGCAATGGCGAGGCCGTTCCAGGCGGCGACCACCTTGTCGTCGCGCCCGGGGGCCGGGCGTCCCGATCGCTTCTCCAGGAGGCGGCGCCTGATCGCCTCCACCTTCTGCGCGTCGAACACACCCTCGTGGTGCGGAAGTTGGAGAACGGAACTGCCGTGCTCGAAGGTGCCCTCCTCGGTCACGCCGAAGTACTGGGCGGCGAGTTCGGCGTCCTCGTCCCCGAGAACCTCCCGGAGCTGTTGCGGCGTCCACACGTAGTACGCGCCCTCGACATGCCTGCCGGTCCCGTCGTCACTGTCGGCGTCGAACGCGGAGGCGAACCCGCCCTCGTCGGTACGCAGTTCACGCACCAGGAAGTCGGCGGTCTCGAGGGCCACCCGGCGGGCGAGCTCGGAGCCGGTGGCACGCCACAGGTGGGCGTACACGCGACACAGCAGGGCGTTGTCGTACAGCATCTTCTCGAAGTGCGGGACGACCCAGTCGCGGTCGACGGAGTAGCGGGCGAAGCCGCCGCCGAGCTGGTCGTAGATGCCGCCGCGGGCCATGCGCTCGCAGGTGTCCTGCGCCATCTGCAGGGCGCCCTCGGAGCCGGTGCGGGCGTGGTGGCGCAGCAGGAACTCCAGGACCATGGACGGCGGGAACTTGGGGGCACCGCCGAAGCCGCCGCGTTGCGGGTCGTACTCGCGGGTGAGGCCGAGGAGGGCCTGGGCGAGCTCCTCCCCCCCGGGGGTCCGCATGTCGCCGTACGTCAGCTCCCGTCCGGCGAGATCCCGCACGATCTTCCCGGCGACCTCCGCAACCTCGTCCCGGCGCTCGGCCCAGGCGTGGTGGACCCCTTCCAGCACCTGCCGGAAGGAGGGCATGCCGTGGCGGGGGGCGGGTGGGAAGTAGGTGCCGAAGTAGAAGGGCTCGGCGTCCGGGGTGAGGAACACGGTCATGGGCCAGCCGCCCTGGCCGGTGGCGGCCTGGACAGCCTCCATGTAGACGGCGTCCACGTCGGGGCGCTCTTCGCGGTCGACCTTGATGCTGACGAAGTGCTCGTTGAGGAAGTCGGCGGTGTCCTGATCCTCGAAGGACTCGTGCGCCATGACGTGACACCAGTGGCAGCTGCTGTAGCCGACGCTCAGCAGAACGGGCACATTCCGCTTCCGTGCCTCGTCGAAGACCCCGGCCGACCAGGGCCACCAGTCGACGGGGTTGTCGGCGTGCTGGAGCAGGTACGGGGACGTCTCATGGGCCAGTCGGTTCACTCCCCCACTCTCCCACGGTGTCGGGCACCGCGTAGAACCGCAGACTGACCTGGCGCGCCCCCTCGGGGGCGTCCTCGCGCGGGTGGCCGTACCGGTCGAGGAGCGCCTGGTACTCCCCTGCGAAGTCCAGCAGTTCCTCCCTGGTCATCCAGGTACCGGCCCGCATGACCTGGGCCCAGCCCTCCGGGCCGCGGTACTCCCTGTGGGCGCGGTGGAAGAGGTCGGTGTCCACGTCGATCTTCAGCAGGGCGAGATGCTCCGCGGCCGCGTACTCCTCGGGCGCCATCGTGGCCGGATCGGGCGTGGTGTGGCGGAAGGGCAGGGCGCGCCACCAGCGCTCGCGTCCACCCGACTTCTCCGGAACCTCCTCGATGAGACGCTGCTCGGCGAGCTTGCGCAGGTGGTAGCTGGTCGTGCCGGAGCTCTCGCCGAGCACCTTGGCCAGCACGGTCGAGTTCGCCTCCGTGTGAGTGCCCAGGTACTCGAGGATGCTGTGGCGCAACGGGTTGCCGAGGGACTTGTAGAGCGCGGTCCGCTCGATGCTGGTCAGTTCGGGCTCCTGCATGACACCACGGTAGCGCCGATTTCGCTCTGCAGAGTTATTTCTGCAGAATTTCCTTTGCAGAACTTCCTCTGCGGTGTCTAAGGTGGAGGGCATGCGAACGATCGAGATTCATGACCGGTCGGGCGCCGCCGCCGCGCGACGCTGGACCCTCGTGGTGCTGGGCGCGTCGGCCGTGGGCCTCGTGCCCTGGACGGTGCTTCTGGCCGGGACACTGCCGGCCAGCCCCGAGGTGCGGAACTGGCAGGTGGCGTGGGTAGGCCTGGACGTCCTCCTGGCGGCCGGCTGTGCCGCCACGGCGCTGCTCGGCTTCCGTGGCCTCGCCCACGCACGTCTCACCGCATCGGCCACGGCCGCGGTCGCGGTCCTGGACGCGTGGTTCGACATAACCACCTCGCCGTCGGGCGAGGCCCTGGCCCAGGCGGTGGTCTGCGCGGTGGCGGAGACGGCGCTGGCGGCGGCGTGTGTGTTCCTGGCTGTGTCGACGTGGCCGGCGACCGGCGGCCGTTGCGGATGAGCGTCTGTGATCGTCGGCCCCCTCGCGCTCACGTCGGACTCGAAGGACACTGAGGGGCAAGGGAGTTGACGCCGGAGGGGGACGTGACATGCGGGACAGCCATCGGGCGGAAGCCGAGCGGCTGTTGGCACGGGCCGTGGAAGAAGAGGTGCGCCGCTCGGGCGGCCGCACCGACGGAGCCGTACTCCTGGCGCGGGCGCGCGGATCGCTCGACGCCATGGCACAGACGGCCGCTGAGGAGTACGGGGCATACACACGAGCCCTCGACGAGGCGGAGGCCGGGCGACTGACCTTCGGTCAGCGATATGCGAGGGAGGGAGCCGGAACCGCGCTTGTGGTCGCGGGTGTTGCCGCGGTCGCGGCCTGTGTGGCCGACCTCGCCCTGGGCACGGACAGCGGCACGGCACTGGGCACCGGCGCCACCGTCGGCGTCGTCGGGGCCGCGGCCACGGTGGTGAAGGTGACCGCGTCCCATCTGCCGGCGGCCAGTCGGCGGGCCGGCGCGCTCGGCCAGCCCGGCGGCCCCGAGCAGCTGCGCCTGCAGTGGCTGACCGCCTTGGAGGTGCGCGGCATTCGCCCCTTCCTCGACCAGCAGCGGGTGATCGTCTCCACGACGACCCCCAAGAAGGGCTCGGCCCAGCTGCGCCGCACCGACAAGAGTGCGGCGGCCCGCAGACGCACGGTGCTCGAGCAGTCGTTCGGTCAACTGCCCGAACCCGCAGGCCCGTTCGCCGGCCGCCGCCAGGAGCTGGCACACATCCGGCAGTGGGTCCAGGCGGCCCGCGCGAGCACGCAGAGCAAGCCGTCGGTGGTCGTCCTGCACGGTGAGCCCGGTTCGGGGCGCACGACGCTGGCGATCCGCGCCGCGCACGAGCTCAAAGACCACTTCCGCGGCGCGTGCGTGGTGGACCTGCGCGGCGACAGCGCCGAGGAGCCGCCGCTGTCCACCCGTGATGCCCTGCTCCATCTGCTCAACCGGCTAGGCGCCCCTCGCGAACAGCTCCTGTTCCGCGAGCGTTCCGCCCCGGACCAGCAGCTCAAGCGGCTGAGCGAGCTGTACCACCAGCACCTGACGGGCCTGCCGGTCACGATCGTGCTCGACGACGCCTCCGACCTCGAGCAGGTGCGCACCCTCGTCCCCGAACGCTCCGAGAGCCTGGTGCTCGTCACCGCCCGGGGCCCCCTCGACCTGCCCGAGGACCTGCCGGCCCGGGTGCACCAGCTCCCGGTCGAGGCACTGGACGCGGCGGGCGCGGAGGAACTGCTGAACGCGGCGGCCCAGGACACCTCGGGACCGTACGACGCCGAGGCCGCCGACCGCACCCGGCAGCTGTGCGGCGGTCTGCCGCTGGCCCTGCGCATCGCCGGCACGTCACTCGGTCCGCGCACCCCTCGTCAACTGGCCGTGGATCTCGCGGCGTACGGCCCGGTGGAGCCCGTGGAGCGTGCCCTGTGGCTCCGCTATACGGACCAGTCGGAGGCGGCGCGGCGTCTGCTGCGGCGGCTCGCGCTGGCGGGCCGTGCCTCACTGGGGGCGGCCGCCGCGGCTGCCCTGCTGGCCACGGACGAGCAGGACGCGACGCGGTATCTGCAGACGCTGGCGCGCGCAGCTCTGATCGACCACGTCCGCGGCAACCGCTACCGCCTGCACGATGTCGTACGGGCCTTCGCCCAGGCCAGGCTGCTGGACGAGGAGGAGCCGGCCGAGCGTACGGCCGCGCACGAGCGCCTGATCGTCAACTACGGCGAACTGGCCGACTCGGTACTGCGCCTGGTGGACGGCAACATGTCGACCCGCTCGGACAGTTTCGGACCGCACGGTTTCACGTCCCTGGACGCGGCGCTGCGCTGGCTGGACGACGAGTCGAGCTTCATCACGGCTGCCCTGCGGCACGCGGAGGGCGTCAACCAGGCGGCGGTGCTGAACCTGCTGGGCGCCCTGTGCGACTACTGCCTGCTGCGCGGCGACCTCTACCGCCTGGGCGAGATCAGCGAGCTGACGCAGGCCGTCGACCAGGGCCTGCTGGTGCGTTCGGTGCAGTGGCGTACTGGCATCGCGGCACGACAGCTGGGCGAGCTGGACAAGGCGCGCACGACGCTGGCCTCGGTGGTGGATCTGTACTTCGAGGCGCACCAGGACGCGGGCGCCGCCAGGGCGCTGTGTTCCCTCGGCATCACCCTCCATCACCAGGGCAACCTCACCGAGGCGGCGACCAGGCTCCAGGAGGCGCTGGATCTGCAGGCCTCGCCCGAGCTTGCGGCGGACCGCGCGTGGACGATGCACGCGCTGGCTGCGGTGGAGCGTGACCGCGCACGGCTGGCCCAGGCGCTGGACCTGCTCACCGGCGCCCTGGTCCTGCACCGGGAGAACGAGTCGGTGCACGGCGAGGCCTGGGCCCACTTCCAGCTGGGGCAGCTGGCGCTGCGCATGGGCGACGCGTCGCGTGCGGAGGGCGAGCTGCGCACCGCGCTTGATCTGTACACCCGCACCCGTGACGCACGCGGCGAGGCCTGGGCGCTGACCCAGCTGGCCCGCGCCCGACTGGTCGCGGGCGACGCGGCCGCGGCGGCGGAGGACCTGCGCCGGGCCGCCACGCGCCACCTGGAGAACGAGGACGCGCGCGGCGAGGCCTGGACGGTCTACTACCTGGGCCATGCGCTGGAGGAGACCGGCGACCTCGACCAGGCGGTCCGCGACCTGGAACGCGCGCGCACGATGTTCTCGCGGATGCGGGATGTCTACGGTCTGGCCTGCGCCCGCCATCACTCGGCGCGCGTGACACGTGACCAGCGAGCGGCCCGGACGGGCTCCCTGCGCAACTCCGGCTTCGCCCGCCAGTTGCTGGTGGACGCCAAGGCGGACTTCCAGCGCATCGGTGTGGCCCACGGCGAGGCGTGGACGTGCCTGGAACTGGCGGTGGTGGACGCAGGCAACGCCCGCACCCAGCAGGCACTGGCGCTCTGCGACGAGGCGGTGGGCCTTTTCACGTCGTACGGCGACCGCCGGGGCGAGGACTGGGCCCGCTTCCTGCGCTGCACCCTTCTCCCCTACGCCTCTCCGGGAGGCACCGAGGTGGGCACGGCAGTGGCCCAGGAGGAACTGGCCCAGCTGTCCCGCACGGTCCACCCGTCGAGGGACGAGAAGCTGGACGACTACGTGGGGGCGTACCAGCTGCTGCTGGAGCGGGGCGTGAACCTGGAGGGCGGCTGGCAGGCGTGGCGCCTGGGCATGGTGCCGGGACGGCACGCACGGGAGGTGATGGGGGTGGCGGTGCCCGCCGGGAGCTGACGGTCACGCCGGGCAGGGGCCGCGCCGGGCATCGGTGGCGTGGCCCCTGCAGTGAACAGCCCTCAGCCCCGCTGGGCCTTGGGCGCCCCCTTGACCGTGCCGGAGCCCTTCTTGCCGGCCTTGGCACCGGCGTCGGGGGCGTCCTCCTCGAAGTCCACCTTGCCCATGTGCTTGTTCATGGACTTCATCAGGCGCCACACCGCCAGTGCCATCACGGCGAAGACGATGAAGCCGAGGACGCCGGGGGTGACCTTGTTCTGGTCGACCTCGGCGAGGGGGACGAGGTGCGTCATTGCCAGGCTCACGCTTGCGCTCATGTCAGGCATTGTCCCTCAGGGCTAGCGGATGCCTGCAAAGAGGTCGTCCTCCGGGAGGGAGGTGTCCACGAGGGACTTCGCGAGCTCGTATTCCTCCGTCGGCCAGACCTCCTTCTGCAGCTCCAGCGGGACACGGAACCAGCCGCCGTCGGGGTCGATCTGCGTGGCGTGCGCGATCAGCGCCTTGTCGCGGATCTCGAAGAAGTCGGCGCAGGGGATGTGGGTGGTCAGCGTGCGCTCGGCGCGCTCGAACTCGTCCCACCGCTTCAACCAGTCCCCGTACGGCGACTCCAGACCGCGCTCGAGCAGCGCGTGGTGCAGCGCCTCGGTGCGCGGTCGGTTGAAGCCCTGGTTGTAGTACAGCTTCAGCGGCTGCCACGCCGGGCCGAACTCCCCCTCCGGGTACTGCTCGGTATCCGCCGCGCCCTCGAAGGCCACCATCGAGATCTTGTGGGTCATGATGTGGTCGGGGTGCGGGTAGCCGCCGTTCTCGTCGTACGTGGTGATCACCTGCGGACGGAACGCGCGGATCTTGCGGACCAGCTCGCCAGCCGCCTTGTCGACGTCCTCGAGGGCGAAGCAGCCCTCGGGAAGCGGGGGCAGCGGGTCGCCCTCCGGCAGCCCGGAGTCGACGAAGCCGAGCCACTCCTGCTTGACGCCGAGGATCTCCCTGGCCTCGTCCATCTCCTTCTTGCGTACCTCGTGGATGTGCTCCTCGACGTACTTGTCGCCCTGGAGCTTCGGATTGAGGATGGAGCCGCGCTCCCCGCCCGTGCAGGTCACCACCAGCACGTCCACCCCCTCGGACACGTACTTCGCCATGGTGGCCGCGCCCTTGCTCGACTCGTCGTCGGGGTGGGCGTGCACGGCCATCAGTCGCAGTTGGTCAGTCAAGACTCGATCCTCAGTAAGTCGGCAAGTCGGCGCCCGGTGTGATTCGGCGCGTTGGGCGGCTTCTATAGTGACCGAATCGGGGGGCGGAAAATTCCGGGTCCGGTCCCGGAGTGCCCCTTCCGGGACGTTCGTCCCGGCCCCTGCCGAGAGGACGATCATGAGTACGGCGAGCACCCGGCTGCCCGAGGGCCGCTACGGCCGCTCCGCGGACGAGCGTGCCGACCGCACACTCAAGATCGTCGCGAGTGTGCTGGGGGCGGTGCTGCTGGTCGTCATCGGCTGGTTCGCGTATCACTATGTCGTCGAGAGCAAGATCAGCGGCGAGGTGATCACCTTCGAGGCCTCTCACGACTCGGTCAAGGTGCATCTGGAGGTGCGCAAGGACGCGGATGCCACCGGTTACTGCACCCTGCGCTCGCAGTCGGCGGACGGCGCCGAGGTGGGCCGGGGGGATTTCCGGTTCGGCGGGCATGCCACACGCATCGACAAGGTCGTCACGCTGCGTACGACGTCCCCCGGCACGACGGCGGAGCTGCTCGGCTGTCACGCGGACTGACGCCACGCCACTCTTCTCACGTAGGCTCTGAGCTGCGTTGACGTAATTCTGATGGCTTATGTCCTCCCCCTTTCGCCGCTGAATTGTTAGGCTCGTGGTTTCGCCCACCCGTGAAGGAACATTCTTCTGGGTAGGGCGATGCTTTGTATTCCCAGTACCGACGAGGAGCACCTGTGACCCAGACCAGCGAGAACGTCACCTGGCTGACCCAGGAGGCGTACAACAAGCTCAAGGACGAGCTTGAGCACCTTACTGGTCCTGCGCGCACGGAGATCGCCGCCAAGATCGCGGCCGCGCGCGAGGAGGGCGACCTGCGCGAGAACGGCGGGTACCACGCGGCCAAGGAGGAGCAGGGCAAGCAGGAGCTCCGTGTGCGCCAGCTGACCCAGCTTCTGGAGAACGCCAAGGTCGGCGAGGCTCCCGCCTCGGCTGACGGGGCCGTCGCGCCCGGCATGGTCGTGACGATCGCCTTCGACGGTGACGAGGACGACACGCTGACGTTCCTGCTCGCCTCCCGCGAGTACGCGAGCGCCGACATCGAGACCTACTCGCCGCAGTCCCCGCTGGGCGCCGGCGTGATCGGCCACAAGGTCGGCGAGGACGCGGAGTACGAACTGCCGAACGGCAAGAAGGCCTCGGTGAAGATCCTGAAGGCCGAGCCCTACCAGGGCTGAGCCTCCCCCGACACCTGCGGCGTGCCCCCGGTGCCTTGTGGCACCGGGGGCATTGCCATGCCCGGGGTCGGATCGGGCCGGCGTCGCGTCAGGCCGTCGCCGAGCGGTACTTCCGTACCGCGAGCGTCCGGAATACCGCGATGATCACCACCGAGTAGATCAGTGAGGCCCAGACGGGGTGGGCCATCGGCCATGCGTCCGACGGAGACACCCCGGGGTTGCCGAACAGCGTGCGGCAGGCCTGCACGGTGGCGCTGAACGGGTTCCACTCGGCGACGTGCCGAAGCCAGGGCGTCATGTGACTGGTGTCCACGAACGCATTCGAGATGAACGTGACCGGGAACAGCCAGATCAGCCCGCCGGAGGTGGCCGCTTCCGGCGTCCGCACCGAGAGGCCGATCAGGGCGCCGATCCAGGTGAACGCGTACCCCGTCAGGAGCAGCAGGCCGAAGGCGGCGAGCACCTTGCCGAGGTTGGTGTCGGCGTTGGAGCCCACGCGCCAGCCGACCAGGAGGGCGACGATCGCGAGGACCAGCAGGGTCAGCGCGGTCTGTACGAGGTCCGCGAGCGTGCGCCCCGTGAGCACCGCGCCCCGGGCCATCGGCAGGGAGCGGAAGCGGTCGATGAGCCCCTTGTGCATGTCGTCGGCGATGCCCGCGCCGGCGCCCGCCGTGGCGAACGTGACGGTCTGGGCGAAGATGCCCGCCATCAGGAAGTTGCGGTACGCCTCGGGGCTGGTGCTGCCGCCGATCTGCATGGAGCCGCCGAAGACGTAGCTGAACAGCACGACGAACATGATCGGCTGGATCAGTCCGAAGATCACCATCTCCGGGATCCGGGTCATGCGGATCAGATTCCGCTTGGCGACGACCAGCGAGTCACGGACGGACTGGCCGAGCGGGTTTGCGGGCGCGGCGACGGCGAGGGTGTCGGTGCTTGCGCTCACGTGGCGGTCTCCTTCGTGCGCTTGCGGGCCTTGGGGACCTCGGCCGCGCCGTTGTCCTCGGGCTTCTCCTCGGCCACATGGCCGGTCAGGGACAGGAAGACGTCGTCCAGGGTGGGACGGCGCAGCCCGATGTCGTCTATCTCGATACCGCGGCTGTCCAGCTCGCGGATGACCTCGGCGAGCAGCTTGGCGCCGCCGGTGACCGGGACGGTGAGCTTGCGGGTGTGCTCCTCGACCGTCGTCTCACCCTTGCCGAAGCCGCCCAGGACCTCGGCAGCGGTCGTGATGTGCTCGCGCTCGTGCACGACGACCTCGACGCGCTCGCCGCCGGTACGCGCCTTGAGCTGGTCGGAGGTGCCCCGAGCGATCACGCGGCCGTGGTCGACGACGCAGACCTCGTGCGCCAGGTGATCGGCCTCTTCCAGGTACTGGGTGGTCAGCAGCAGGGTCGTGCCCCCGGAGACGAGCTGCTTGATGACGTCCCACAGCTGCTGGCGGTTGCGCGGGTCGAGACCGGTCGTCGGCTCGTCCATGAACATCACGGGCGGCCGGACCACCAGCGCGGCCGCGAGGTCGAGACGGCGGCGCATACCGCCGGAGTACGTCTTGGTGGGACGGTCGGCGGCATCCGTGAGGTTGAACTGCTCCAGCAGCTCGATCGCCCGCTGCTTCGCCGCCTTCGCCTTCATCTGGTAGAGCTGCCCCACCATCTGGAGGTTCTCGCGGCCGGTCAGATACTCGTCGACGGCGGCGAACTGCCCGGACAGACCGACCGAGCGTCGCACCGCGTCGGGGTGCTTGACCACGTCGATCCCCGCGACGACCGCCGTGCCGCTGTCAGGGCGCAGCAGGGTCGTCAGACAGCGGACCGTCGTGGTCTTGCCCGCGCCGTTCGGCCCGAGGAGGCCCAGCACGGTGCCCTCCGGGACATCGAGGTCGACGCCGTCCAGAGCCCTTACGTCGCCGAAAGTCTTCACCAGACCTTCGGCATAGATGGCACCTGGCATATGAGTTCTCCACGTCTATGGGGATCAGGGTCGTTGGGGATCGGGCAACGAGCGTACGGTTCAGGCTTTCGTCCGCTCGACGGGTTTTCCGCGCGCACGGCGGCGAACGCCCCGCGGCATGGGCAGAGGCCACGAGACGGACACACCATAACGCGATGTATCGCGTCTCTCAACGAATATTTCCGCGCACCTGCGACAACGGTCCCGGACCTCAGTCGGTGACGGTGTAACCCGCCTCCCGCAGCGCCTGCTCGACCTCCGCACAGTGCACCGGGCCCTTCGTCTCCAGATGCAGCTCGACCTCCGCCTCCGTGAGCCCGAGCCGTGGGTCGGTCCGTACGTGGCTCACATCGAGGACGTTAGCGTCGAGCACTGACAACACCCCGAGAAGCGTCGCGAGAGCGCCCGGGCGGTCGGTCAGCCGCAGCCGAACCGCGAGGTAGCGGCCCTGTGCCGCCATGCCGTGCCGCAGGATGCGCTGCAGCAGGAGCGGGTCGACGTTGCCGCCGGACAGCACCGCCGACACCGGCCCCTCGAAGGCTCCCGGATCGCTCAGGAGCGCCGCCACGGGACTCGCGCCGGCCGGCTCGACGACCAGCTTGGCCCGCTCCAGACAGAGCAGCACGGCGGCGGACAGCGCGTCCTCGGACACCGTACGGACCTCGTCGACCAGGTCGTGGACGATCCGGAAAGGCACCTCGCCGGGCCGCCCCACCTTGATCCCGTCGGCCATCGTGGCCGGGTTCGCGACCGACACCGGACGTCCGGCCGCAAGGGATGCGGGGTACGCGGCCGCGCCCTCCGCCTGCACGCCCACCACCCGCACGTCCGGGCGCAGCGCCTTCACCGCGGTCGCGATGCCCGCAGCCAGCCCGCCGCCGCCGATGCCGACGACGATCGTGCGCACCTCCGGGCACTGCTCCAGGATCTCCAGACCGACCGTCCCCTGACCCGCGATGATGTCCGGGTGGTCGAACGGGTGGATGAAGACCGCACCTGTCTCGGCCGCGTACTCCTGCGCCGCGGCCAGTGTCTCGTCCACCACCTGGCCGTCCAGTCGTACGTCGGCGCCGTACTCGCGGGTCGCGCTGATCTTCGGCAGCGGGGCGCCCTTGGGCATGAAGACCGTGGAGTGCACACCCAGCAGCGAGGACGCGAGCGCGACGCCCTGCGCGTGGTTGCCCGCGCTCGCGGCGACCACGCCCGCCGCCCGCTCCTCGGGCAGCAGCCCCGCGATGCGCACGTACGCGCCGCGCAGCTTGAACGACCCGGTCCGCTGGAGGTTCTCGCACTTGAAGTGCACCGGCGCGCCGACCAGCTGGGACAGGTGCCTGCTGCCCTCCATGGCCGTGACGCGGGCGATGCCCGACAGCATCTTCTGGGCGCCCCGTACGTCGTCCAGCGTCACCGCCGGCAAGGAGTCAGCCGTGCTGTAGCTCATGACCACCAGTCTCGCAGTTCACGCCCGTCGGCAGCGGGTGTGACCAAGGCCTGGTACGGGTTTGCGCAGCGCTGGTACGACCCGCGTCCCGGCCGCGTACCCTGTCCCCCAACCCAGCTCCCCACGCATGAAGTGAGCCCCCGGCCATGCCCACAACACCTGAAATGTCGATGGACATGACGACCGTCGGTGACACCGGTCTTCTGGACACGCTGCAGCACGAGGTCGCGGTGTTCGCACGCCGCGCCGAACAGACGCGGCTCGGCGGGGTCGGGCAGGTGCGCAACTCCATGGACCGCGCCGCGTACCTGCTGCTCAACCGCCTCGACAAGGAAGGCCCGATGGGCGTCAAGGCGCTAGCCGCGAGCATGGGCATCGACTCGTCGACGGTCACCCGGCAGGTGGCCCCGCTGGTCGACACCGGTCTCGTCAAGCGCACCTCCCACCCGGAGGACGGGCGCGCGGTGGTGCTCCAGCTCTCCCCGCGCGGCCTGTCCCGCCTGGAGGAGGTACGTTCCTCCAGGCGACAGCTGATGGCCGAACTGACGCACGACTGGACGCCGGAGGAGCGCCAGGACTTCTGCGCGCTGCTCACGCGGTTCAACACGGCCCTCTCCGCCCGGCAGACGGCACAGGGAATTCCGGGGTCGGAGTCACAGCCGACGTCCTGAGCCCCGGTCCACGCCGTACGTCACCACCCCGGCACGCGCGCGTGCGAGCGCTCCCCGGCTCTTGACCCGGGGGGCGCGACCGGTCTCATATGAGACCGGGCCCCTGTCGTACGCGGTCCGGCATGCCGTGCACGCCCCACTTGCTCGTCGTGCGGGCGCGGCCGGTACCGCACGCGGCGAGGTCCCGTTCCTTCATGGTCGCCCTCAGGGGGAGGCGCGGTGCGAGAACGGCATGCGTCCCAGGACGCTCGCCGGGCCCGTGAGTTCGAGGCATTCGTCGCGGGCGCGGCCGGGCGGCTGCTGCATGCCGCCACCCTGCTCACCGCTGAGGCGCCGGACGCCAACCCTCGCGCACGGCGCCTGCTGACGCTGTCCCTCGCCCAGACGTACGCCTCCTGGGACCGGCTGCGCGGCGACGACCCCTACGACCGGGCGCGCCAGCATCTGGCCACCCGCTTCGCGCGCGAGGCGTGGCACCGCCACGGGGCGCTCGGCCGGCACCGGCCGGACGCGGGCGGCATGCTCGCGGCTCTGTCGCCCCAGGAACGGCTGATCCTTGTCCTGAGGCTGTACGAGGGTGTGGCCGAGGAACAGACGGCGGCGCTGCTGGGGCTGCCCACCGAGCGGGTGCGCTCGATCTGCCTGCGGGCGACGGCCACGCTGTTGCATCCACCGCCCGGGCCGGCACCGGCGGTGCCGGTCGCGAAGGTGGCGCCGTCATGACCGGGCCGACGACGCCCGCCGGGCCCCGGGCCTGCGGTGACGGAGGTGACGGAGGTGACGGAGGTGACGGAGGTGACGGAGGTGACGGATGAAGATCTCCGAGCGTGAGGCGGCCGTGCGGCGGATGCTGGAGCGGACGCCGCCCCCGGTGCCGCCCGACCTGTACCCGGAGGTGGTGCGGCGCGGCAGCCGCATGCTGCGCCGCCGGACAGGGGCTCGCCGCCTGCTGTGGCTGGCCCTGCTCGCCGCGACCCTCGCCTTCGTGATCTGGGCGTCGGTCGCACGCCCCTGGGTGGAGCCGCCGTCCACGACGACTCCACCGATCAGCAACTGGTGAGACCGGGCCGTCAGCCGAGTGCCCGCTGCAGGTCCTCCAGGAGGTCGTCGACGTTCTCGATGCCCACGGAGAGGCGCACGAGATCGGCGGGGACCTCCAGGGCGGAGCCGGCCGCGGACGCGTGCGTCATGCGCCCCGGGTGCTCGATGAGGGACTCGACACCCCCCAGGGACTCGCCGAGTGTGAACACCTCGGCCCGGTTGCACACCTCGACGGCCGCCTCCTCCCCGCCCTCGACCTGGAAGGAGACCATGCCGCCGAACGCCTTCATCTGCTTCGCGGCGACCTCGTGACCGAGGTGCTCCGGCAGACCGGGATACAGAACGCGCGTCACGCGCGCGTGCCGGGTGAGCATGTCGGCGATCTTGGCGGCGTTCTCGCTGTGCCGGTCCATGCGGACGGCCAGCGTCTTGGTCCCGCGCAGCACCAGCCAGGAGTCGAAGGGACCGGCGACCGCGCCCATCGCGTTCTGGTGGTACGCCAGCTGCTCGCCCAACTCCTGGTCGTTCACGATCAGCGCACCGCCGACGACGTCGGAGTGCCCGCCCATGTACTTGGTCAGGGAGTGCACGACGACGTCCGCGCCGAGCGAGAGGGGCTGCTGCAGGTAGGGAGTCGCGAACGTGTTGTCGACGACGAGCCTGGCTCCCGCGTCACGGGCGATCTGGGCGACGGCGGCGATGTCGGTGATGCCCAGCAGCGGGTTGGAGGGGGTCTCCACCCACACCGCCTTGGTCTTCGGGGTGAGCGCGGCTCGTACGGCCGAAGGATCGCTGGTGTCGGCGACCGACCATTCCACCCCCCACCGCGAGACGACCTTGGCGAAGAGGCGGAACGTACCGCCGTACGCGTCGTTCGGGATGACCACGTGGTCACCGGGGCTGAGCAGCGTACGCAACAGGCAGTCCTCGGCCGCCAGTCCGGACGCGAACGCGAGGCCGCGGCGGCCGCCCTCCAGGGCGGCGAGATTCTCCTCCAGGGCGGTCCTGGTGGGGTTGGCGCTGCGGCTGTACTCGTATCCGCCGCGCAGCCCGCCGACGCCGTCCTGCTTGTAGGTCGAAACCTGGTAGATCGGAGGGACGACCGCACCTGTGAGGGGGTCGGCGGTGTTCCCCGCGTGAATCGCGAGGGTCTCGAAGTGCTGACTGATGTGCCTGTCGCTCATGGGCACCGAGGGTAGTGCGCTCGTGGCGAGGACGACGGCGCGCGAGACCCGCGGCGTCGGAGGCGCAGGCCTGAACGGCGGGAGCGGTGAGCGGGCGAGCCGGGACGGCGACCGGTCCACGGAGCAACGCTGGTGGGTTTTCCACAGGCCTGGCGACCAGGTTGGCCAAGTGTCGGACCGGTCTGGTTCGCTTGAGGCATGGTGATTCTTTGGGTCCTGATGGCGCTGGCCATGTTGAGCATGGTCCTGCTGCCCGTCCTCATGCGCAGGCGCGCGGGTATCCAGCAGGTGGCACCGGGCGACCCGGACGCCGCGGACCCGGCGAACTACGGCTTCGTGCGCCAGGAGGAGCTGGACATCCGCATGCCCGGCCCCGACCAGGACCTGCTGGACGTCCTGGACGTGGTGCAGCGCACGCAGGACTACCGGGCGGCCTCGCAGCTCCTGGCGGGCACCGAGACGGAGGGCGAGTCACGCTGGCAGCGCGTGCAGGCCTTCGCGGGCGCCGCGTCCCTCGAGCTGCAGCAGCGACCCGGCGGGGTGAGCGAGACACCGGGGGGCCAGTGGCTGCGGGTGTGGCGGGCCGAGGCCCCCAAGGACGCGGGCGGCGCGGCCGTGCAGGCGGAGTTCCTGGTGCAGCAGGCGTGGCGCACGTCGACGCCCGGGACGGACGAGTTCCGGATCATCATGGAGGAGGCGAGGTCGTCGTGCGCGGAGGCGGCGCTGCTGGCCCCCGGTGACCCGATCCCGTACATCATCGAGCTCTCGGTGGCCCGCGGGCTCGCCTACCCGCAGCCGGAGTTCGAGCAGCTGTGGCTGAAGATCCTGGACCGCGCCCCCGCCCACATGGGCGCGCATCTGGCGGCGCTGCACTACTGGTGCGAGAAGTGGCACGGTTCGCGCGATCTGGCGTACTCCTTCGCGGAATCGGCCGCGGCCCGCGCCCCTCAGGGCTCGCTCCTCGCCGCGATGCCCCTCTTCGCGGTCTTCGAGCACCTCCCCGAGGTGAACCTGGTCAGCAGCTTCTACCAGAGCGAGGTCGTGACGAAGGCGATCCACGGCGCGCTCTTCGCGGTGCAGTCGGCCCGCTCCGACGACCCGATGCTGGCGCACGTCCGCCACCTCCTGCTCTTCTTCCTGGTCCGCAGCGAGCGCTGGACGGAGGCCATGGCCCAACTGGTCCACGTCGACGGCCACGTGGGCGCACTGCCCTGGACCCTGACCTCCGACCCGGCCGCGGACTACGCCATATACCGCGCGCTGGCGGTGGCGGGATACGAGGCGAACGGGGGAAGCCCGGCGACACTGCCGCGCTGAGACGGCTGGGAACGCATGCGGGGCCCACCCGGCGAGGCGGTGGCCGGCCATCCTCGAAACCGGAGCCGGCCCCGGAACTGCCCGCCCTGAACAGCTCTCGTGCCAGGGGTCACCTGACACGAGAGCCCCGTAGGCACGGGGGTCAAGCTAAGGACTCCTAGCAAAATGACCGGTCGTTTCCTTGGAATGACAGGCCGTCAGTCAACGTTGTGCCCACATCCGATGGATCGGGGTGGGTATGGGGC